>CAMYIX010000065.1 GCA_947258615.1 uncultured Ectothiorhodospiraceae bacterium | reverse complement strand
TTCCCTGCAGCATCAGGTCTATTGCATCACCACGGTTACCCGTAATCGCCATCCCTTGTTCACGGATATCACCACAGCACTGGGATTGCATCTGGATAAGAGATGACGATGAAACACCGTTGGTCGAAAACACCATTGGTCGAATGAATTCGACCCTACAGTAGGAACAAATTCATTCTACCGTTGTAGGGCCGAATTCATTCGGCCAGCAACCTCGCCATCAGAAGGAATGCGCCTCGTCTGAATTGATGTGTTACCCACTCAATCAGGGGAAGACCCAAAAAAGGGACATTCCGGCTTTTCCAAACATGAAACTCCATTGGTTGAGAAAACCGGAATATCCCCTTTTTCACTTTCCTCACGTGGCACCTGATCCGCTCTCCATAATCATGCCAATTGATTTCTGGTCGGTTAGCGACATCCTGGAATAAAAAATACAAACACCCATTCCGTTCGCCACGGTATGCATGATTCGGCAACCGACCTTCAGCGTGTCCGGAAGACCGTTATTTTTGTATTGCAGTACGAGCATCCCAACGTCACCCACTTTAGGCTTGAGATGTTGCTGATGTGTCTGCCGGGTCTGGGTTTCTAGATACACACCGTCACACGACATGTCCCGGGTGTAGCCATGCAGTAGCTGACCGGTATTCAATTGCAAGTGACATGCCAGCCTGATCCTGTAGCGTCTGAATTTACGGCTATCGATTGGTGTGTCTGCCATTATCTTCCCTGGGTATTGAGCCTGATATTATAACCTTCAACGGGATCAGCCACATTGTTATTCCTTGAGATGACCGGCTTAACACTGTAAGGCCTGATCTGGATCAAGCATGGGTTACCGGGAACACTCCTACTTTGCTCCTAGTTCTGCCACACGGCGCAGCCCTGTTTCCGCAGCCACTCGGCCAGTGCGGCCTCCCGCTCCTCGTCAGCCAGCCCCTCGGCTTCAAACCCCTCCATGAGTTCCAGCGCCAGTTCGATGCCGTAGTTGCGCGGGTACTTGCTGCTGCGGTAGCCGGCCTTGTGTTGCGCGTAGCGGTCGCCCGGTTCATGGATGGTGAGTCCGACATAGACGCAGGGCATGCCCTGGATATACCCCGGGTTCGCCTGGCGAAACTCGCTGTCCCACAATACCTCGGGGTCCAGGGTAATGACGTAGAGATTGCGTGGCCGCTTCTTCTTCGCCGCCAGCCGGGCCTTGTCCTGCCATTCCAGGATCTTTCTGTCGCGCTCGGCGTCATCCATTGTCAATCAGAACATGAAAATGCGGTATGTCGCCTTCCTATTGCCGGTCAAAAGCGCACCACCGTTTCCCCGCCATGTTCAATCCAGCCATGGATCATTTTCTTTGTCGTGAAGCCGCTCGCGCAGTTACCGTCTCGGTCGATCACGATCACACCACCCCGGCCGCCGACCTTGCGGGTTAGGTACTCGATACCGGCGGCGGTGGCCGCCGTGGCATCCATGTCCTTCATGTAAACGAGGTCGGATATGGTCTTGGCGATCACCGTGCGCATGAAATCCTCGCCATAGCCGGTGGCGGAAACAGCACAGGTCTCGTTGTCGGCAAAGACACCGGCACCGATGATGGGTGAATCCCCCACCCGACCCATACGCTTGTTGACGATGCCGCCGGTCGAGGTTGCGGCAGCCAGGTTGCCCAGCCCGTCACGCGCAATCGCACCAATGGTCCCGTATTTCTGGTCCTCGCTGTCGGCCTCGGTATCATCGTGGTCCAGCATGATCTTGTGCCGGAGGCGGGCCTTTCTCAGCTGCTCGACGCGATCGGGCGTATAGAAATAGTCTTCCGTTGCACGCTCCATGCCACAGTGGTCCGCAAAGCGCATGGCACCTTCGGCGATCAGCATGACATGTTCGCTCTCGGTCATGACGTAGCGGGCCAGCTGGATGGGGTTGGCGATATTGTCAACGGCGGCCACGGCACCGGCAGACAGGTCACGACCATCCATGATGGCCGCGTCCATTTCCACCTTGCCATGCTCATTGAGCACCGAGCCGCAACCGGCGTTGAACACCGGATCATCCTCCAGCAGGGAGGCACAGGTCTCAACGGCCTGCAGCGCCGAGCCACCCAGCTCGAGGACCTCCCGCCCGTGCTCCAGGATGCGGCGAATACTCTCCAGGTAGCGGACAGCGGTTTGATGGTCCTTGACGTTGTCGAGCGCCCCGGCTCCACCATGAACCATGAGCGAATAGGAACCCGTATGTGCCATAGGGGGATTGTCGAATATCCGGGGGCCCGCAAACCCGTGTGCCTGCCGGCAGGGTCGACAACCCTATCAGAGGCGCGCTTCGAGTTCTACCGCCAGCGCCTCCTGGTAGTCCCGGCTGCCGGCCATGAGGATGACCAGTTTACCTGCACTGACCGTACCCCAGTTGACGACCACCGCACCCTCACCGGTTTTGCGGTCGAATTCAATGTCGCTGAGGTCGACATCCGCCAGACTTCTGTACCGGGTATCCAGGTTTACCGCTGTCCATTCGGTCAAACCCAGTTTCTGCGCAATCAGGGTGGGATAGGAGGCACCGTTATAACGCGGGTTGCATTCGATCGCGGGAAAGCGCAAGCCCGTATCGGTCTGAACGACGGCTACATCAAAGGCAAAAATGCCCTTCATGCCGTGATCCCTCAGCCAGCAGGCCATGGGATCCACCGCTGCCCAGGGTTGGTGGCTGGCCGGTACCCGGTTTCCCTGGTGGGCAAAACCGTCCAGGATCTGTTCACTGGCCGCAAGCCGTATCAACTCCTGACCCAGCACCTGGTATTGCAGATTGAGGAAGGTCTTGGTGGCGACCTCCTCCTGAACCTGCACCGGAATGTCATCGGCAAACAGGGACAGGGCCCGGGCGAATTCGGCTTCATTTTCACAACGGTAAATGCCCACCCCGGCGACAGATACTGCGGCCTTCAGATAACAGGGATAGCCGATCTCGTGCAGGGCCGTTGCATCGACAGCCGAAACCGAGTCGTAGCAGCGCGTCCTCGGCACGTCGACACCGAGTTCAGCGGCGAGTGCCATGAAGTTGTTTTTCGAATTGATGTAGTCGACCGTTTCCAGCCAGGCGTGATCACCCCAGTACCTGCATTCACCCGGTCCGAAATAAAACACCGATGGCTGGTATCCGATATGCGCCCCCAGGTGTGCCGGGTCCAGGTACCAGATGATGTGCTCGGTGTGGCTCAGCCCGATGCGCCGGTAGTGCGCCCTGATGTGCGGCCACTGGGATTTAAGCTCCGGGTGCAGCTGGATAATGTCCCAGGGCTCCGAGATCCCCAGGGCGCGCCCGGAATACAGGTGATTGCCCACCACAGCATCAGCCGTGCAGCTCATGACATCGTGATTGATCACGTACCGGGCCGATGGCAGGCAATCGTGGTTAAGGGCTGCAGACATGGCTCACCTCCTCTGAGAACCCGGCATTGGTCCGCTGAAATCGCTACTAGAGGAGATATTGCAAATCCCATACCACCCGGAAATGACGGATTTGACCGGGAATTCGACATCCAGGTGCGCAAAAAGCGTGCGCGCGGCGCGCAGCCCGCACAATGATGGTGCGACCGGTCAGGGTCAATGCAGAGTCAGGGCGCCGGAACACACTTCCCACGCAGGTCAGCGTTATACCCCGGCCGGCACCTGTGCCCCGTCCCGGGCCTCTGTCTAGGCCACGCCCTCGAGTTCCAGGGCCTGTCCTGGCCGCGCCACCCGTTTAGCGGATTTCAAAAGCAGGGATGCGGCGTTCATATCAGCCGGCGGGACAATCCCCATCAGTTCCAGCAGGGTGGGTGCGACATTGGACAGACCGCCCTGACAGGAGAGTTTCCAGTTGTCCCGGTCCATCACCAGGCATGGCACCGGATAGGTGGTGTGCTGGGTCTGGGGCTCGCCGGTCAGCGGATCCACCATCTCCTCGCAATTACCGTGGTCGGCGGTGAGCAGCACCGAATAACCGGCCGTCTCGGCCGCATCCAGCACCCGTCCGACCTCGGCGTCGAGGGTCTTCACCGCGCTCAGGATGGCATGGCGTTTGGCGGTGTGTCCTACCATGTCGCCATTGGCGAAATTGACCACCATCAGGGCATGGCGCCCGGTACTGATCGCCTGGATCACGGCATCGGCGACCTCGCTGGCGCTCATCTGGGGCTTGAGATCGTAAGTAGCCACCCTGGGAGACGGGATCAGCAACTGCTTTTCCCCGCTGTAGGGCTCGCTGCGACCACCATTGAAGAAATAGGTCACGTGGGCGTACTTCTCGGTCTCGGCGCAGTGGAACTGGGCCAGCCCCAGCCGGCTGACCACCTGCCCGAGCGTCGTGGCGGGCCGCTCGGGTTCGAACAGGTAGGGCAGCCTGTCCTGCTTGCCATAGGGCATCATGCAGGTGACGCAGGCACGCGGCGCATCGCCGCGGTCGAAACCGATGAAGTCGCGCCGGGCCAGGGCCGCCACCATCTGGCGCGGCCGGTCCTTGCGGAAATTGAAACTGATCACCGGGTCGCCCTGCCCGATGGCCTGAAAGGTCGGCAGCAGGATCGGCCGAATGAATTCATCGCTGTCACCCGCCGCGTAAGCGGCCGCGATACCGGTCTCAGCCGACACGGCCGACTCGCCCTTGCCCAGCACCAGGGCACGCCAGGCCAGTTCGGTCCGCTCCCAGCGGTTGTCGCGGTCCATGGCGTAATAGCGGCCCATGATGCTGGCGATCGCGCCACCGGTTTCGCCGAGCCGGCTTTCGAGTTCAGGGACCCATTGCAGCGCCAAGCGCGGTGCCGTGTCGCGGCCGTCGGTAATCATGTGCAGCAGGCACCTGACACCGAATCGCCGGCAGGCCTCGATCAGGGCATGGATATGATCGATGTGACTGTGCACCCCGCCATCGGAGACCAGCCCCAGCAGGTGCACGGGCCGATCGGCCTGCCGTGCCCGGTTGAGGGTTTCGACCAGCACGGGATTGCGAAAGAATTCCCCCGAGACGATGGCATCATTGATGCGCACCATGTCCTGACGAATAATGGCGCCCGCCCCCAGTGCCAGGTGACCCACCTCGGAATTGCCCATTTGGCCGTCGGGCAGTCCTACGGCGTGGCCCGAAGCATTCAGCAGGGTGTGGGGATAGCGCGAGAAATAATCATCCAGTCGCGGCGTCGGCGCCTCGAACACCGCGTTGTTGTGCTTGCTCGGGTTCACCCCGAAACCGTCCAGGATGAGCAGGATCACCGGGCGGCGCGGAACACCGGAAATGGTTGCCATGTTGACCTCGATGACTCTGAGTGAGTGATCGCGGAATAGCCTTCACGGGCCTGTCCGCATCGGACATACCCAATTTCATACAAGTAATATGCCAATAAGCCATAACGGTGCAGCGATTGATAACCCATTGTATTATTGTGAAATCCACAGATCACCATCGCCTGCCGCGAGCCGGACATGCACCACGGCGGTGCCACCATTCCGGCAGGCCGGCCGATCGGGGGGCCTCAACGGGACGTAAACCTGACACCCGTTCAGCGGCCACCACCATACCGGTCCGCATCACCGCTTAAGGGGTGTTCGAGCAGCGCCCTGATCGGGCGGGTACTCGAGATCACAGCGATTGCGCAGGCGCCAGCGGGTCAAGTGAGTGTAGGCCCGCTCCAGGATCCACTCCACTCGCAGAACACGTACAACCCCGGCGAGTTGGCGGTAGCCGGGCAGTTCGCTCCACAGGGAAAGAAAGGCCTGAACACCTGTCTGGATGACTCCATCCGCGTCGATGACATGCAGACGCCTGATCGCTGCACTGTACTCAATCGCATGCGCGGCAAGCCGGTCCGGATAGCGGTTGACCTCTACCCAGTCAATTCGTCTGCCCCGGTCCTGATTGCGGTAATGGTTGATTTCCCTCCGACAGATGCCGCAAGCACCGTCGTAGAATACCGTCAGCCCGCCATACCGGGGACCGGAACCGGTTGCGCGGCCTGCAGGATCTGTCCCGGTATCAGGCATCGATTTCAATACCCTCAACCTCGATGACATGCGCAAGCGCATCCTCGATCAGATCCCTGGCACGAGAGGCAGTGGCATGCAGATAGGCATGCAGTGCGGCGTCTTTCAGGTGACGGTTCTCGCATTCTGAACTGTAGCGTTCGAAGGCCACCAGGTCGGTTATCAGTTCAGCGAGGTGTTTCGGACATTCACATTTAACCGTGGTTGAAACCTGTGCAAGTTCCGCAAGTGTTTCATTACTGTATCGGCGCGGTGATACGGAAAACCCGTGTGTGCCTTCGACAGGAACTGCACCAGCCGGCACTGGCATTGGCTGCATTCCCATGCAGAGGTTCTGGATCACAAGCGCAGACACCGGCGCACGCACTGACTGCACCCGTGCGGCGGGCAGCCTTTGCAGGACTTCGGTTGTCGCAAACCGATAGACAATCAGGGCCTTCTGTGCGCCGATGTCCTCGAGCCAGCGGATGATCTGTCGTGTGGTGTCCTCATGCACGGTTGCAATCTCGACCACAAGCACATCCGGGGATGGATGGGGACGTCCGGACAGGCATGCCTCAATGGTCGAATAGCCAGCCAGCAAGTGCAGTCCCTGAAGGGTTCCGGCCTCTGCTTCAAGCCGCGCGGCAAGTGTCTCACCTGCCACGACAACCGTGCATGGCTTGCGGGGCAGTTGCTTGACGGGAGTGGCCGAGCTGAATGCCTGCAGGGATCTGGAGATCAGCATCTCGGTAGCGAGTCCGGCGATGCTGCCGATGGCGTCACCACTGTCAACCAGCCGCTTCACGAGTTGCAGTCGCTCGACATCCCGGGCGCTGTATTCGCGGTCTCCGCCGGGCGAGCGTACCGGCTGTACGACTCGGTAGCGCCGCTCCCAGATGCGCAGGGTGTCAGGACTGATGCCAGTGAGTCTGGCGACTGTACCTATTCGATACTTTTGCTCCGCTTGAGTCGTGTTCATGAATCCGCTCCTGGCTTGCCCACATTTTGTCTAGATATAGTGAGATTATTTTTGTACATTACATTGACATTATAACCATATTGGCTTAGTTTTTCTATACAAGATGTGTACATAATGTCACATCCCGAAACAGGAGGACAAGCCATGAAAAATGCAACCACGAAGCGGATGGGCACAGAAGATTACCATCTATCTCAGATACTTATTGGCTTTTTGGCAACACCCTTGCTGCTGATGGTAGTGGCAGCTGCCCTGCAGGCAGTGTCTGTCGTTTGACCGAACAGTGAGACCAGACAACGCCTGCTGGACAGACCCTAACAACGGAACAGTTTACTGCCTCACCCGTCCCGTGTTTTTCGGGACGGATGAGGTCAGTAACAGCCAGAGGAGGTACCCATGTCGTCAAAATTTTGCCAATCATGTCGCCACTTCCCATGGCCGTCCTTAATGCTGCTGCTGGCGATGACCGGTCTGCTTTTATTGATGCTGACCGGATCACCTGGAGAGCGACCCTCTGCTTTGTATCTGAGCCCCCTGACTGGTCAGGCACATGTCACGCCTGGCTCACTTGAAAATGCAACTTATGGAGGATTTGATCATGCACGCGCGTATCGATTTTGAAGCGGCAGACAATAAAGCCGATGCCATGCATGGACGCAAGGACAGTAATGCACGCCGGCGCAATGCCCTGGCACGCAAAAAGCTGGAGCGCCGGCGCGACCGGGAACTACTCAGGAGCCACCTCGAGGAAGTGTGGAACTCAGCCGGGCCAGCTCTTCACCCGACTGGTTTACAGTGTGCTGCTTACACCGAAACGCTCTCTTTTGATGCCCGTTCAGGGGTGGACTAGAACTCGAACTCCATACTCTGGAATACCTGGCCCGCGTTGCGCTTGGCCAGGAATTCGGCGGTCGGCAGGTGCATGTACGGTGACTGGTCGATCTCGTAGGCCTCCTGCAGGGCACCGCCGTTCTCGATCACCTCGCCGATCTTCTCGCGCAGGTACACCAGGTAATCGCGGGTGTACTTCCGCACCGTTGCCATGTCGGTCGGCCCGCCGTGACCGGGGATCACCACCTCGGCGCCCAGCGCCTCGAACCTGTCCCAGGTCTCGATCCATGCCTTAGAATCGGTGTGCTCGAACAACGGCAGCATGCGCTGGTGAAAGGCCATGTCACCCGAGATCACCAGCTTTTTGCCGGGCAGCCAGACAATGATATCGCCGGGGCTGTGTGCCGGGCCGAGGTACAACAACTCGATCCGCTCGCCACCCAGTTCGATGACCTTCTTGTCCTCGAAGGTCTCGTCCGGCAGCACCACCTGCGTCCCCTCGGCCTTCTCCTTGACCCGCGCCTGCATCACCTCCAGCAGCGCAAATGACTGTTCCTCGATCTCGTGCGCGGCATCGACATGCGCGATTACCGGCACCCCCTGTTCCTGCCAGTAACTCGAACCCAGCATGGCATGGCCCTGGCCGTTCTCCAGCACCACGTATTTCACCGGCTGGTCGGTGATCTTTTTGATTTCGTCGTGCAGGGACTTGGCCAGCAGGTAGTTGTCCCCGGCATTCACCACCAGCACGCCCGCGTCGGTAATCACGAACGACAGGTTGTTGTTGTGCCCGGAATTCGCATAGGTCCCCGGCGCCGTCGCCCCGATCGCCGACCACACCCCCGGGACCACTTCCTGCGGCAGATCGTAGAGCACCGATTCCGGGGCCTTGTCGCTGTTGTAGAGCGCCTCGCCGGTCAGTGGTGCGGCCACCGACTCACTCACGACTGCCTTCCCCAAATGCTTGCGCATGAACTTCGCCGCCCGTTGCAGCGCGTCTTTGGAGGCCAGGTCGTCGGCAAAGCTGCGCACGTTCTCGGGGCGGAAATCAAAGCCGCGCCCCACACCGGGGTAGATGATCAGGCGCGCATCCCGACCCTGGTCCTGCATCACCTTGATACTGGTCTCGATCACGCGCCGGCGCTGGTACTGCTCCTCGTCACCGATAAACACCAGCATCGGCAGGGTCAGCTCGTCGATCTCGGATGCATAGCCATAGACCTGCTGCGGCTCGGGTGCATTCGGGTCCTGCAGGTGCGGGTAGTAGGAGACGTAACAGGCGATTTCCTTTTCCTGGCGTTTGAAGGTGGTCGCCACCTTGAGGGTGTAATAGCCACCGCGGGTGTGCGAGTACAGGCAGGCCTTGTCGGTGCTGATGTCATCGCGGGCAAGCAACACGTCCACTCCCGCGTCGACATCCCGCTCCAGCGCATAGTCGTGCTCGATGGGATGGGTTCCGAGGAAATGCGCCTTGTAGATGTCCGGCGCCAGCACCACGAAGCCACGCGCCGCGACCCGCCGGGCGTGACGCTGGATCAGTTCATCCAGCCCGCGCCGCCCGTGCACGAACAACACTGCGGGGTATTTGCCGTCATCCGCCGGACGCGCCACCAGGGCCGGCACCTCCACGTCGCCGCTCATGTAACTGGTCCAGGAGGTCTCGATGGGGTAGTTGTCGGGCGCCGCGAGCTGACCGGTATTCCACCAGGCATCGTCCCACCACCAGGAATTGTCGTCACCCGCCGGCCCGGCAGCCACCAGGCTGGCAGCGAGCAGGAAACCAGTGAACAAAATTACCTTGAATTTCAAGTGCATGTGAAGATCCTTTATTATTTCTCTTGTAAGAGTATATACATAATAGCCCTGCAGGAGCGCGCCGCGGGCGCGAACATTGCGGGATAAACCATCGCGCTCGCAGTATGCCCCTACAGCATCCCGCAGGCGCTATCATATAATCAAATCAGCGTATCACGTCTTCCGCCACCTGTTTCCCCCAGTTCCAGGTTTTCACGATCGTCCGGCCGGACAGGGGCAGCATCTCCACGCTCATTTCCGGCAGGCGCAGGATCGCGCAGGAATGATTGAACGCCGAGCTGCCCGGGTTCACCACCAGGGTAGTACCCACGCGCTCGGCAAACACCTGGTGGGTGTGCCCGACCACGAGTACGTCATGGTCGAATGACTGTAACTGCTCCGACCAGAGTGCCACCCGCTCGGGCCGCACTTCGCCCTGTGGATCCAGCAACTTGATACCCCCGTGGCAGGCATCCGGCGGGTGTGCATGCACCATATACACCCGCTTTCCTGCAATCGTGGTATCGATCGAGGCCGGCAGTTGCTTCAGAAAAGTCACGGCCCCGTTAGCGGCGACATCGGCATAATGATCCAGGTACAGCAGATCATGATTACCCACCACGGTCTGGCAGTCGCTCCCAATCAGCAGCGCAACGGTCTCCTCCAGCTGGTTCCTGTAGCCGGCAATGTCACCGGCGCAAAAGACCTGATCCACACCCGCCTGACTGAACAGGCCCAGGGCCTCCGCCACCGGTGCGGGCGTGGCATGCACGTCACTGAGCAAACCGATCACTGCCATTTCAAATGGCCCGCCATCACTCCACCAGATCCCTTACCAGCGACTCCCACTCCGCCTCCAGACCCATACCCTCGGGGAATGCCGATCCGGCCCGACGGTGCCAGTAGCGGGCATTCCAGTCGTCACCTTGCTTGCGATGCAGGTAGGCATGGATCCGCGCGGCCATCACGTCATCCAGCGCCTGCACGATCCCGTGGGCGGCATCCCAGTCGCCGCGCGCGTCATACCACAGCGCCCGCAGGCAGGGTGCCAGTCCAGCAGGAGAGGAACCCCGGTCCAGGCTGTCAATAAACGTCTGGTACTGCATCCGCTGCAGCGTCCGGAGAAGGGGTGCAAGGCATCGCAGCCGGCCTTATTCCGGCACGCCCTGCCAGAGCATTTGATAACCCAGCTCATAGGTCTCGTCGCAGAATTCCGCCAGCGCCTGGAATTTTTCCTTGAAGATCGTGTCGGCGTGGGACTTCTCATGCTGCTCGAAGGACTGCCAGAAAGTCACAATGGCCAGTTCGCCCTGCTTGATCTTGGCAGCGGTCTGATTGTCTTCCGGGGCCTCACCGACCGTACCCTCATCGGAGACAAAGCCGGAATACTTGTAGACCTGCCCTGCGATGAAGCCGCCCTGGTCGTCGCCGTAGGTGTTTTTCACGACATTGCACATCTCGCCCAGCGCCAGCTCGACGTCCTCTACCGTGACGCCGTCCTTCAGGTCGACCACGTTGAACATCATCACGCAGCCAAAGGGTATTTCTATCGGTGCAAACATACTGTTCCTCCGTTAAGTAAAAAAAGGGGTATTCTGCTTTTCATGGCCGCTACCCGGTCATGAACAGGCCAGGCAGAATGGCCTCTTCATTCTCCGTACATGACTAGGCGTCATCTGTCTCTTCATCACCAGGCGGCAACTCCAGCAAGGGAACGGACTGGATCGCGTTGCCTGCAATTCCCTTGATCGAACTGTACATGAAGTTGGTATTGTGCAGGACCTTGTCGATCTGCTTCTCGCGCTTCTTCCAGATACCCTGCAGTGAGCGCTTTTCCGACTCCAGGTCGGCCTGCATCTGGGTAAAGCCCTCCACGATCGCCTCGATCTGGAGGCGGAATTCGTTGCTGGTGAGAAAATCGTAGAGCATCCCCATCTTGTCACCCTTGTTTTCCTGGGTGGCGATGGCGCTGCTCAGCTGAATCACGGACTCCCTGAGCACCGTACACAGCCCCTTGAACTCATCGAACGAACAGATCCAGATTCCGTCACGGAAGCCCATGCGCTCCATGTCGGCGGGCATGACCTCGGTGACCAGCACCCCGATATCCGCACCCTTATCCCGGATATCTGCCTTGAACTTGTCGATCCAGCTGGCCTGGAAGGCCTTGGTCCGCTTGCTCTCGTAGTAGACGGAACCGCAATTCTGCCGCGTCCGGGTATTGATGACCTGCAGGCAGTCCGCGCCGCGTGCACCCTTCTTGATCTCCTCGATGCTGTCCAGCGGGAAGTTGTCGCGCAGCCACTCTTCTATCCCCAGCTCCTGGACCTCGCCCTGCAGCTGCATCGAACCCTGCTCGGCCTTGCGCTGCGCCTCCTTCAACTGCTGCTTGAGCGACTCGATGATCTGCTCGCGTTCCGAGACCTTCAGCTGGCTCTTTTCCTCCTCGGCTCTTTGGATCCTTGCGCGCTCCTTGTCCAGGGTTTCGTTCAGCCGCTTCAAAGACTCGGCCTCAATGGTATCCCTGAGCTCGTTTTTCTCGCGCTTCAGTCGCTCGATTTCAGACTTGGCCTTGTTGAACTCCTTCAACTGCTGCGACTTCTGGCTCAGCTCATCCTGGAGCGACTGGATCTGCTCGGATTTCTCCTCCTCTGCCGCCTGCCTGAGTTTCTTTTCCAGGCGCCTGACCTCGGCCTTCACCCCTGCCTTGACACCGTCCCCGATGCGCTCATCGATTTCGCGCTTTTCCTTTTCCAGCTCCTGCTTTTCCTGTCGCAGGGACGCGAACTGGTTGTCGAATTTCCGCTTCTCCTCCTCCAGGGCCCGCTGGTATTTCTCGTTCAGCTCATCATCCAGCTGGTGATACAGGAGATCGCTGACATCGATCTCCTGGCCGCAATTCGGACATTTGACCTTGTTCGTATGCTCGTCCATGTAGTAATGCCCTTGTATTTCGAAATGTGTCTGTGCGGAATTTGTTATTAATTCTAGCTTTTAACGCGCTCCGTCACCTTCTCCCCTGCGCGCTGCAGAAACGCTGCTACGGAGGCCTTTGATACCCTCGACAGCTCCTGCATGAGGGAAAACGGGATGCCGGCAAGGCAGTGCCTGTCCGCGATGTCATCCAGCATCCGCAGCCAGAGATGCGCCGTCATCTCCGCATCCGCCAGTGCGCGGTGGAAGGTGCCATCGCTTGGAAGCGACTTGTACTCCACCAGGGTACCCAGCTTGTGGCTCGGGGCATCGGGATAGACACGCCGGGACACCAGCATGGAACAGGCGATTTCCCCCGTAAATCGCCGCCGTATCCGCTCCAACTCGGCCTCGAGGAAACGCCGGTCAAACGAGGCGTTATGGGCGACAATATCGAAATCCTCGATGAATTCGCTGAAGTCGGCCATCACATCGTGGCAGGCCGGGGCAACGCGTAACATGGCATTGCTGATACCGGTATAGCGCTCGATGAAGGCGCTGATCCCCCTGCCGGGATTCATCAGCCGCTGGAAGCGGTCGGTGATGCGGCCATTTTCAATGCGCACCGCCCCGATTTCGATGGCCCGGTCCCCGTGATCGGGAGACAGGCCGGTGGTCTCGAAATCGAGCACAATGACCGTATCAGCCCGTCTCTGGCGGCATCTGATCATCGCAACGTCTGTTCACTCCGGTCTGTCATATTGCTGTTTCGATTGGCGGAATTTCAAACACTCCAATGGGCTGCTGCTGGGCAGCAGCCGGGCCCACCGGCACCTGGGAGGATAATACCCCTGGGGGTTTGAGATGCAAAAAACGCAGCCGCCCTTCGGGCAAGACCTACCAGTCATCATCGCGCGGCGGCGGCGCCTTGCAGGCGTCCCTGGGGAAGGGAACGACTTCGCGGTAGTTTGATGCCGGCTGCGCGCAGATCGGACACTGGTTCCCGGGCGGTTCATCCAGGGTCGAACCACATACCGTGCACACGTGATAATGCGATTCACCCCCCTCGATGCGCCCGACCAGCAGACCAAACCAGCGGGTGGCCGCCTTGTTGATCTTCACAATCAGTTCCCGGTGTTGCTGCTCCGCTTTCCAGGCATAGGTGATGGAAGTGATGGCGTCCTGGTCACCTTCACTCTCGATACGATCGAGTATGGCCGGATATTCTATATCGATCTCGTCACGCTCCACACCGGAGGCATGCTTGAGATTGTCACGCGTAGTACCCACCTCCGGCGACTCCGGCAGGATGGTGGACTTCACATCGACCTTCAACCCCGTCAGAAGATTGCGGAAATTTTGCGCATGGACACCTTCCGATGCAGCCAGGGACTTGAACATATGGGCAATATTCGGATAACCCTCGGCACAGGCGCGTTCGGCATAGGCCGCATAGGCCCTGTGCGCGGTCACCTCGTCCTGGTGGCGCTCCTTCAGCGCCTCGATGGTCAGCACGCCGGGTGTCGCCCACGCGGCCGGGGCCTGCATCATGAAGACGGCCAGGCCGGTGAGGAACACCCTCATTGCCGTTCGTGGCCCCGGCTTGCCTGTATTACCTGGCATCCTGTGTCCCGCTTGCCCGGCGGATCGACAGATCCGGCCTGGGCTCATCTTGCCCGGCACGCATTATTTGCAATCGACATGCGCCCGGCGAGAACGTGTCGGCATAAAGCACAGGCACATAAACCATGCATTAAAAGCATAGTCGAGACAGCAGCCATCACCAGCAAAACGCGCGCCGGGGCTCGATGAGCCCCGGCAGTTTAATTCCCCGGAAGGGTACGCGAAACAGGTGCCAGACCTTTGCCATGAACAGGCACCGATCACGCCGGCGTCATCGATCGGGGCAGCCCCGGTTCAGGTGCCGGTCTTGCCCACCAGCTCGACGCCCTGGCTGTGCAGGTAGTCATCGTAGCTGCCGCTGAAGGTGACGACGCCGTTCGGTGTCAGTTCGATGATGCGCGTCGCCAGCGAGGATACGAACTCGCGGTCGTGGCTGACGAAGAACAGGGTGCCCGGGTAGTTCTCCAGGGCGGTATTGAGTGACTCGATGGATTCCATATCGAGGTGATTGGTCGGCTCATCCATGACCAGGATGTTCGGCCGCTGCAGCATGAGCTTGCCGAACAGCATGCGTCCCTGCTCTCCACCGGACAGCACCTTGACCGATTTACTGATTTCATCTGACGAAAACAGCATGCGGCCGAGGGCACCGCGGATCGACTGCTCGTCATCGCCCGGCTTCCGCCACTGGCTCATCCAGTCGAACAGGGGCATATCGCTTGCAAAATCGGCGGCATGATCCTGGGCGAAATAACCGATGTCGGCATTTTCTGACCATTTGACAGTGCCCTTGTCGGGCGACATCTCGCCGACCAGGGTCCGCAGCAGTGTACTCTTGCCGATACCGTTGGGGCCGATCACGGCGACGCGTTCACCGACCTCGACCATCAGATCGAGATTGCTGAACAGCGGCGCGTCCTCATAGCCATTGCTCAGGCCCTCCACTTCCAGTGCCAGGCGGTAGAGCTTCTTGGTCTGATCGAAGCGGATGAACGGATTCACCCGGCTGGAGGGCTTGATCTCGTCGAGCTTGATCTTCTCGATCTGCCGGGCACGGGAGGTCGCCTGCTTGGCCTTGGAGGCGTTCGCGGAGAAGCGGCTGACAAAGGCCTGCAAATCGGCGATCTGCGCCTTCTTCTTGGCGTTGTCGGCATACAGGCGTTCGCGCGCCTGGGTCGAGGCTGTCATGTAGTCGTCGTAGTTGCCGGGGTAGATGCGTAATTCGCCGTAGTCCAGATCGGCCATGTGGGTGCACACACTGTTCAGGAAATGCCGGTCATGGGAAATGATCACCATGGTGCTGTTACGGGCATTGATCACGCCTTCCAGCCAGCGGATGGTGTTGATGTCCAGGTTGTTGGTTGGCTCGTCGAGCAACAGGATGTCCGGGTCGGCAAACAGCGCCTGCGCCAGCAGCACGCGCAGCTTCCAGCCCGGCGCCACCTCACTCATCGGGCCGGTATGCTGTTCCAGCGGGATGTCCAGGCCCAGCAGCAACTCGCCGGCGCGTACCTCGGCGGTATAGCCATCCAGTTCGGCGAAACGCACCTCCAGATCGGCGACCCGCATGCCCTCTTCCTCGCTCATCTCCGGCAGCGCATAGATGCGGTCACGCTCCTGCTTCACTTGCCAGAGTTCGGCATGCCCCATGATGACTGTGTCCATCACCGTGTGATCTTCGAAGGCGAACTGGTCCTGGCGCAGCTTGCCGAGGCGCTCATTGTCTTCGACGCTGACATTACCCGAGGTCGGTTCCAGATCACCGCCCAGGATCTTCATCAGGGTGGATTTGCCGCAGCCGTTGGCGCCGATGAGGCCGTAGCGATTGCCATTGCCGAATTTGACCGAGATGTTCTCGAACAGCGGCCGGGGCCCGAACTGCATGGTGATGTTGGCGGTGGTTATCAAGATACTTCTTCCATAATCAATTAGTTAAAGAATCAGGCGGGGCCGGGTCCTGCACACCAGACCGCATCCGATGGGTGCAAAAACCGGACACGGGTTGGGCATACAGCAAGGGAGACGGACCCAGCGAGGCGCGCATTCTCGCATATCCGCCGCGCGCCTGCGACCCGGACCGGTGACGACATCGCCACCAGGGCCGGAAAAGGCCGCTGTCAGATCAGCGCTTATTCCTGCGGTGACGCAGGGACAAGCGGCCCATGACCCGGTTTTTCAATCACCTGCACTGCCCTGCTCTACACTGTAGAGCGCAATGCTGTTCAGGAAGTCGCTGCCGTATTTATCCAGCTTGTGCTGACCCACGCCCGTGATATTCAGCAGTGCTTGTTCATCCGCCGGTTTTTCCCGCGCCATCTGAATGAGGCTGGCGTCACCGAATACAATGTAGGGTGGCACACCCTGCTCATCGGCGAGCCGCTTGCGCAGGTCCCTTAGCTGATCGAACAGGAGTTCGTCGTATGGCCCCTGTGCGACGTCCGCCCGGGGACGCTTCTTTTTCGTCTGCGCGCGAATACGGGGCATGGCCAGTGACAGGGTCTGTTCACCGCGCAGCAAGGGTCGGGCGGCATCGGTCAGTTTCAACACCGAGTAGTTGGCGATGTCCTGGACCAGGTAGCCGTGATGAATGAGCTGGCGGATGATGGACGTCCATTCCTGCTCACTCCTGTCGCTACCCAGGCCATAGGTGGAAAGCCGGTGGTGATGCCGGGAACGAATGCGCTCGTTATCGGCCCCCCTCAGCACATCCACGACATGCCCGACCCCGAAGCGCTGGCCCACCCGGTAGACGCAGGACAGCGCCTTGCGGGCATCCAGCGTGGCATCGAACTGTTCCGGCGGGTTCAGGCAGACATCGCAGTTGCCGCAGTCCTGCTCCAGCCGCTCGCCGAAATAATTGAGCAGCACCCGGCGCCGGCAGGTCACGCTCTCGGCCAGCCCCACCATGGCGTTCAGCTTGTGCACCTCGATGCGTTTCTGCCCGGGGTTTTCGTTGTTCTCGATCAGACGCCGGGCAGTCCCCACGTCCTGGGCACCGAACAACAACAGGGCCTCGGAATCCAGGGAATCGCGACCGGCCCGGCCGGTCTCCTGGTAGTAGCCTTCGATATGCCTGGGGAGGTCATAATGAACCACGAAACGAACATTGGGCTTGTCGATACCCATGCCGAAGGCCACGGTGGCGACCACCACCTGCAGCTCATCCCGGAGGAAATCCTCCTGCACCTGCCTTCGATGGGCAGCCGGCAGGCCGGCATGGTAGGCCTCCGCGCGCAGGCCCCGGGCCTGGAGTTTTCCGGCCACCTCTTCCACCCGCTTGCGACTCAGGGCGTAGACGATGCCGGCCTGATCCTCGCGACCCTCCAGGAAACGCAGCAACTGGTCGAAGGGCTTGTGCTTTTCCAGCACGCTATAGCGGATGTTGGGGCGGTCGAAACCGGTGACGTGACGGCTGGCCTGGCCGAGCCCGAGCACCCGCACGATGTCATCCCGGGTCTGGGCATCCGCCGTCGCGGTAAAGGCGGCCAGCGGAATGCCCGGGAAGTGCTCACGCAGCGCCCCCAGCTGCTGATACTCGGGACGGAAATCATGGCCCCACTGGGACACGCAGTGGGCCTCGTCGATGGCGAACAGGGCGATGTCGATCTCCGCCAGCCGGTCCAGGAAACCGGCACTCATCAAACGCTCGGGACTGACATAGAGCAGGTCCAGCTCATGGGCATGCAGCCGGGCCAGCACCTGGCGGGCCTCCTCCGAACCCAGGGCGGAATTGTAAAAGGCCGCCGCCACGCCATTGGCCTGCAGGGCGTCCACCTGGTCCTTCATCAGCGAGATCAGCGGCGAGACGACCAGGGCCACACCCGCCCTGTGCAGGGCGGGTATCTGGTAGCACAGGGACTTGCCACCGCCGGTCGGCATCAGCACGAAGGCGTCCTGACCGCCGATCAACTCCTCGATAATGGTCTGCTGGTGGGGCCGGAAGCCGGCATAGCCAAACACCCGCTGGAGGGTGTCATGGATGTCTCCACCCGCAGGTGTTGCGGCGCGCTCAGGCACCATTACACTCGTTTTTGTCGACGACATCACACATCGAAGCAGCTTCAGCCTCCTTGATCTTGTGAGCAGGCATGCCTGTACGCACGACACGGAGGAAGACGTCTGCGATAAACAAGAAAGGCATGGATACGACGGGTATTTTTATCAAGGCCGGTGCGATGATCCTCGAAAAAAAACAACCGACCGGTACCACCCACAGGGAATGCGCCATGTTTAAGTCCAGGGCCACGATGAGGACGGCAGCCGCGACAAAATAGATAGCCCGCAGCACCTCATGCATTCCGGCAACAGGGCCCGTGCGAACTCCCATCGTCCAGACAATCGCCAGGAGGACAAGACTCGCGTATGCGATATAACCCACTATTTCCATTGATTTACCTTAAGGAAGCTCTGGTTAATTGAGGAAATCCCGTCATTGCGACGACTGCATGTACATCGCGCGCGCAATGACGGGTTAATCAGAGTTTCCTTGATTGATGCCTGATAGCCCGGCAGACGGATGCAGCGGCCATACGGCCATAGTACCCCAGATTTTTCACCTGAGAAAAAGCGACATTCCGCTTGTTTCCTTTCATACCCCTTGTCCCGGATTATCTAGACTTGATATATGCGTTACCGTGTTCTCAAACCCGTCGTTGCAGGGCTGCTGACGGCCCTGCTGGTGAGCGCCTGCGCCTCGAAGATTCCGCAGAACATCAGGACAGCACCAGCCAACAATCCGTCGCTGGCCGAGGTGCGTGAGCATGCAGACGACTATTCGGGGCGACGCGTTCGCTGGGGCGGCATGATTATCGAGACCGGCAATCGGGAAGATGCCACCCGGCTTACCGTCCTGGCACGGCGGCTGGGCAAGACCGGGGTACCCGAGTTCAGCGACGACAGCGCCGGGCGTTTCATCGCCATCGTGCCCGGGTTCCTGGACCCGAAGGTCTACGCCCCCGATCGGCGGATTACCGTCTCCGGCAGGCTGCTGCGCAGCGAGGCCGGCAAGGTGGGGGACTATCCCTATACCTATCCCGTCGTCCGGGCGGAGGCCTGGCACCTGTGGCCGAGGCGGGCCGACCGGCCCTACGGCTACGAGGACCCCTGGTGGCACGATCCCTGGTACTACCGGCCCTGGTATTACGACCCCTGGTACCCCTACGGGTATCCTCACTCTTTCCACCATCGGCACTGACCGGGACTATCATGCTGCCGCGCCGCCAGCTGACCGTCATCCTGCTCCTGCTGCTGGGTGCCTGCGCCAGCGGCCCGACCTTCAATACCGGCGGTGTGGACCGTTCGCTGACACCCCGGGACGCCGCTGCCGCGCCGCAGCCGGCCAAAGGAAAGTACGTGCTGTGGGGCGGCGTCATCCTGGCCACCACCAACCTGCGAGACCGCACCCAGATCGAGGTACTGGCCCATCCGCTGGATAGCGACACGCGGCCGCGGCGCAACCGCGATCCGCTGGGGCGGTTTATCCTGGAACAGGCCGGCTTCCTGGAACCGGCCAGCTATGCCGAAGGCCGGCTGATCACCGCGGTCGGGCGGATAACCGGCACCCGGGCCGGACGTGTCGGTGAATCGGACTATCCCTTCCCGGTCATCGCCGCCCGGCAAGTCCATCTGTGGCCCAGAGACGGGGGGCGCGACGCAAGCAGCGTGCATTTCGGCATCGGTGTGGGCGTCGGTTTCTGAGAAAAGTCGGGGTCCGGTTTTTTTCGATAGCCGCTAATACCCGCGCTCGACGTCAACCACATTGAGCATGCGCTCGCCGCTGGTGTAGCGGCGCAGGTTCTCGCGCACCAACAGCCAGTAGCGCTCCATTTGCGCATCCGAGCCCGCGCTGATGTGGGGTGTGATAATGATGTTCCTGGCGGTCCACAAGGGATGTCCGGGTGGCAACGGTTCCGGGTCCTGCACGTCCAGCGCGGCCCCGCCGAGGCGTCCGGAGTTCAGTGCCTCGATGAGATCGCCGGTCACCACGCTCTTGCCGCGACCGACATTGATGAAATAGCTGCCGGGTTTCATGGCGGCGAAGAATCCGCGGTTGAACAGTCCCGTGGTCGCGGGCGTCAGCGGCGTGGCATTGACCACGACATCGGCCTGTCTGGCGAGTGCTTCCAACTCATGCGACAGCCCCACGTAGTCCACGAAGTCCGGTCCCTCGCGCGCTGAATTGCGCGTGGCGATCACCCGCATACCGAGGCCGGCTGCCCGGCGCGCGATCTCCGTGCCGATACCGCCGAGCCCCGCGACCAGCAGGGTACGGCCCTGCAGCTCCCACATCCGGGTGCGTGCGACCGCCTTGCGGTCCCATTGCTGCTCACGCTGGCGATCATAGAAGACATGCAGTTTGCGCGTCAGCATGTACATCATGCCGATGGCGTGTTCGGCGATGCCGGGACCGTAAATGCGCTGCATATTGGTCACCAGCAGATCCCGCTCCCGGATCAGGGGTGACCCCATGCATCGGTCGACGCCGGCCGAATAATTGAGGATATAGCGCAGGTCCTTGCCTTTCTCCAGGGTTTCGTGGGTGCAATAGCCGAGCAGCACATCCGCGCCCTCGAGCAGGTCCACCATCTCCTTGCGCGAGGACGCCACGATCAACTCGGCGCCCCCCGCCACCGGCTTCAACCACTCGAGCGCATCGGGCCTGGAGTCCCGCTGGCGCGCCTCCATCAACACCACAATGCGCCCGGGCTTCTGCCAGTAGCTTGCCTCGCGGACGGGTTGCGGGCCCTCCCTGAGCCCGAGATCATGGATCAGCTTCGCCGTGGCCGCGTCGGGGCCGGACGCCAACACCACGGCACTGAACAGCAGGCCACCACCGAGCACACCCAGAAGACGCCATATCGCAGTCATTTCACCACCCCCCTTGCAAATAGTCGCGGCAACCGGGATCCGGGCCCTGTTGTCACCACATCAAGTCATCGGGAACCTTGTAATCCGCATAGGGATCATCTTCCCCGCTCTCCAGCCGGGTCGTTGCATTGCTGACAATGCAGGATTCATCGCGCAGCATGATTTTCTCGGCCACAACCGATGGAATCACCTCGTAGCGGTCATCCAGCCTGGCGATGGCGAGGAGACCGCGTCCCAGTTTGTCGTGGACTGCTTCCGAGACAAAGATCTTCCTGATTGCCGTGCCATCCTGGAAGTTATAACCCACGTCGCCGTCGTCCCGCGGCAGCCGGTTCATTTCAACCAACTGGCGCACCTGCGCCTGCACCGCCTTGCGCTCGACCTCTTCCTTGAGCTGGCGATTGAGTTCGCGGTCGCGGGCCGTCTGCTCTGCCGCTGCCTGCCGGGCGGCCAACGCGGCCTCATCGACCACCTCGATTTTCTGCTTGTTTTTCTGTTTCTGCTGCCTGATCTTGGACTTCTTGGCCTTGTTGAGCCGGGTCTTGTTTACCAGGCCCGCCTTGAGAAACTGATCACCAAAGGAATTTGCCATCGGACTTACCTTCACATTCAGGAATTCAGCGGTGCTCGCACGGACACCCGCCAGCCAGTTTTCAATAAACCATACTCTTTATTCTAACCCGGCGGCAGCCCCGCTGGGCGCAGCCTGCAACGGCCGTTTACACGGGTCAGAACTTTCCTGACTGCATCCCGCGTCTGGCGAGCCAGATGATGTGCCGCGCCCCCTTCGAACCGTGTGCACGCACCCGCACCTCGTCCACCTCGAAGCCCGCCTTCCGCAAGCGGCTCAGGAAGACCCTGTCCGGACTGACCGACCACACCGCCAACACGCCGTGAGGGCGCAGTGCCGCGTATGCAGCCTGCAACCCGCCCGGACTATAGAGCCAATCGTTCTGCTTGCGCGTGAGTCCCTCGGGGCCGTTATCCACATCCAGCAGGACAGCATCGTATGCCTGCTGGTCGGCCATCAGAACGCGGGCCACATCCGCCTCGCGCACCGTCACCCGCGCATCATGGAGCGGATGACCGGCCGGCTCCCCGAGCACCCCCCTGTTCCACGCCACCACGGCCGGCACCAGTTCGGCGACCACCACCTGTCCCTGAGCGCCGATGTGCCGGAGTGCCGCCGCCAGGGTAAACCCCATGCCCAGACCGCCGATTAGCAGTCTCGCCCTTGCGCCGTCCGCCAGCCTGGCACAGGCATGCTCCGCCAGCGCATCTTCGGACCCATGCACGCGGCTGTTCATCAGCTCGCCGCGGCCCGCGAGCTTGATCGAAAATTCTTCGCCCCGCTGGTAGAGGAGCAACTCGCCGCCGTTGCCGGGCACCTGTGTGCTATCAAGCCGGACCCAGGGCCTCATGGAAAACAATCCGGCACGAGGACGCTGGCGGCATACCACGGCGCGCCGTCCACCAGGGCGAAATCCCGGCGTGTGGCGACCGCAGGGGATAATCTGCCACGCCAGCGCGCGGACCGAGTCGCAATATCGGTGTCGATATCATTCATTGTCTCTCGCTACTGCAGGGTCATGGCGTGGTATCTTCGCGCCATGTCGAAACGAATTGCTGTTTTTGTCGATGTCCAGAACATCTACTACACCACCCGCCAGGCCTATGGCCGCCAGTTTGATTATCGCAAACTGTGGCAACGCATCAGCGCTGAAGGAGACATTGTCTCCGCAACTGCCTATGCCATTCATCGTGGCGACGACCGGCAACTCAGGTTCCAGGATGCCCTCAAACACATCGGCTTCACAGTGAAGCTGAAACCCTATATTCAGCGCAGTGACGGCTCCGCCAAAGGCGACTGGGACGTGGGTATCACCATCGACGTAATGCAAGTCGCAAAAGAAGTCGATACCGTTGTATTACTCTCTGGTGACGGGGATTTCACCCTGTTGCTGGAAAAGATCAGCAATGAGTATGGCGTCAGCACCGAGGTCTATGGCGTACCGGCACTTACAGCCAGCTCACTGATCGATGCCGCCGCTATCTTTCATCCCGTTGAAGAAGACCTGTTACTGTAAGCCGGGGACAGTATACCGGGTTCAATCACGGACACTGCCCCCGCAATCTAGCGTCCCAGCCCGGTGAACATCAGTCGCGAAAGCAGGCGTTCCACAGGCACATGATCATCTGTCAGCAGCGGCAGCGCCGACAGTGACGTGCCCTGGCCAATAAGCGCCGCCGTCACATCGTGCCACTCGCGCCGTGGCCCGCGCTTCGAACTCAGGCGTTCCGGCGCGGTGTGCGTATCGCCCGCCGAGATCACGTAGGTCACGCGCGAGTCCGGCAAGGTCCCGGCCTCGATCCAGACACGTACCTCGCTGAACACCTGGCCCAGGGTCTTCAGCATGCTCTTGACCAGCCGGGGATCGGGATACACATCGACCACGTTGAGGGTATAGAGCCCGCCCGGGGAGAGCCTGGACCGGACCAGCCCGGCATACTCCCGCGTCACCAGGTGATACGGGACCGCGATGTCATGGAACACGTCCCCGACGATCACGTCGAAGCGTTGCCCCTGCAGACCCTGCAGCACAAGGCGCGCGTCGGAGTGAATGATGCGCACATCCCGGGGCTCGAAATACAGCATGCTCTGCGCCATCGCGGTCACCTGAGGATCCAGTTCGGCCACCATGATCCGGGCACCGGGATAAAGCACCTGCACGGCGCGTGGCTGGGTATAGGAACCGCCGCCGGCAAAGAAAAAGGAGGGCGACTCCCGCCCGTCACCGAGGTGCGCGGCGATCAGCTCGTCCATGAGGTGGGTATAGGGCGCTATCAGCAGTTCCGGGCGGGTTTCGTGACTGACACCGTGCAACAGATGATCGAGCACCATGCCGCGGGCGCGCCCGAACGGGACCCTGGCGGACATGTCGACAACCTGGATACAGAAATAGTTGCTCTCACGGTCACAGGGCTGCAGGAACCCGCCGCGTACCCCGGTCCAGGCCGCGATGCCGGCAGCGAGCAACGCAAGACCCAGCAACGACCAGCGGGCATGCAGCAGGAATGCCAGTGCCAGCAGGCCCAGCATCACACCGGTGCCAGTGATAACAGCGCGGGTACCGAAGTACTGGATAAACAGGTAACCGGTGGCAAATGTGCCAAGAATACTGCCCAGCGCCGCCAGCGCATGCATCATGCCGACGATGTGCCCGGTGCGTGCGTCCAGCCGCAGCGCCAGCGTGGTCAGCAGCGGCGTTACCACACCGAGCAGCATGGCGGGCAGAAAAAACAGTGCCGCCACAAACACGAAGCTCAGCGACAGCAGACCCAGCTCGCTGCGTTGCAGGGGCGCCGCCACCAGGGTCAGCAACAGCAGCACACCGAGACAGGACAGTGCACCCAGCCCGAGCACCAGGCCGGCCGAGCGCCCGCTGCCGCCACGGTCGGCCCACACACCCCCCAGCCAGTTCCCCAGCGACAACCCGCCCAGCACCACGCCGATGATTGCGGTCCAGGAGTACAGCGACACGCCGATGTAGGGCGCCAGCAGGCGTGCCGCGGCGATCTCCAGCACCATGAGGCTGGCCGAACTCAGGAAGATGGCGATCGCGTAGCCGGCGATGCGCCCGCGGTCCGACACCCTCGGCAGTGAATATTCCAGGACCCTGCCCTCCTCCAGATGATCAACGCCCGGGCACAGTATACTGAATTGGATCCCTTCATCATTTCCCGGCAAGCCCGGCGACGACCTCCGCCAGGCCCCGGGTGACACGCGCCAGGCCCGGGTAATCGAGCTTTTCCGGTGTATCCGTTGCTGCGTGGTAGTACGGGTAACGAAACAGTGCCGTGTCCGTGATCATGATGGCCGGGTAGCCTGCCTGCCAGAAGGACCAGTGGTCCGACCAGTGGACACCCATCATCCAGCCCGGCGCCGCCACGCCTTCTGAAGGAAATGGCGTCGTTGCGCGGAATGCCCCCAGGGCCCGACGGACCAGGGAACGGGAAGAAAGATTGCCGACAAAACCGATGAAATTTCCGGTATCCGGATAGAAGAAGCGGAACGGAAAGGGATACTGCTGGCTGGCAGGTCGCTCGGTGTAATAGCCGATGGTCTCCAGTGCGATCATGGCCTCGATACGCTCGCCACGGTCACGCGAGCGAGCGGCGTACACGGTACTCCCCATCTCTTCACTGTAGAAGAACGGCGGTTCTTCATTGGCAAAGGCCACCAGGCGCACGCTGCGCGCATAGCTATTGCCGGCCAGCAGCCGTGCGATCTCCAGCAGCGCAGCCACACCCGAGGCGTTGTCGTTGGCCCCCGGGGTGCCGGCGATGGAATCATAATGCGCGCCCAGGACAACGATCTCCCCGGGGGCCTGTTCACCTGCCAGCTCGACCTCGAGGTTCTCGAGCGTCAGGCCCCGGCTCTCGAAGGACTGGGCATGGACCGCGTAGCCCGCACCCTCCAGGGTCCCGCGGATATAGCCGGCAGCGGCGCCCAGCGCCTCGGGGCGCCAGACGTTGCGCTCGCCAATCCGGCCCGCCAGCTCCCCGACATGGCGCCTCAGGTTGTCATGGATCAGCCGCTCTTCGGCGGACAGGGGCGGTACCGGGTCCAACCAGGATTTACCCGGCATGCCGGTCATATACCATCCACCTGCCATGATGATTCCCAGTATGGCACCCCAACGGAGGGCCGCTGCCATCCATTTGCTATGGCCCCGGCGGGCCGCCATGCGAGTGCGTGTCATACTGGGAAGAATAAATAGAAATAAATAGGGTCAGAGAACAATTATCGCTAATATTGGAAACAATTGTTCTCCGACCCCGACTATTGCTTGCCCATGAATGACAACGTCTGGCTTACCACCCATGCCGCGGTATCGCTGCAACGACTGTTGCCGCGTCTGGAGTCGCGTTTCGCAGATCGCGTGGACGAGGATGAATGGGAGGGCTACCTGACCCGGCTACGGCTGCACTTTCCCCGCCTGTTCAGTGGCCTGCATGCGCTTTACGGCATGCATTACGATTTCTTTTATCACCTGGAGAGCATCCTGGCCTCGGCCACGGAGATGTGGATCCATCGCCCCGCGGAGCTCATGGCCCTGGATGCCCTGCGCGAGACCGACCCGCAATGGTACCAGTCGCAGCGCATGATCGGCGCCATGTGCTACGTGGACCTGTTCGCGGGCGACCTTGCCGGTTTGCGCGAACGTATCCCCTACCTCACCGAACTGGGCGTGAACTATCTGCACCTGATGCCAATCTTCAAGGTGCCTGCCGGTGACAATGACGGCGGCTATGCCGTATCGAGTTACCGCGAGACCAATCCCGCACTCGGAGATATGGACCAGCTCGCCGAACTCGCCTCCGAGCTGCGCCACCATGGGATCTCGCTGTGCCTGGATTTCGTGTTCAACCACACCTCCGATGAACATGTATGGGCGCGCCGGGCACTGGACGGGGATCTGGACTACCAGCGCTACTACCGTATGTTCCCTGACCGCGCGATGCCGGATGCCTATGAAAAGACCTTGATCCCGGTGTTCCCGGACGAACATCCAGGCTCGTTCACCTATCGGAACCAGCTGAAAAAATGGGTATGGACCACGTTTCACAACTACCAGTGGGACCTCAATTACGAGAACCCCGCGGTCTTCAACCAGATGCTGGAGGAGATGCTGTTTCTGGCCAACCAGGGTGTGGAGATCCTGCGCCTGGATGCCGTGGCCTATATCTGGAAGCGACTCGGGACCGATTGCCAGAACCTGCCCGAGGCCCACATTATCATTCAGGCCTTCAATGCCCTGGTCAGGATCGCCGCACCGGCCATGGTATTCAAGTCCGAGGCCATCGTGCATCCGGACGAGGTGGGCAAGTACATCAGCGAGGAGGAATGCCAGCTCTCCTACAACCCACAGCTGATGGCCCTGCTGTGGAATTCACTGGCAACGCGCAAGGTCAATACCCTCAGTCATGCCATGCAACAGCGCTTTTCGATTTCCGGGAACTGTGCCTGGGTGAACTATGTGCGCTGTCATGACGACATCGGCTTTGCGGTGTCGGACGACGACCTGAAAGACTCGGGATATGACCCCGCCTCGCACCGGCGATTTCTCACCGATTTTTTTACGGGACGCTTTGCCGGCAGTTTTTCCCGCGGCATACCGTTTCAGGAGAACCTGACAACCGGTGAGTCGCGCATCTCCGGCACCTGCGCCTCGCTGACGGGCCTCGAATATGGCCTCGAGGAAAACGACGCGCAGCAGATCGAGCTCGCGATCCAGCGTATCCTGCTGCTGCACGGCATCATTCTCACCATCGGTGGCATACCCCTGTTCTACCTCGGCGACGAGATCGGCATGCTCAATGACTACGACTACGAGCGCGATGCGGACAAGGTCGGCGACACCCGCTGGCTGCACCGTGCCGCCTTCGACTGGGCGCGCTCCGAAGAGCGCCGCGAGCCCGACACCCTGCCCGGGCGTATCTACCAGGGCCTGCTGCGCTTGATCCAGATACGCCAGCAGAACCCGGCACTCGACCGGGCAGAAACTGAAATTGTCGAATCAGGAAACGAACATGTGTTTGCCTACTTCCGCACCAACGGCGACTACAGCGTGCTGGTGCTAGCCAATTTCAGTGCCACGCCGCAACCGATCGAGGGGCGCCGCCTGCGCCTGCTCGGCCTGCGCAAGAGCGTGGTCGACCTGGTGGCCGGACGCACCATCGTCGCCGCACACATGCTGGAAATGGAACCCTACGATTTCATGATCCTGGCACGGCCCGCAAGCCCCTGAGGCGAAACGCAAGGCGCATGCCCCGCGGCTGCCCCCGGCTATTCTTCCCGCGTACAATGGCTGCATGCGCAGGGCAACAGTCAGCAAGATCGAGTGGCCGCACGATGTCGCCGCGGCCCGCGCCATCCAGGAGGCCCTGCGATCGCAAGTTGTGCGGGAGGACCGGCTCGGTCCGGTCAACACCGTGGCCGGTGTCGACGTCGGCTTCGAGGACCAGGGCAGGACCACCCGCGCCGCCGTCGTCGTGCTCGCCTTCCCCGGCCTGGAACCGGTGGCGCAGGCGATCAGCCGCAGTCCGACACGCTTCCCCTACGTCCCGGGATATCTGTCGTTTCGCGAACTGCCCGCGGTGCTGGAGGCACTGGACCGGCTTGCCGGGATGCCGGACCTTATTCTGTGCGACGGCCAGGGCCTAGCCCATCCGCGCCGCTTCGGGCTGGCCTGTCACCTGGGCGTGCTGACGGATATCCCCTGTATCGGGGTCGCCAAGTCACGGCTGGTGGGCAGCCATGGTGAATTGGCACCCGAAAAAGGCCGCTGGGTCCCGCTGCGGGACAGGGGCGAAACCATCGGTGCCGTCCTGCGTACACGCGCCCGGGTCAGCCCGGTGTATGTATCGACCGGGCATCGCGTGGGCCTGGCTACCGCGATCGACTACACCCTGCGCTGCACGACCCGCTACCGCCTGCCCGAGACTACGCGGCACGCCCATCGGCTGGCATCCGGCCTGTCAGGCTAGGACACCAGGGGAAAAACACGACATCTGTTGATAGCAGTGCAGATTGGGGTCATATCCCTGTTTTCCCGGTACCCGGAATCGCATACCATCCGCATACCGGTGACGGGATAACGAACAGGGGCTACGGGGGACAGGTATATGGTTTCAAGGCGCATCATCAACGCTATCGCAATGACCACGATCATGCTGGCGAGTCAGCCGGCACATGCGGATGCCACGCTGGTCGTGCAGGGTTCGGACGGTCTGAAGTCGACCATACAGGTGAGGAACGGCAAGGGAAAAATGAGCGCGGCCGGAATGGATGAATTCATCATCTATGACACCGGGACCGGCACGATCAGCTACGTCGAACCGCAACAACGCCGCTATACGCAGGTGAGCGAAGACACGCTGGAGGCCAATGTACAGACGGCTGCGAACATACAGGAGATCGCCGCACCCTACATGGCGAGCATGCTGGCCAGCCTGTCACCGGAACAGCGCAAAATGATCGAGCAACGCATGGGTGCGCTCCTGGAGCCGCCGGCCGCCGGCCACAAAACGAAGGCCAGCATCAAGACTGTTGCGAGGGGCAGCCATATCATATCCGGCCTGCACTGCAAGGCCAGCGGGATTGTGAAGGACGGCCGACCCGCTGCGGAGGTCTGCATGGCGACCGCGGCCAGCGGCAAGCTGTCAAGTCAGGACTTCGCGACACTGGAGGCCATGGTGAAGTTCTCTCGCAGCGTGGCACCCGTCGCCGGGAACCTGCTGGGCGACCTAGCAGGTCAGCTTGAGTTCCTGGCGACGGATATCGATGGCATACCGATCGCTGTGCGCGACCTGCAACATGGCAAACGTTACCAGGTCACGGCGGTCTCCAACAGCGCATTGCCCGACGAGCTGTTCCACGGTTACAGCCGCTTCGAGAAGCGGGAAATGCCGGGACTGCTGCGCTAGCGACCGGGTTCAGGGCGAATTGGCCGGCGGCACCTCCACACCGGTCGGTCTGACGGGGATACCCGCTCCGGACCAGGTGCACGATCAATCGTGCCTGGTCAACCGGGCGCAGATCATGCCGCGCTCGCAATGCCACCACCGATGCGGTTTACCGGCTGGCAATCCGGAATTGCTTCGAGTTAGTATTCATGCAATGTACGGCCATGATATAGATGCAGGCACGGATTGCGCCCGTGACCAGTGAATGAGCCAGTTGACGCCTGAAGACACGGTCGCGGCATTCCTCGATGCCATAGAGGCACGTGATTTCGAAGCTGCACGAAAGTACCTTTCAGACACCCGCTTCACCTATAGCAGCCCAGTCTCAAGGACCGATAATGCGGATACCTTCATAATCATCATTTCGCGTATCGGCCCCATCCTCGAGAGCATCGAACGACGCAGGACATTTACCGACGGCAATGAGGTCTGCAGCATCCTGAAATACAGGACAACCATGGAAGCCATAGAGGAAGTGCCCGTTGTCCAGCTGGCGACGGTGCTCACAGGCAAGATTACTGCCCTGGAAGTATTTTTCGATGCCAGCGAGTACAACAAGATGTTTGCTGAATAGGACACAGCGGCAACACGGTGCCCCTACCCGTTTGCAGGCAGCGTGCCGACCAAACCCGGCAGTACGACAGCAAGGGCGACGTGCTTGATCCGGACCAGACCCTCGCTGTCGTTCCGCATTCAGCGCAGTGTTATATTGGCCGGGTCAACAACCATGGAGGACGTTGGTGGACATTCGCCTGACACCCTACGAAGCGCGCGTGATCGGCTGCCTGATTGAAAAGCAGCGCACCACACCTGAACACTATCCGCTTTCGCTCAATGCACTCACCAATGCCTGCAATCAGAAGAGCAGCCGCGACCCGGTGCTGGAACTTGACGAGGCCACGGTGCAGGACACGATCGATTCCCTGAGCAAGAAACACTATGTCATGGAGAAGAGCGGCTTCGGCAGTCGCGTCACCAAGTATCAGCACCGCTTCAGCAACTCCGAATTCAGCCCCCTGAAGTTCTCGGAACAGGAGCTCGCTATTGTGTGCGTGTTGCTGCTGCGTGGACCACAGACACCGGGTGAACTACGCACCCACACCGAGCGCATGTGCAAATTTCAGGATATTCACGAGGTTGAGTCGACGCTCGATCAGCTCTCGCAGCGTGACGATGGCCCCTTCGTGACGAAGCTTCCGCGTGAACCGGGAAAGCGCGAGATCCGCTTTGCACACCTGTTTGGCGGCGAGATTGCAATGCAAGATGCTGCTGCACCTGCCCGCTCAGAGTCAGACAGGCCTGGCACGGATCCTGAGCGCATGGAGCGGCTTGAGCAGATGGTCAGCCAGCTGCACGATGAGGTGACAAACCTCAAGGCACGGCTTGACCGGATTTCACCAGACCAGGACCCTGGCGACATGCCATAGAAGCAATGAGGAAAAAAGGGAACAAGCTGGTTTTTTCATTTCATCCCCTTCTCACCGGACTTCTTCAGCCGCTCGCAGCCGTGCAGCATGCCTGCCGACAACATTATTACCAGCCGGCCGGGCACCAGTGACCTGGTCATAGCCGGACTCCTCTGCAAGCAGCAAAGCGGGACCAGGGCTATTTTCCGCAACACAAGGGGCAATGACGGGGACAGTATACCTGTCCAGGTTCAGTATAATATCCCCGGAAATCGATACCGGAAACCAGGACCACAGCCGCACCTCCAATGAGCAAACAACAAACAACCGTCAATCTCGGGAACCGCCAGGCCATTCTTGATGAAATCAATGCCTTGCTCGGGGCGTCCAACACTATCGATGAGACACGTGCCAAAAAGGTACGCAAGGCATATGAGGCCCTTGGCAGCCATGCGGGCGAACCAGACGAAGGCGAAGATAATCGGGAAGCTGACTGTCAGCTGGATGCAAAAATCGATGCCGGACTGGAAAGACTGAGGACACGCATACACACGCAGGTTGAGCGTCGCAAGCGCGACTATGAAAAGGCGCTCAGGCTGATGGATGAACTGGAAACCGCACTCAAGGACAACGAACTGCAGAAGGCGGAGCGCTCGTACCACAGCCTGTTGTCACTGATGGGCAATATCCCCGGCCTTTCCGAACAGCGCTGGCAGGATATCGAAAAACGGCTGCAGCGTGTCCGACCGCAGCTGCACAAGCTCGAATCCTGGCGCCACTGGGGTACTACCCAGGCAAGACAGGAACTCATCAGGCAGGTCGGAATGCTGAATGAACAGGGGATGCAGCCAGCAGAACTCGCCAAGCACATTCAGAAGGCACGTGATCAATGGCACGCCTGGGACAAGGCCGGCGACCATGCCGGCAAGGAACTCTGGAAGCTATTCGACCAGACCTGCAAAGAGGCCTACAAGCCCTGCGCCGCACATTTCAAGAAGCTGAAGAAGC
>CAMYIX010000064.1 GCA_947258615.1 uncultured Ectothiorhodospiraceae bacterium | reverse complement strand
CAGTACACCAGCGGCGCCATGATCGCGACCCCGGTCGGCAGCATGCACGGCTCCTACCAGATGGTGGCAGACGACGGGGAAGAATTCGAGGCCGAGATCCCGGCCTTTACCCTGGCAATACCCCGCACCCTGCACTGACACACGCCCCGGAATGGCCGTCTACGCCATTGGCGATATCCAGGGCTGTTTTGATGAATTGCAGGCCCTGCTAGCCCGCCTCAGTTTCGACCCCGCCAACGACCGGCTCTGGTTTGCCGGCGACCTGGTCAACCGGGGTCCGAAATCACTCGAGACCCTGCGTTTTGTCCGCGACCTGGGGCCGGGTGCGGTCACGGTACTCGGCAATCACGACCTGCACCTGCTCGCCGCCGCGCACGGTTCCCGTCTCACTCACAATGACAGTTCCCTGCAGGCCATCCTCGCGGCACCCGATCGCGATGAACTGATCGACTGGCTGCGCCGCCAGCCGTTGCTGCACCATGATGCCGGTCTCGGTTTTACCCTGGTGCATGCCGGTATGCCGCCGCAGTGGGACCTGTCACTGGCACAGGCCTGTGCGGCCGAAGTGGAAGCGGTGCTGCAGGACGAACAGCCGGCCGAATTCTTTCAGCACATGTACGGCAACAAGCCAAAACGCTGGTCCGCCGGGCTAAGCGGCTGGGAGCGCCTGCGCTTTATCGTCAACTGCTTTACCCGCCTGCGCTTCTGCCGCGAGGACGGGAAACTGGACCTCAAGAGCAAGGGACCGCCGGGCAGCCAGCGTGAGGGCTTCAAACCCTGGTTCGAGATCGGGGGGCGCGCCAGCCGCGACCTCAATATCATCTTCGGTCACTGGTCCACGCTGGGTGAGCACGCGGGCCCCGGCATCTACCCCATCGACAGTGGTTGCCTGTGGGGCGGCCAGTTGACGGCCCTGCGCATCGACACCGCGCCCGAGCGCATCGAGTTGCCCTGCCCCGGTCGGCAAGCACCGCACGGTTATTAATCGGAAGCACCGGCCAGGACCGGCACACGGTTGCCGGGACACCTACCCGCCCTTGTCCAGGCACCGGGGACGTTCCCCAGACGACTGTACGGTGAAGGAAACCGGAAGAACCGTTGATGATCAGCAGCCAGGGATTAGGCAGGGGCTTCCCGCGCCAGGCCCGCTCGTTCAGCCTGCCTGCAGGTGAGCCGGCATAGAAAATAACCCCTCAGTCGTCCGCATCCGCCCTGAGCTTGTCCAGGTACTGTAGGATCTGCTGCGACTCACCGTCGGTGATCCACTGCGGCGCCTTCTTGCGCATGCGGTTGACGATATGCGCCCAGACCACCGCCGTGCCCTTCTTTTCGCCTTCCTGCAGGGCCAAATACACGCGCTCGGCGGTGTGGCATGCCGTGCAACGTTCACGGAAGACCTCGGCCGGCCCGCCATTGACCGGATTGTGCTCGCGCCTGCCGGACTCCGGCGCCCCGCGATCGAGGTACTCCACAATCGCGCGCACGTCACTGTCCGAGATCAGGTCCGGGGCACGTTCCTGCATGCGCATCACGATATGGCTGCTGGATTCGTGCGTCAGGTCCATCATGAGGACCCGGTCGGTGGTGTGGCAATGGCTGCACCTGCTCTCTAACAGCTGTTTTTCCGACACCATGGAGGCGACGACGACCGCCATCTTCTCGTGCGATGTCAGGTAATCCAGTACCGCCGACTTTTCCTTGCTGCTCAGCTCGGCATTGGCGGCCATCGTCTCCAGCACCACCACCCATTGCTCGTCAGTCAGCATGGAAGGATCGGGCAGGTCATGGCACTGGATGCAGCGACTGGCCATGATCTTCTCACCGGGCTCGCCCGCCCGCGTGCAGCCGACCTCCAGGAGGATGAGCAGACAGGCCGCCGCGATCACGAGCACGACCCACGTCTGCGGCCTGGATAACAGGTGATTGCCCAAACTTGCGAAACCCTGTGTGATATTTCTTAATAGAATAGATCAGGCGGGAACAATAGAAAAGCACAACCCCCGGTTACTGTGGTGTCAAGACGGGCGACGCTACTGCCGGCTCGACCGGTCTATAACAGGAAATAAACTGTGGGAATTGACTTTCTAGAAGTCCTGGAGGTGACCAGCATGAGAGTGTGCGCAGACCCATTTCATGTTTGACGCCGTTCCAGTTGCAGGAAACTGTAGGCCCATGGATTTTTCTCATCGGGTTCGCAATCGGTGCGGGCCACTTCCTCCCAGTCCGCTTCATCGAACACGGGAAAAACGGTATCCCCCTCGAACTCGGCATGGACCCGGGTCAGATAGAGGGTGTCCGCCAGCGGCAGTACCTGGCGATAGAACTCAGCCCCGCCGATTACCATAACCTCTGCGGCCTCTCCCGCCGCCGCCAGTGCCTCCTCCAGCGAATGCACCACCACGCAGCCCGGTGCCTGATAGTCGCGGTCACGGGTCACCACGATATTGATGCGCTCGGGCAAGGGGCGGCCGATGGACGCGTAGGTCTTGCGCCCCATCACGACCGGCTTGCCCAGGGTCAGCTGTTTGAAATGCTTCAGGTCGGCCGGCAGGTACCAGGGCAGGCGGTTGTCCCTGCCGATAACGCGGTTGGCCGCCATGGCCACGACGATGGCGATCTTCATGTTCCGGCTTAAACGGCCACCGGGGCCTTGATGTGGGGATGGGGATTATAGTCCTGCAGCTCGAAATCCTCCAAGCGGAAGGCGAACAGGTCGCCGACTTCCGGATTGAGCCGCATCACCGGGGCCGGTCGCGGCTCACGCGCCAGTTGCAGGTCGGCCTGCTCCAGGTGGTTCAGGTACAGGTGCGCATCACCCAGGGTATGGATGAACTCCCCGGATTGAAGTCCCGTGACCTGCGCCATCATCAGGGTCAGCAGGGCATAGGAGGCGATGTTGAACGGCACGCCGAGGAAGATGTCCGCGCTGCGCTGGTAGAGCTGACAGGACAGGCGGCCCTCCGCCACATAGAACTGGAAAAAGGCATGACAGGGGGGCAGGGCCATGTGGTCGACCTCGCCGACATTCCAGGCACTGACGATGATGCGGCGCGAGTCGGGGTTGTGCTTCAGCTGGTCAATAACCTGGCTGATCTGGTCGATGTGGCGTCCATCGGCCGCCGGCCAGGAGCGCCACTGGGAACCGTATACCGGGCCCAGGTCGCCGTTCTCGTCGGCCCACTCGTCCCAGATGGTCACCTTATTGTCGTGCAGGTAGCGGATGTTGGTATCGCCCTGCAAAAACCACAGCAGCTCGTGAATGATGGAACGCAGATGCACCTTCTTGGTGGTGACCAGCGGGAATCCGGCGGCGAGATCAAAGCGCATCTGATAGCCGAACACACTGAGCGTGCCGGTCCCGGTGCGGTCCTCCTTGCGGGCGCCGTGGTCACGCACATGCCGCATCAGATCGAGATATTGTTTCATTGGGTTTCAAATAATAAATATAATCTACCGCAGAGTCGCAGAGGACGCAGAGAAAATAATCACGAAATACACACTATTCCTGAGTGAGATAATAAACACTTATTCACAATCAATTTCATTCAGCGATCTCAATATGGTTAACAATAAACTTTATTATTCTTTATCTCTGCGTCCTCTGCGCCTCTGCGGTAAATAGTATTTCAGTAACAACCTACCAGCTCACCGCGCCGTCCTTGCGCCGGTAGGCATATATCATGAACGCGGCGCCGAGGAAGATCATCGGCAGGGTCAGCAGATGCCCCATGGTAAACCAGTCGAAGGCAAGATACCCGATATGCGCGTCCGGTATGCGCACGAATTCCACCCCGAAGCGGAACAGGCCGTAGCACAGCAGGAACAGCCCCGATACCGCCATGGTCGGGCGCGGTTTCATGGAAAACACCCACAGCACGACAAACAGCAGCAGGCCCTCGAGCAGGGCCTCGTAGAGCATGGAGGGATGGCGCGGCTGGGCATCGACGTAGGGGAACACCATGCCCCAGGGCAGGTCGGTGGGTCGGCCCCACAGCTCGCCGTTGATGAAATTGCCGATACGCCCGGCCCCCAGTCCGACGGTGACCAGCGGGGCGATGTAATCGGTCACGAAGAAAAAGCTGCGCCCGGTATGCCGCCCGAACAGCCACATGGCGAACAGCACCCCCAGCAGGCCGCCGTGAAACGACATGCCGCCCTGCCAGATACGTAGGATTACCAGCGGGTCCTCGATGAATCCGGGCAGATTGTAGAACAGGGTATAGCCGACACGCCCGCCCAGCACCACGCCCAGTGCGATATAGAACAGCAGGTCGCCCATCTCCCCGGCCTTCCAGTGGGTGCCGGGACGGTGGGTGCGTATCCGGCCCAGCCACCAGCCGCCGACAAAGCCGACCAGGTACATCAGACCGTACCAGTGCACTTCGAAGGGGCCCATGCTGATCGCAACAGGGTTGATATCCGGGTATGTCAGCATCATTGAACCTCAGACCGGCAGCAACCGGCAGAACAGTGTTTTCAAATAGGCCGTTTCCGGTATGGCGGGATGGACCGGGTGGTCCATGGCCTGAAATCCCCGCTCCACGACCTGCAGCCGCAGGCCCAGGTGATGCGCGGACTGCTGCAGGATGTGTTGCAGGCGCTCGGCGGCCAGGTGCATGGA
>CAMYIX010000063.1 GCA_947258615.1 uncultured Ectothiorhodospiraceae bacterium | reverse complement strand
CCGCATTCCCGGCAGGTCTCGATGTCGATATTGAAGACGCGCTTCAGGCGTTGCGCCCAGCTCATCGAGGCGCGGCGTTCGGCAGGGGTTCGCTCTTGCTATGAGCACCCCCGGCGGCCGCTACCCGTTTTGCATTATGCCTTCCCCTTCTACACTTATGCGGGAGAATTCGCTCTGCCGCAACGGCTTGGTCTCCCGGCAGTAAGGCGTAACCCGCCGGGAGGGGGCGCCGACTGCTGTGTCGTTTCATGTCACGGGCCGGATCCCGACTGGCTCACCCGTGCCGCCATATGGCGGGCGTGGCGCGCAGAAAGCAGTCCTGATCCGAGAAACAGCGTCAGCACCGATTCACAAGAAAGACAACGACAACCCGAAAGCGGATACCACGGTATCCGCTTTTATTTGCGTCTCATCACCGCTATCACCGCGCCGGGCGCCGCCGGTCGGCTGTGTTAGAAGTTGGATGCCATTGCCAGTGGCGTGGAGTGCCGGCATGGCGGTTCGGTCGCGCTGTGGTTCCCGCAGTGGGTCCAGGGCACCCTGACCTGAGTATCATACCCATCCGTTTGTGTGTCACCAAGGCCCCTAAAACGCCCCGGTCATCCTGGCCCGGGGCGATGCGACGGATACACCCGGGAGAGGCCCGCAAGGTGCCACCCCGGCATCGATACGACACCGAGCCGGCAGCAAGCCGCGTGGGCGTCCATGCCCCGTTACCGAGGCCCCGGTGCTACATACCGCCGAGAGTGTCCCTACGGCCACACCAAGGCGTGGCCAGGCCCGAATAGCCGAGTGACTGTCCCAGTTCGATGGCCTCAAACATGGATGCTCCTGTGTTGACTGCGTCGGGCCCACACTTCGCAGCCGCGGACGCTGGATTCTCACGCACAATAATGCGGCAGCCAGAGGTTGCTGTAAATGACCGGGGAACGCAGCGGGCTGCAGCCCCCTGCTGCGGTGTCTTTGAGCCGATGGCTGACCGTGAGCTGGACCGGCCGATCGAGGATCGATAAAAAACGGGCGGATCTTGCGATCCGCCCGTTTCAGTCGTTGCTGTTATCGCCGGGGGCTTATTTTTTCTTGTCGCGGCCCTTGCCGCCGCCACCACCGCCGCCACCGCCGCCACCGCCCTTGGTGGTGGCCTCCACGGTGACGTTGATCGTAACCGGCTCGGAGGAATTGCCGGCGTTGTCTGTGGCGCTGGCCATCAGCGTATACATACCGGGATCCCATTTGCGGGTATTCCAGCTGCAGCTGGCCGTCGTCGAGTCGTAGACGGTGCACAGGGTGGAAGTTCCGACGCCGATCATTAGCACGCTCACGGCATTGTCGTCACTGGCCTCCACCTGGATGGACACCGTCCCGCTGAGCGTCGCTCCATCGACCGGGGCCATGAACCGCACCGAGGGCGGCGTGTCGACTGGCGGTGGTTCTTCAGGTGGCGGTTCATCAGGCGGCGGCTCGGTGCTCACCGACCCGTCCCGGCTGGTGACCGGATTCGACTCCGTATAGAGAGAGCAGCCCGCCACCCCGCAGGCCCGTACCCTGTAGGTGTATTCGGTGCTCGCAGCCAGCGGGTCGAACAGGCCATCGGTGCCGTTGCCGCTCAGGGTGATGTCGTTGTAACCAGAAGGATCACCCTGCAGTCCCGGATTGCGCTGCACCTCGTTGGTGAGGGCCAGGCTGTCCGGATTGCTCCAGGTGACCTGGATGGTCCCCGTGGGATAGGCCTCGTCAAAGGGCAACAGGGTCGCCGTTACCCCGGTGGGCGCTCCGGGGGCTGGTGTGGACGTGCCAGTTGGTTCCAGCAGCACCGGACCCCCGGGACCGGCGGCGGCCAGCACGCCGGCATTGTTGATCCCGTTCACGCTGATGTCGATGCCGCGAAAGCCCTCGGCCAGCAGTTCCTCGATAATGAAGGCCTGGCCCTCGGAGTCGACGAAGATGATGTCGTAGTGGTTGGTTCCGAAGGTGATGTGGCCGATGACGTCCCCCCAGAAATTGATGCCGATGGCGTCATCGATGGAGCTGTTGCCCCCGAACAGGTATTGCCATTCAAGGTCGCCATTGCTGTTCTTTACCTTGCGCCAGACCTGGGAGATATACTGGCCGCGCGGATCAGTATCGCCGGTATCCACGCTGGCGGCCACCTCGTACATGGCATTGATCTTGGCGGCGATGGCCTTGTAATAGGGGCCCACCGGGACACCGAAATCGAACTCTTCACCGGACTTCAGGTCCACCCGGCGGCTGGTGTAGTTGTCGTTGACCAGCGCCTTACCGTCCTCGGTGACGTCCACGGCGCCCTGGGTCCAGCCGCTGCCGATGCGCTCGGGACCGTCCGTCTCCGTATTGGTGAACTGGGTGGCCGGCCCCCCCCAGGCCATGAAGCCGGCGGAGTAACCGACGACATCGCCGTTGGTATTGACCGCACGGGCCTGGCTCTGGACCAATGGATCAAGGGTTCCGAGCTCGGACAGCGTCACGTTTCCATTATCGTATTGCCAGCGCACGGCCAAGTCGCCGGCATAGATGCTCTCAGCCGCCCAACCGACCACCTCGATGCTGCCGTCGTCATGCCGGTCGGAGAGATCGAGCCCGCGCGCCGTAACCGCCCAATCGGGGCGCGGCAGCAACTGCGCCGTGCCTGTATCGGCATCGTAGATGAAGGTGCGAACCTCGAAACTGCCGTCCGAACCCAGGCTCACCCAACCCGTGGCATCACCATGCTCGTTGACCGCCGTGGCCGCCCCGTTCACCACACCCGGGATGAGATCCCCGATGAAGGTCACGGTGTAGGAGGGCAGGGCCGCGACCACACCGCCCGTTGGTACCGCGCACAGCAGTAAGAGTCCTAGAAATAGTGCGCCCAGCCGCTTGCATCTCGTCCCCGCACGCAGGCACCGCGGACGATGGATCGGCTGTAGCGGTTTGGATTGTTCATGCATCATGACCTACCTCCCTCTGGTAATTGGATACGTGCACGTCTTGCCCGAGCGCAGAAACAGATCAATCCCTAAGCACCACTTACCGTCCTTCTCCGCCGGTATTTATAAGTATAGTTACTAATGTCGGTCATTTTGATGCATCGGTCACAAATAGGGAAAAAAATTCCAAATGACTATTTGGGCTGGATTTTTTCAAACCGCTGGGCCAAGGCGGCATCTGGGGGCCCCGCATGTGCCGCGAAGCCTCTGCCAAACCCCGGGAGTAGAGCAATTTGCAGGCTCCGGCGCTCAGGTGACGACCAGTACCCGCAGGGCCTCCAGTCGCAGGCGGGCGCCCTCCAGGGTCTCGTTCACGGCCTGCCAGTGCCGCTCCAGGGCGTGGATCTCCGCATCGCGTACGTTGGGATTGATCCGGCGCAGCGCCTTCAGGCGATGGATCTCGCCGAGCAGGGTGTGCCGGGCACGCTCGTGCGCGGCGGCCAGGATTGCGGGCATCTGTTCCCCGGCCTTGTGCTCGCCGGCCTCCTCGCGTTGCACATAGCCCGGCAGCTCCCTGCCCTGCTCAGCCAAATGGGCAGCGAACGCCGGATAACACTCGTCGACGATCCGATAGAGCAGGGTTTGCTCGGACCGGTGACGCTGGTAACGACCAGCATCCCGCTCCCGGGTGGCCATCCTGGCCGCCGCCGCGTGGGGCATGATCCGCGTCCTTGCGATACTGTGTTTCTATACAGTTTATCGCCTGGTTGCGCGGTCCTGAAGCACTCAGCCGATGATGCCAACCCGTAACAGTCTTTGCCCGCCCGTGCACTCGATTAAAAACAAGCTTTTAAGATTTATTTTCAATAGGTTACTTGTTGGCCAACACCTGATGCGCATTGCATCAATCAGCTACAGCCACAGCTAGACATGACGTGCTGTAAAGACTAGAAATTGTTCAACATGATTAATTTAATTAAAATAGGTGCGCTATGAAAATACTCAACGCCAGTGACGCTAAACGCGAATTCGGTGAGGTTCTTATCAATGCACAACACGGTCCTGTTGGCATCAACCGCAATGGCAAACCCGTTGCCGTGGTGATCTCAGCGTCTGAATATGCGCAGCTTGAGGCGCTGAAAGAGGCACATCTGAAGCAGTCCATCGAGGAAGGTATCGCCGACTTGCAGGCCGGAAAAATCAGCGATGGCAAATCCGTTATCGACAAAGTACGCAAACGGGTAAATGGCTAAGCCGTGGCAAAGCGCAGTCCCCGCTACCAATTCACGGACAAAACGGAACGTGATCTTGAAGGCATCATTGATTATACCGTCCAGGATTGGGGAGCCTCTCAAGCCAATACCTACCTTGACGGCCTGGAATCGCGCGCGCAACTACTTGCTGAAAATCCAGACCTTGGAATAACACGCGAGACAATCTCCAAGGGGCTACTCAGCTTCCCTTACGAAAGCCAAATTCTGTATTACAAAAAACACGCCCGAAGCATCATGATAGTACGAGTACTCCATCAGCATATGGATCCGGTGAAGCACCTTTGATTCTTCCAATCGCATATTAAAAAGCCTGTAGTGGCAAAGTGATAGACCAGCTGATTCTGGGTACCGAGGGAGGGAGAGAACCGCAGCCACCCAATCCGGCCGGACATCTGCTCAATCACCAATACCATGAACTGCTCTACAAGCATGGCATGGTATTGGAGCGCCGAGCTAATAGTGAGTGCGGCGATACCATGATCTATACCATTAAAAAATAGAAATAACTGCTTGCCGATGCCTGCCAGTGCCAGATGTTGCCAGACAGTAACAAGGTTAAACCACTGATTGCATAAGCTTGCTGTGATTTAATACCAGCGGGTGCCTGCCAGTGCCAGACGTGGCCTACTCCCACTCGAT
>CAMYIX010000062.1 GCA_947258615.1 uncultured Ectothiorhodospiraceae bacterium | reverse complement strand
ATGATCCCGATCATTGCGCCGACCCTATCAGCATGCGTCCTGGATGAATATTGCGTCTCCGCATAGCTAGCGTTCTCTCGCAAATTCGTTCTTGTAGCGCAATAACGGGCTCATCAGGAACTCGATCAGCCTGCGTCTGCCAGACTTCAGCTCCGCCGTCACTGCCATGCCCGGCAGTAGCGCGACAATCCGCTCACCGAGTTCGACAGTCGAACGCTCCAGGATTATTATTGCGCGATATACCAGGCCATGGTCTGCATCCATGACCGCATCCTGGCTCACGCTGGCGACCCTGCCCGGAATCGTCCCGTAGCGGGTGAACGGGAAGGTTTCGACCTTGATTTCCGTCTCCTGGCCATGGTCGACAAAGCCAATATCCTTGTTCTTTATCCATGCCTCCACCTCGAGTCCGGCTTCACCCGGTACTATGTACATGAGCGGCTCGGCCGGCTTGACCACACCCCCAACGGTATGGACCGCCATGCGGTGCACGGTACCCGAGACCGGTGCCGTCAGCCGCTGGTGCCGCGCCAGTGCCTCAGCCTTGACGAGCTCCTGTTCAAGGCCGGCGATTTCCTTGCCCAGCTCGGCCAGCCTTGTGTGCACGGTTTTCAGAAGCTGTGCCTCCTGTCGTACATAATCCTGCCGGATCCTGTTCGCATCCGCGCGTAACCGGCGTTCGCGATACTCGAGTATGCCGATCTCTCTGTCCATCTCGATCCGCTGCTGCTCAAGTTCACTCCAGCGCATTCGTGGGGCCAGGTCCTGGTCAACCAGTTTTCCGGTTGCCGCCACGCGTTCGCTGATCAGAGGCAGAATGGCGCGTAGCTTGTCCAGACCGGCGCGTACCCCGCTCTGCTCCGCCAGGTTAGCCTCTAACTGCCTCTCCGTGGCGCCCTTCATGGCCTGGAATTCCGTCCACTGGTTCACAAGTATCCGCTGCTGCAATGGCATTTCCCCGGTAGCCCCCTCCCCCGGATCAATACCTGCGAACGGATCCAGTTCCTTTGAACCCGTGTTCAGCAGATCCGAAAATCGCCTCAGTCGCCTGCGCTCCTGTATAAGCACCTGCAGTGTCCCGGCTATGCGCACCTTGTCCGCCTCCGTCACCGTGGGGTCGAGTTCGATCAATAGTCCACCCGCCGTGACCTGCTGCCCCTCTACCACATGGATATGACGGACGATACCCAGTTGCGCAGCCTGCACCGCCTTGATTCGCCCGGAAGGCACGATCTGGCCGGATGCGACCATCACGATGTCGACCTTTCCCGTGAAGGCCCAGAATAGTGCCAGCACGCTGAGCACGATCAGGGACCACATGATTGTCCGGCCCGCAGGCGAAGGCGGCTTTTCCATCACCTCGAGTACGGCAGGCAGAAAATCCTGCTCGGTAACGCGGCGAAAGCCTGTAAATATACCCATTACAGGTATCAGGTCCCGGTATCCAGCACGACCTTCGACCAGCCGGACTGCCTGGCATGCATGTCTGCATAATATCGCCCGGCCTTGATGAGCGATTCATGCCTGCCATCTTCAACAATGCTGCCCTCCTCCAGCACCACGACCCGGTCAACATGGCGCAGTGCACTCAGGCGATGCGCAATGATAATGACAGTGCGCCCCCTGGTGATCGCAGCCATATTTTCCTGTACCGCCTGCTCCGACTCGTAATCAAGTGCGCTGGTCGCCTCGTCGAAAATCAGGATGCGCGGATTGGTCACCAGGGCGCGGGCGATTGCAATACGCTGGCGCTGACCACCGGAAAGATTACTGCCCTGCTCTCCGACCAGGGTGTCATAGCCTTCCGGCTGCTCGAGGATAAACTCATGCGCACCGGCAAGGCGTGCCGCATGGATAACCTGTTCCAGGGGCATTCCGGGATCGCGCAGGGCGATATTCTCCCTGATCGTCCTGTTGAACAGGATGTTCTCCTGCAGGACGACCCCGATCTGTTGCCGCAACCAGGTCACATCAACCATTGCCAGGTCAACGCCATCAATCCGCACGCGGCCACTGTTCGGGACGTGCAATCGCTGTACCAGGCGTGCCAGGGTGCTCTTGCCCGAGCCCGAACGCCCGACAACGCCGACTACCTGCCCGGGGCCTATATCAAGCGACAATTGCCGTAAAACCTCCCGGCCCTGCGGTAGATAGCTGAACGACACATTGTCGAAGTGAATGCGCCCCTTGAGACCGGGCAGGGCAGTACGGTTCCTGTCATAGACGGGTTCTGTCGGCGAATTGAGAATATCTCCAAGCCTGCGCACCGAGACGCTGGCTTGCTGAAAATCCTGCCATAGCTGCACCAGGCGCAGCACAGGTGAACTGACACGACCGGCAAACATATTGAATGCGATCAGCTGACCGACGCTCAACTCGCCGCTGATGACCGCATGCGCGCCAAACCAGAGAATCATGATGGTCATGAGCTTGTTGATCAGCCCGGCCGACTGCCCCGCAATATTGCCAAGGTTCGCGGAACGGAAACTCGCCTGGACATAGGCCGCCAGCTGTTCCTCCCAGCGTCTGCGCGTTTGCGGCTCGACCGCGGATGCCTTCAATGTTTCCATGCCGCTGATCGTCTCTACCAGAAAGGCCTGATTCTCGGCACCCCGGTTGAATTTTTCCTGCAAGCGTTCACGCAATACCGGGGTTATCAGGAGAGAAAGCAGGAAATAGGCAGGGAATGTGGCCAGTACCACCAGGGTCAGTAGCGGGCTGTAGAAGTACATGACCGCAAGAAAAACCACAGTGAATACCAGATCGACAATCACCGTCAGCGCCGCACCGGTGATGAAGTTCCTGATATTCTCGAGTTCGCGTACGCGCGCAACCGAGTCCCCGACGCGACGCGACTCGAAATAGGCCAGTGGCAGGGCCAGCAGATGCCGGAACAATCGCCCTCCCAGCTCCACATCGATGCGATTCGTAGTGTGCGAGAACACATAGGTTCTCAAACCGCCCAGGACCACCTCGAAGACCGACACCAGCAGCAGGCCCACAGCGAGCACATCCAGGGTCGAAAGGCCCCGGTGCACCAGCACCTTGTCGATCACAACCTGGAAGAACAACGGCGTCACCAGGGCCAGCAGCTGGATAAAAAAGGACGCCGCCACGACCTCTGCCAGCAGGGAACGGTAACGTAGCATGGCGGCCACGAACCAGTGGAAACCAAAGCGATCGGCAGCCCCTGCCTGCTGCGCGCGCCGCGTAATCAGCAGCAGCTCTCCGGACCACAGACCACCGAGCGCACCTGTGGACAGGGTCTGCATCTCGGGCTGCAGCGGGTCCCTCACCAGCACCTTGCCCTCGTCCACCCCCGCGATGATGAAATAATGTCCGTCCCGATGGCGCGCCATCACCGGCAGTGCAGTCTGCGCGAGGCGCCGCGGGTTACTGGCGACCTTTTTCGCCTTGAGGCCAAGATAGATTGCAGCCCGAACCAGTGAATCGGCATCGAGCACACGGCCGGACACGCAGAACTCGTGGCGCAGTCTGTTGACCTCTGCAGCCAGACCATGCAAACGCGCAATGAGCACCAGGCATTCCAGTCCGGTGTCACGGTGACCTTCCGTGTTAGGGGTGTGTGCCATTCCCTGGCTCCTGAATTGTTTCCTTGTCCCTCACAGCAAGGCACCCGGGGCCTTGACCTGACCCGAGTGTAGAAACCGGCCAGCGCCTGCACAAGCCGAAAAATGCCGGCTTACAATGCTTTCAGATGATCCCTACTGGCAGGCCAGACCGGCCTCATGACCTGGAAATGCCATAGATAACATTCCCGGCAACGGAGCTGGCCAATGCATCCAGCTTCGCTGTATCGGTGTAGCGGTTATCCAGTACCTGGGTTACTGCCAGCATGGCCAGGCCGTGCATCGTGGACCACGCAACCAGCGCGAGTTCCTCGGGGTCGCGTTCGCGGAAGGCGCCGACGGCCTGTCCCTCCCGGATGATCCCGACCAGCACCTCCAGAACCATCCCCCGCTCCCGCGCGTGGCCGTCATTCACCGGCGCGGCTACGGCACCGCCGAACATCAACCGTGTCATCCCGGGTTTCTGCACCGCTTTGTGGACGTAGGCCCGGGTTGCCTCGATCAGGCCCTGTTCGGGCCCCCGTTGGCCGGCGGCCGCCTCGACCAGTGCCGCCCGCAACCGTTCGAAGCCGCGCCCGGACAAGGCCAGCAACAGGGCTGCCTTGTCCCTGAAGTGCCGGTAGGGGGCGGCGTGACTGACGCCCGCGATCCTGGCGACATCCCGCAGACTGAAACCAGCGACGCCCCGCTCCTCCAGCAACCGGGATGCGGCCTGCAGCAAGGCGTTGCCGAGGTCACCGTGATGATACTGACCAGTTAGCTTGCGCAAACTCATGAGATGACCTCCATTCAAACTATGTTTACATTGTAAACATAGTTCCTGGAATATTCTATCTTTCTGATATTTATTGTTTTTATATAATGCTTTCCCGGTTCCAGCCGTTCTCCAGCCGCTGGCGCCAAACCGTTTACCGGATCCGCAACCCGCCTCACCACCCCGACGGGCGCACCTCGGACTGCCGTTACGCGCTGGTCAGCGGCCCTCCCGGCCCCGGCTGCCGTTTACATAGGCCATTGATCTGCCTGCTATTTATTCGCGTACTCCCGTTCAAGAACTGGCGCCGGCCGCCGATGACTTGATTAGTACCCGCACGGAGGAGCGGGCAGGCGGCGCCCTGGCACATCGGGGCCATTTTTTTATCGGAATCCAATTACTCGTACAACCAAAGGGGCGGCAGGAAGTGTTGAAATTGGCTCACCGGGCAAGCGGCAACAAGAGCGCCTATCCGGTCAACGAAACAACCAGGCCCTGCCGCCACGCCAGGATTGCGCTCCTGTGGCTGATCACCCTCCTGCCGGC
>CAMYIX010000061.1 GCA_947258615.1 uncultured Ectothiorhodospiraceae bacterium | reverse complement strand
GAGTTTGAGAACCGCGACCACACCAATGAAACTGATCAGCGCATAAATGAGCGCGATATCGAGGATGTCGGTGCGCCCCGACATAAAAGCGAAAACGGCTATCCCCAGCACGGTTTTGGTGCCGAACATGTTGACGGCGAGAATCCGGTCATAAACCGTTGGTCCCAGGAGTGCCCGCGCCAGCGCAAGTCCCATGGTGAGCAGAATGGCAAACGCGGCAACGGCGTAAATCATTGGTTCCTGTCCACCTGACTTATGTCTTCAATGTCATCCGGCACGCGACTTGCCATTTCACCGCGACCAAGGTCATCAGCACCCTGTTTCGATAATGCGTGAACCGTCACGGTGTCTTTACCCAGGTCGACACTGACAGTACCGGGTGTCAGGGTGATGGAGTTCGCGTAGATCACGCGACCGAGGTCGCTGCGTTGTGGCACGGGTAAATCAACCATCTGCGGGCTGATCGACCGGCCAGGCCGGAATATGCGCCCTATGACATCGATGTTGGACTTGATTACCTGCACCATCAGATACGGCCAGAACCGCAGCAGACCGGTCAAATGATGTATGGGGTGACTCTCGTGGTCGATTACGTCCATACGGTGGGCGAGATACACGGTAAACACTACCGAGGCGATGCCCAGGGATAGTAGCAGCGGCTCGCTATGCCCCGAAAGCCCGAACCACAGGATATACAGAAAAGCGGCTAGACTGATTAAATGTTTCACTTGGGAGGTGTCCGGGTTTACCGTTGTTTTTCAATGCCAGCACAATACTGGTTCATCACAATGGATCGTGAGTAGAATAGTGTATCCGGTGAATTATTCCAAGCACGCCGCACTGATCTGACTGGCCTTTTTCCTGTCACCGATCCTGGACAACCTCACCACGGCACCGGTCATGCTGCTGTTCTTCTACGGCGTGGTGCTGAGCGTCGGCGGAATGGGTTTCATCGGCTACCTGGGGATGGTTTCCCAGGCAATGCACATCGGCATCGGCCCGAGCTACGCCAAGGTCACGGTGGGATTCCTCTCGGCGATCGTGGACAATATCCCGGTGATGTTCGCGTTCCTCTCCATGAACCCGGACATGCCCCTCGGGCACTGGCTGCTGGTAACGCTGACGGCGGGCGTGGGCGGCAGCATGCTGTCGATCGGGTCTACCGTCGGGGTCACCCTGATCCTTCTTCGGTCACCTCAAGTGGTCACCGGTGATCCTGCCGGGTTATATCGCGAGTATCCTGGTCGACCTGTGGGTCAATGCGGATAGCTTCCAGATCCCCATAACTGGCTGACGGCTATCGGCCCCGCCGGCCAACTACTCCTCCAGACGACGCCAGACACAGGGACCGTTACAGGCCTTCTCGATGGCATCCAGTCGTTCCAGGTGGGCCTGCTGCTCATCCTCGCTGGCATCAATGATACGCAGGGGCTGACGGTCTGCCGGCAGGCGCCGTATGGCCTGGCCCTGCCCGCCATGCGGGTCGCTGCGACTGTCGAGTGACAGGCTGGCCTGCCCGCCGGTCATGGCCAGGTAGACATCGGCCAGGATCTCGGCATCCAGCAGTGCACCGTGCAGGTCGCGCTGCGAATTGTCGATTTCGTAGCGCCGGCAAAGCGCATCCAGGTTGTTGCGTTGTCCGGGGTGCTGACGGCGCGCCATCGCCAGCGTATCCACCACGCCGCAATGGTCCGTGACCCTGCCTGTGCCGTTTTCCAGCAGGACGAATTCATGGTCGATGAAGCCGACATCAAACGGCGCATTGTGGATGACCAGTTCAGCCCCGCGGATGAACTCGATAAATTCGTCCGCGATATCGGCAAAGCGGGGCTTGTCGTCGAGGAACTCGTTGCTGATACCATGCACCTCCATGGCGCCGGCATCGATTTCGCGGTCAGGCTGGATGTACTGGTGGTAGGTGTTACCGGTGATGCGCCGGTTCACCAGTTCGACACAGCCGATCTCGATAATCCGGTGCCCGTCGGAGGGATCCAGCCCGGTGGTTTCAGTATCCAGCACGATTTGTCGCATAGTAGTTCCAGATTCAATCCAAAAGATTCACCGCAGAGGCGCAGAGAACGCCGAGCGAAAGAATGCCAAAGAATAAAACAAATTCATGCCTATGCAATCGGCATATCAGGGTATGGTTTATTTCTAATAATTTTATTCTCCGCGTCCCCGGCGTCTCTGCGGTGATAGTTATTTTACTTCTTTGCCTTCTTTGCGTCTTTGCGGTTAATCATTCACGTTCAGTCATCAGCAGCAGCTCGTCGATGGCCTGGTTGGCCAGCGCATCCGCCTGTTCGTTCTCCGGGTGTCCGCTGTGACCACGCACCCACTCCCACTGGATTTCATGCCCCGCGATGGCCGCATCCAGGCGCTGCCAGAGATCGGCGTTTTTCACCGGCTTCCTGGCGGCGGTCCTCCAGCCGCGTTTCTTCCAGTTGGGCAGCCATTCGGTGATGCCCTTCTGCACGTACTGGGAATCCGTCGTCAGCCGCACCTTGCAGTGGCGCGTCAGGCTCTCCAGTGCCCGGATCGCGGCCATGAGTTCCATGCGGTTGTTGGTGGTCATTGCCTCGGCCCCGTAGAGGGTCTTCTCGTGGCCCTTGTAACGCAGCACCGCACCCCAGCCACCCGGACCCGGGTTGCCGCGGCAGGCGCCATCGGTGTAGATCTCCGTTTCAGCCGGCACGCCGCAGATTTCTCTGGCTGGAACTCGGGATGCCGACCGGGAACAACTGACGTGAGGTGGCGTGCCCTGCCTTGATCGCCGTCATCACCAGGGTGCGTTTCCGGGCGACCAGGATGTAGGATCCGGCCAGCAGCATCCGGCCGCGCGCCGTGCGGGGCTCGAGGAACTGGAGTTGCTCCAGCAGGCGCGTGTTCTGCACCGGCGGGCGATGAAACAGGAAACCGCTCGCCACGGTGTCGAAGCCCAGCAGGCTGAGCCAGTCCTTGATACGGTGCATGCTCAGGAACCGGCCCGACCAGGGCATTTCCCGGGAACGCCGGGATAATACCCTGCGTACCCCCCAGAGGCTGCGGGGATTGAAGCCCAGGATCACCAGGTGGCCATCGGGTATCAGGCTGCGGTCGGCCTCACGCAGGACCTGGTGCGGGTCCGGGGTTATCTCGAGGGTATGGGGCAGGATAATGGCATCCACGGTATCGGTCATCACCGGCCATGTCTCGGTATCCCCGATCAATCCCGCCTCTGTCAGCGGGTCGGTACAGATGTGCTGCACCACGTGATGCGGGATCCGGCTGGCGCTCAGGGTACAGTTGTCCCAGGGAGGATCGACCACCAACAGGTGATAACCGAAGATATTGGGGAGTTGATCCGCCAGGGCGGAGAACTCGACGTCGGCCAGCATGCGACCCAAGGGGCGCCGATACCAGCGGCGCAGGGACGAGGCCCGCTGGGACACTGAGTGAGCCGTATTCATTGCCGTAAAATCATACCGCATCCGGCCAGCGGATGCCGCCCTGATAGCGGCTGTCCTCGCTGACATTGACCTCGACGGGGTGGCCTGTCAGCATACGGCGGACCTGAATGGAATTTATGCTGCCCTGACAGTGAACTGCTTCACAGTCTTACACTTACGAGAACCGGCCTGATTGTCCATACTTGATCAATGACTATCCGCCACTCAACCTGGGCGTGCCTCATCATCCTGCTGATGACGGGATGCGCCTCATTGGACACCACCAGGTCACGCCCGGAAATCCCGCTACCGCCCGTTGTCGACAGCGCAGCAGAACCGCCGCCGGGGGATGCCCTGCCGGACGCCCCCGTGGACACGCCCGCTGATGCACCTGCCCTGCAGCCGGCTGAGGCGGCCCCGGTGGATACCTGGGACCACATCCGCAGCGGCTTCCGGCTGCCCGACAAGCACAGGCCAACGGTGGCACGGCATATCCGCCGCTATGCGAAAAGCCCCCGTGACATCGAACGATCATTCAAGCGCGGCGAACCTTACCTGGCCTACATCTTCAACGAAGTCGACAAACGCGGCTTCCCCGCCGAGATCACCCTGCTGCCGTTTGTCGAGAGCAGTTTCAATCCAAAGGCCCGCTCGTCGGAACAGGCGGCCGGGCTCTGGCAATTCATCCCGCGCACCGGGAGGCACTACGGCCTGAAACAGGACTGGTGGTATGACGGCCGCCGTGATGTGGTGGCCTCGACCCAGGCCGCACTGGACCATCTGGACAAACTGCACCAGGAGTTCAACGGTGACTGGTTACTGGCACTGGCCGCGTACAACGCCGGGGGGAAAACAGTGCGCAAGGCCATCAGGAAAAACCGCCAGGCCGGAAAACCCGTCGATTTCTGGTCCCTCAAACTCCCCCGCGAGACCTCGTCCTACGTGCCCAGGCTGCTGGCCATCAGCACCATTGTCGAGGCACCGGCGGATTACGGCGTGCAGCTGGCCCCGTTCGACCCGACCCCCCGGTTCACGGTCATCGACATACCGGGCCAGATCAATCTCGAGGTGGCCGCCGAACTGGCGGACATGGAAATCGGCGAGCTGCAGCGGCTAAATCCCGGGTTTCAACGCTGGGCCACCCACCCGGAAGGCCCCCACCAACTGGCCATCCCCCAGGAAAAAATCGCCGTCTTCGCGCAGAACCTGGCGCAGCTGCCGGCCTCGGAACGCATGAAATGGGTGCGTCACGAGATCCAGCGCGGCGATACGCTCGGCCACATCGCCCGCCGCTATGACACCACGGTACCGGTACTGCGCGCCAGCAACAGCCTGCGCAGCAACACCATCCGCGCCGGCCGCCACCTGCTGGTGCCGGTGGCGGCACGGAAACCGGTCGGTCGTCCCCTGCCGGACACGGACCTGGATAGCGACATCCCAGCGGATACAATCCGCCACCGTATCAGCAAGGGCGACACGCTGTGGACGATTGCGCGGGGTAACGGCGTCAGCGTGCGCAATCTGGCCTTGTGGAATGACCTGGATCCGGATGCCTATCTCAGGCCCGGGCAGGTACTCGTCATCCACCAGGAAGACGCGGCGCCCCGCCCGTTCAGCTATACCGTGCGCAAGGGCGACTCGCTATTCCTGATATCGAGAAAATTCAGGGTCAGCATCGCCGACCTCAGGGCCTGGAACACCCTCCCGGAAGGCAAATACCTGCAGCCCGGACAGCGCCTCCAGCTGTTCATCAACAGCGCACAGGGCACCTGAGGCCGCGCGGGCGGCATCACCGGCGGCATCCCCCGGTTGTGCAGCGACGGGCTCGACGCCAGGAGAATCTGGAAACTAAGACTGGCTCTTCCCCAAGCGAGCTGGCCTGGCTCGGAATATTGGCGATTACCCACATTGGGATTGCATCTGGATAACAGATGACGATGAAACACCGTTGGTCGAAAACACCGTTGGCCGGAAATACCGTTGGCCGAATGAATTCGGCCCTACAGTAGGAATGAATTCATTCGGCCAGCAACCTTGCCATTAGAAGGAATGCGTCTCGCCTGTATTGATGTGTTACCCACTCAATCAGGGGAAGGCCCCTAAAACTACGCCTCCGGGCGCATGTGCGGAAACAGCAGCACGTCCCGGATCGAGGGCGAATCGGTAAACAGCATCACCAACCGGTCGATGCCGATGCCCTCGCCCGCCGTCGGCGGCATGCCGTGCTCCAGGGCACGGATGTAGTCGGCATCGAAGTGCATGGCCTCCAGGTCGCCGGCCTCCTTTTCCTCCACCTGCATCCGGAAACGCTCCGCCTGGTCCTCGGCATCGTTGAGCTCGGAAAAACCGTTGGCAATCTCGCGCCCGCCGACGAAGAACTCGAAACGGTCGGTGACGAACGGGTCCGCATCGCTGCGCCGTGCCAGCGGCGACACCTCGGTCGGATAGGCGGTGATGAAGGTGGGGTCGGCCAGCCGGCCCTCCACGGTCTTCTCGAAGATCTCGATCTGCACCTTGCCCAGGCCGTAGCTGTCCTTCAGCGGGATGTCGAGCCGCCCGGCAAGCGCGCGCGCCCTGTCGGCGGCGTCGATGTCGGCTGCCTCGAGTTCGGGATTGAAATGCAGGATGGAGTCACGCACGGTCATGCGCCGGAACGGCTGGCCGAAATCATATTGCTCGCCCTGGCACTCGATGGTGGTACTGCCGAGCAGGTCCGCTGTCATGCTCACCAGCAGGTCCTCGGTCAGGTCCATCAGGTCATTGTAATCGGCGTAGGCCTGGTAGAACTCCAGCATGGTGAACTCGGGATTGTGGCGCGTCGACAGGCCCTCGTTGCGGAAATTCCGGTTGATCTCGTAGACCCGCTCATAGCCGCCGACCACCAGGCGCTTGAGGTACAGCTCGGGGGCGATGCGCAGGAACAGGTCCATGTCCAGGGCATGGTGGTAGGTGGAAAACGGCCGCGCCGTGGCGCCACCCGGGATGGCCTGCATCATCGGGGTTTCCACCTCGAGGTAGTCCCGATCATTCAGGTACTGGCGAATGTACTGCACAATACGGCTGCGCATCCGGAAGGTGTTGCGCGAGACCTCGTTCATAATGAGGTCCACGTAGCGCTGGCGGTAGCGGGTCTCCTGGTCAGCCAGGCCGTGAAACTTTTCCGGCAGGGGCCGCAGTGACTTGGTCAGCAGCCGGATTGTCTCGGTGCGCACCGACAACTCACCGGTCCTGGTCTTGAACAGCACGCCCTCGGCCCCGACGATATCGCCGATGTCCCAGGTCTTGAAATCCCTGTAGACACCCTCGGCCAGGGAATCGCGCTGCAGGAACAGCTGGATACGCCCGGACATGTCCTGCAGCTGGGCAAAGCTGGCCTTGCCCATGATGCGCTTCGCCATGAGCCGCCCGGCCACCTTGACGCGGATCGGGCTGACCTCGAGGGCCTCGTTGTCATGTTCATCGTATTCGGCATGCAACTCTCCGGCGATGGCATCGCGGCGGAAATCATTGGGGAAGGCATTGCCGGCCTTGCGCAGCGCAGTCAGCTTGGTGCGCCGCTGGGCTATGAGGGCATTTTCATCCTGGTCTGTCATGGTCTGTCTGTTTTCCCAAATCTACTTATAAACACCCATTCACCGCAAAGGCGCAAGGTACGCAAAGAAAACATAAAAATATTACCGCAGAGACGCGGAGGACGCAGAGGAAACCAATATAATACTGATATATATTGTCTTTATTCTCAGTGCCCTCTGCGACTCGGCGGTGAGTTTATTGTTAATGATTGTTAATGATTTCATTGCGCGCTTTGCGTCTTTGCGGTTGAAGTTCACGGATCAAATCCATGCTACAGGCCGCTTTTCAGGCTGGCCTCGATGAACTGGTCGAGGTCACCGTCGAGCACCGCCTGGGTATTACCCACCTCGACACCGGTCCGCAGGTCCTTGATGCGGGACTGGTCCAGCACGTAGGAGCGGATCTGGCTGCCCCAGCCGATGTCCGACTTGGTTTCCTCCACGGCCTGCTGGTCCACGCTGCGCTTCTGCATTTCCAGTTCATAGAGCTTCGACTTGAGCTGTTTCATCGCCGTCGCCTTGTTCTTGTGCTGGGAACGGTCGTTCTGGCATTGCACCACGATACCGCTGGGGGCATGGGTGATGCGCACCGCCGATTCCGTGCGGTTGACGTGCTGCCCGCCCGCACCGCTGGCGCGGTAGACGTCGATGCGCAGGTCGGCCGGGTTGATGTCGATTTCGAAATCATCCGCGATTTCCGGAGACACGAACACCGCCGCGAACGAGGTGTGGCGGCGGTTGCCGGAATCGAACGGCGATTTCCTCACCAGCCGGTGAACCCCGGTCTCGGTGCGCAGCCAGCCGAAGGCATAGTCGCCCTCGAACTTGACCGTGGCACTCTTGATACCGGCCACTTCACCCGGTGACACCTCGATCAGCTCGGTCTTGAACCCGTGGCGCTCGCCCCAGCGCAGGAACATGCGCAACAGCATCTCGGCCCAGTCCTGGGCCTCGGTGCCACCGGAACCGGACTGGATATCGAGGAAGGCACTGGACTCGTCCATCTCCCCGGAAAACATGCGGCGGAATTCCAGCCGGGCGATCTCTGCCTCCAGCCGGGTGACATCGGCCGCGATCTCCTCCACGCTGGCCGCGTCGTCCTCCTCGGCCGCGATCTCCAGCAACTCCCCGGCATCCTCCAGGGACTGGGCCATGTTGCCCAGCGTCAGCACGACCTCTTCCAGGCGCGCACGCTCACGCCCCAGCTCCTGGGCGCGTTCCGGGTTGTTCCAGACGGCAGGGTCTTCCAGTTCGCGGACGACCTCGGTCAGACGCTCGCTCTTGGCCTCGAGGTCAAAGATACCCCCTAAGGGCCGCGGCACGTCCGTCGAGGTCCTTGATCATTGTTCGTACGGGATTCAGGTCTAGCATGTTAAGCCACTGTATGGGAGAAGAATTTTCAGCGCGCCATAATACCCTTGTTGGCCGGCAGAAACTACACCCGCCAGGCCGCCAGGCCGTGTTGTGTATACGGACATCCCCGGGATTAACGCCCCGGCCGGCCTTGCCGGAAAAGACCGGGCAACGGCGGGGGCTGGGGCGCCCCTCGCCGTCCCGGCCCCTCAGACGGCCTCGATGTGCTCCACCACCAGCTGGGCGGTCAACATGCCGCGGTATTCATTGACATCGAGTTGATAGGCCGCCCGGACCTCCGGGCATGATCCCGGCAACTCACCGGTGTTGAAGGCAATGGCGTCGATCTGCCCTTCCCCGTCGATCGGCTGCAGCACCAGCTTCAGGTGACGCTCGCCCACGACCCGCTGGCTGATCAGCCTGAAGCGGCCGTCAAACACCGGTGCGGGAAAACCCTGTCCCCAGGGACCGGCCTCGCGCAGGGCCTGCGCGGTCTCCAGGGAGAATTCATCCCCCTGCAGTTCACCGTCGCTGTGGATGGTGTGGTTCAGGTCCTCAGCGGACAGCAGGCGCGCGGCCTCGGCATCGAAGGCCGCGGCAAAGTCCGGGTAGTGCGCCTCGTCCAGCGTCAGCCCGGCCGCCATGGCATGACCGCCGAAGCGGGTGATGAGTTCCGGGTGGTGCGCGGCCACGGCATCGAGGGCATCGCGAATATGGAATCCCGGGATCGAGCGCGCCGAGCCTTTCAACTCACCGTTGCCGACCCGTGCAAACGCGATCACCGGGCGATGGAAGCGCTCCTTGATGCGTGCCGCGAGGATCCCGATCACGCCCTGGTGCCAGTCGGGATGGAACAGGCACAGGCCGGTTGGCAGTCCCTGAGCCTCCAGGTGCAGCTCCCGGATCGCCTCCAGGGCACGGGTTTGCATGTCGGACTCGATCTCCTTGCGATCGCGGTTGAGTGCGTCCAGCCGGGCCGCCATTTCACGGGCGCTGTGTCCGTCGTCGGTCAACAGGCATTCGATCCCCAGCGACATGTCCTCCAGGCGGCCGGCGGCATTGAGGCGCGGACCGACGGCAAAGGCAAGGTCGGTGGAGACACAGCGCGCGGCATCGCGCCGGCCCACCGCCAGCAATGCGCGGATACCCGGAACACACTGACCGCTGCGGATACGCTGGATACCGTGCTGGACCAGGATACGGTTGTTGCGATCCAGGGGCACCACATCCGCAACCGTTCCCAGCGCCACCAGGTCCAGCAGGCGCCCGAGGTTGGGTTCCGGGATCCCCTGTTGCCCGAACCAGCCACGCGTGCGCAGGCGGGAGCGCAGTGCCAGCATGACATAAAAGGCCACCCCGACCCCGGCCAGGTTCTTGCTGGGGAATGCATCGCCCGGCGAATTCGGGTTGACGGTGGCGTCCGCCGGCGGCAGCACGCTGCCCGGCAGGTGGTGATCGGTGATCAGCACGCGGATCCCCTGCTGCCGGGCGGCCTCGACGCCGGCATGACTGGAGATACCGTTATCCACGGTCATGATCAGGTGCGGGCGCAGCCCGGCGGCCACGGCCACGATTTCGGGGGTCAGCCCGTAGCCGAATTCGAAACGGTTCGGCACCAGGTAACGCACGTCCCGGGCCCCCATGGCACGCAGGGCGCGCAGACACAGCGCCGTGCTGGTCGCCCCGTCGGCGTCGAAGTCACCGACCACGACGATCCGCTGGCCCTCACGGAGGGCCTGCTCCAGCAGGTCGACGGCCGCCTCGAGCCCCCCGAGCAGCCCGGGGGGTTCGAGGTGCTGCAGGGCATAATCCAGTTCGGCGGCCGATTCAATGGCACGCGCGCCATACACGCGCCGCAGCAGGGGCGGAACGCTCTCCGGCCAGTCAATCGCCTTGCTGGCGGACTGTCGCCGCACGATCAACCTAGCTTGCATGGCTCACCGCAATCCCGGTAGCCGGTCCACCCGGCATCGGTGCATTTCCTGCGAAAAAATATGGGGCATTGTGTTTTTCTCGATTGTTCATCCACGACTTTCACCTGAAACGCCAACAAGCAGAATGTCCCCCTTTTCAGGCTAATCATGCCGACACTGCCGGGCAAGACTGCGCGGGCGCCTCCAGAAGCGCCGCATCAGCTGGCGACTGACGCGATAGCAGCTGCCGTTGACGGGATAGAGTTCGAGCTGTCCGATACGACCGGCGCCGATCAGCTCCAGCAGGGGCCGGAACCAGGCGGACTCGAGCTGCCCCAGTCCCTTGGCCCAGGCCCCGGCATCCGCATACTGCATCGCCGCTGCCAGGGAATCGATGACAACGAGATAATGCCCTTCGACCAGGCCGGCTGCCAGTTCTGTAGCGTCCGCCGGCAGGTCACGCCGGGGAATACCGGCCAGCTGCGCCAGCCCCATCACCAGCGGCTGGTCGGTTATGACACCCGCAAGCGATGTCTCGGCTGCAGCGGGCAGCACCCCCCCGCCCCATGGCCAGATGCTGTTGATGGCCGGTTCACCGCGCTGCTCGCGCGCCGCGTTGACCGGGTGCGCGTGAAACAGCATCTGGACCTCGTTCAGCAGGGCATGCCATTCGCGGCTGTGCGCGCCGCGTGGCAACAGTTCATTGATGTCCCGCCCGGCGCATTCCGAGGGTGAGCGGGTCTCCAGAATCGGGGGCTCGGCAAGTGCCAGGTACCAGCGCGCCGGCGCGACCACCTCCAGATGCCAGCCGCGGTCGCGGTACAGCTCGTTAAAACTCGCGGCCAGTTGCCGGGCCTCATCCGGTTCGATGGAGAACGCCCGGCTGTCGAACAGCCGCAGGCTGGACTGGTCCGCGCGCAGGTGCACCGGGTCGGCGCGCATGACATAGCCCCTTGGAGCGCTGCCGGTATCGGCCAGCCAGGTCAGCGGCGCCACCGGCAGTGTCGCCGGCGTACCGACGGACAGACCGAAAAATCCGCCCAGGGTGGCATCGAGGTTCCATGGGGCATCGCGCTTTACGCCGGCCCGTGCCAGCAGTTTCTCCAGGGCCTGCGGGTGACCGCCAGGCAGACTGGAAAACGGATCCTCACCACCCGGGCCGCACAGACCCGGCACCACCAGCACCAGCTTGTTCACCGGGTCAGACAAAATGATTGATATTTTTCAAACGCAATACCTACCGCAGAGACGCCGAGGACGCAGAGAAAATTATCCCGGGATCCATCAACAACAATTCACCGCAGAGACGCAAAGGACGCAGAGAAAAGAAATAATTATTTCGAAAATCCAACACCTCATTCACCCGGATAATTCTTTTCACTTTGTGTTCATTACCTCTTTGCGGTGAAATATTTTCGATATTCTACGGAATGTTTTCTCTGCGCCTTCGGCGTCTCTGCGGTGAATCATTATTTTACTTTGCGCCTTTGCGGTGAATGGTTATATACAGGCACGCAGGTTGGGCAAAGGAGCGTCAGCGACGTGCCCAACATAAAACTGATTGTTGGGCACGCTGCGCTTTGCCCAACCTACAGGCTGAATCGCCATAGGGTTTTACATTGAATATTTCCTGAGTTTCTCTGCGTCCTTTGCGCCTCTGCGGTGAGTGTTTTTTTGATGTGTTGTCGGAATTGCGACCCCGGTGTCCCGGTGGTGAAGCGCGACTAAAGTCACGCCAGGTGTTTCAGGATGGCGTCCTTGACGGCGTCGAGTTCGGCATCGACGGTCTGCATGGCGCCCTCGCACTGCTTGATGGCCGTGTCCGGGTCCTTGAGACCGTGACCGGTGAGGGTGCACACCACGGTGCTGCCTTCCGGGATCTTGCCGGACTGGATATCACGCAGCGCGCCCGCGACCGAGGTCGCCGAGGCCGGCTCGCAGAAGATCCCCTCGCGCGAGGTAAGCAGCTTCTGAGCCGCCAGGATCTCCTCGTCGGAGCATTCATCAAACCAGCCGCCGGACTCTTCCCTGACCTTCCAGGCCTTGTCCCAGGACTGCGGGTGACCAATGCGGATCGCCGTGGCCACCGTTTCCGGGTGGTCCACCATGGCACCGCGCATGAACGGAGCGGCACCGGCGGCCTGGTAACCGACCATGACGGGGCGGGTATCGGTCACGCCCCGGCCACCGTAGGCACAGGACGCGCCTTCGCAAAAGCCGCACGCAGCCGTGACCTCGCCCTCATCGTGATGGGCGTATTCACAATAGCCGATCCAGTGGGCGGTGATATTGCCGGCATTACCGACCGGCAGGCAGTGGTAGTCCGGCGCCCGCCCGAGTTCGTCGACAATCTCGAAGGCAGCGGTCTTCTGGCCCTGCAGGCGATAGGGATTGATGGAGTTGACGACGGTGACCGGGGCCTCACTGGCCACCTCCTTGACCAGGCGCATGCCGACGTCGAAATTCCCCTTGATCTGCAGTACCACGGCGCCGTGGATCATGGCCTGGGCCAGCTTGCCCAGCGCGATCTTGCCTTCGGGGATGATGACAAACGCGGTGATGCCGGCCCGTGCGGCATAGGCAGCCGCCGCGGCCGAGGTGTTGCCCGTGGAGGCGCACAGCACGGCCCGGCTGCCCTCCTCTACCGCCCGGGTCACCGCCATGGTCATGCCACGATCCTTGAATGAACCGGTCGGGTTGAGGCCCTCGTACTTGATGTAGAGTTCGATATCCTTGCCGATTTCACGCGGGATGTTTTCCAGTTGCACCAGCGGCGTATTGCCCTCACCCAGGCTGATGACGCGGGTGTCGGCAGACACCGGCAGACGGTCGCGATAGTGTTCGATCAATCCTGTATAGCGGGATCCAGTAGACATGCGTTATTCCTCGCCGGCTTGCGGCGCATAAGAAATGAAATGGGTAATCAGTCGCAGTCGAGGTGTTCCAGGCGAATGCGGGTAACTGTCCCGTGGATGCTGTCCAGGGCCTCGATCTGGCGGATGGCATCATTCATCTGCCGTTCCTGGACCGAGTGGGTCAGGATGATGATCGGCACCTCGGCCACACCGGCGGCCGGCTCCTTCTGCAGGATCGCCTCGATACTGATGCCCAGCCGGCCCAGGATGCTGGTCACGTCGGAGAGCACGCCGGGCTTGTCGGTTGCCAGCATACGCAGGTAGTACGCCGTCTCTACCTCATCCATGGACAGGATCGGCACATCGGACAGGGCGTTTGGCTGGAACGCCAGGTGCGGCACCCGGTTTCCGGGGTCGGCAGTCAGGGTGCGCACCACGTCGATGACGTCGGCCACCACGGCGGATGCCGTGGGTTCCGATCCCGCCCCGGCGCCGTAATACAAGGTCGGCCCCACGGCATCACCCTTCACCAGCACCGCGTTCATCACACCGTCGACATTGGCGATCAGGCGGCGCTCGGGTATCAGGGTGGGGTGCACCCGCAACTCGATGCCCCGGTCGGTGCGCCGGGTAAAACCGAGGTGCTTGATCCGGTAGCCGAATTCGGCAGCATAGCTGACATCCTCGCGGGTGATATGGCTGATGCCCTCGGTATACACCTTGTCGAACTGCAGCGGGATACCGAAGGCGATGGAGGCCAAGATGGTCAGCTTGTGGGCCGCATCGATGCCCTCGATATCAAAGGTCGGGTCGGCCTCGGCGTAACCCAGCTGCTGGGCCTCCTTCAGCACGTCCTCGAAATCGCGACCCTTGTCGCGCATCTCGGTGAGGATGAAGTTGCCGGTGCCGTTGATGATCCCGGTCAGCCACTCGATCTGGTTCGCGGCCAGGCCCTCGCGCAGGGCCTTGATGATCGGGATGCCGCCGGCGACCGCGGCCTCGAAGGCCACCATCACGCCCTGCTCCTGGGCCGCCGCGAAGATCTCGTTGCCGTGCAGAGCGATCAGCGCCTTGTTGGCCGTGACCACGTGCTTGCCGTTGGCGATGGCCCTGAGCACCAGTTCGCGCGCCGGCTCGTAACCGCCGATCAGTTCAATGATGATGTCGACATCCGGGTTGTCCACCACGGCGAAGGCATCGCCGGAGACGCTGATCGACTCGATCCCGGGCAGGGTGGCCGGGTCATAGGCGCGTGCTGCGGCCTGGGTGATTCGGATACCGCGCCCGGCACGACGCATGATTTCCTCGGCATTGCGGTTGAGTACCCTAAAGGTACCCCCGCCCACAGTGCCCAGACCCAGCAGGCCAACATTAACCGGATTCAACTGATTTATCCTCCTGAGGCATGCGCCAGGCCGAGGTCCTTGCGGAACATGTCGCGGATACCGCGAATGGCCTGACGGGTACGGTGCTTGTTCTCGATAAGACTGAAACGCACGTGGTCGTCGCCGTAGGAGCCGAAACCGACCCCCGGCGACACGGCGACACGCGCGTCCACCAGCAGTTTCTTGGAAAACTCGAGCGAGCCCATTTCCCGGTAGGGTTCCGGTATGGGTGCCCAGACGAACATGGTTGCCCTGGGCTTCTCCACCGGCCAGCCCAGGGAATTCAGGCCCTCGCACAGGACATTACGACGGCCACGGTAGTTCTCTGCGATTTCCCGCACGCAATCCTGGGGACCGTCCAGCGCGGTGATCGCCGCGACCTGGATGGGCGTGAACATGCCGTAGTCCAGGTAGGACTTGATGCGCGCCAGTGCCGCCACCAGGGTCTCGTTGCCGCACATGAAGCCGACCCGCCAGCCCGGCATGTTGTAGCTCTTGGACAGCGAGAAGAACTCAACCGCCACATCCATGGCACCGTCCACCTGCAGAATCGAAGGCGCCTGATAGCCATCGAAGACCAGGTCGGCATAGGCCAGGTCCTGCACCACCCAGATCTCGTTCTCGCGCGCGATGTCGACCACCTTCTCGAAGAACTCCAGCTCGACACACTGGGTGGTCGGGTTGCCGGGAAAGTTGAGTATCAGCATCTTGGGCCGCGGCCAGGAGTCCTTGATGGCCTTCTCCAGCTCGGCGAAGAAATCGACACCCGGGCGCAGCGGCACATGGCGGATGTCCGCCCCGGCGATGGCAAACCCGTAGGGATGGATGGGATAGGCCGGATTGGGAACCAGCACGGCGTCGCCCGGACCCATGGTGGCCAGGGCCAGGTGCGCCAGCCCCTCCTTGGAACCGATGGTGACAATGGCATGGCGGTCATAGTCCAGGTCGACATCGTAGCGCCGCCCGTACCAGTCGCAGATGGCCTTGCGCAGCCGCGGGATCCCGCGCGACAGCGAGTAGCGGTGGGTATCGCCGCGCTGCGCCGCCTCGACCAGCTTCTCGACGATATGCGGCGGCGTGGGCTGATCGGGATTTCCCATACCGAAATCGATGATATCCTCACCGCGCGCACGGGCCGTCGCCTTCAACTCATTGACAATGTTGAAGACGTACGGGGGCAGACGCTTTATGCGGGAGAATTCCTCGATCACGGGGCAACCTGTAGTCTTTTGATTTTGAAGCTGTTCCAGCAACGGTCCAAGAGCGCTAACGTTACTGAAAAGCGTCATGGGAAACAAGGGCCCCGGGCGGGCGGCACCACCCCCGCGAGGCAGTGTGGACGACACTAAAACGGCTTGTCCGCTAGCGGCGGGCCCAGTATCTTAGCAGGCATGCGTTTCGCACAGGACAGCTTCGCAGGCAACAGCATCACGGCCTATGCACGCGACCAGATCACGGTCAACGACCAGGTCATCTTATCCAGCGTGATCGTGACACCGGACAGGATCATTAGGGACTGGTTGCCGAACAGCTTTGCCGGCCTGCAGGAACACCATGTCACCCGGCTGGCAGAACTCGAACCGGAGATCATCATCCTCGGTACCGGGGCCACATCACGCTTTCCACCTGCGGAATACGCGGCCGGGTTCCTGACACAGGGCATCGGGGTGGAGTTCATGGACACGGCCGCGGCGTGCCGCACCTTCAACATCCTGATTTCGGAAGAACGCCGGGTGGTCGCCGCCCTGCTACTCTCATAGCTATTTCAACAGGGCATCGACCGAGAAGCCCTCGTTCTCGAGAATTCTCCTCAGCCGCTTCAGGGCATCCATCTGGATCTGGCGCACCCGCTCACGGGTGACACCGATTTCGGCCCCGACCTCCTCCAGGGTCGAAACCGAGTAACCGTGCAGACCGAAACGGCGTTCCACCACCTCGCGCTGCTTGTCGTTCAACTGCCCCAGCCACTCTTCCAGGTTCGCGTGAATATCTTCGTCCTGCAAGGTCTCGGTCGGGTCCGGCATACTGTCATCGACGATGGTGTCCAGCAGGGTCTTGCCGGAGTCGTTCATGATGCTGGTGTCGGTCGAGGCGGTACGTTCATTCAACCCCAGCATGCGCTGCACATCCTCGAGCGGCTTGTCCAGCAGGGTCGCGATCTCGTCCGCGCTCGGTTCGTGATCAAGCTCCTGGGTCAGCTTGCGCGCCACCCTCAGGTAGACGTTGATCTCCTTTACGACATGGATGGGCAGACGAATGGTGCGCGTCTGGTTCATGATGGCACGCTCGATGGTCTGGCGGATCCACCAGGTCGCATAGGTTGAAAAACGAAAACCCCGCTCGGGGTCGAATTTCTCAACCGCCCGTATCAGTCCCAGGTTGCCTTCCTCGATGAGATCGAGAAACGCCAGACCACGGTTCATGTAGCGCCGGGCGATCTTGACTACCAACCGCAGGTTGCTCTCGATCATGCGCTGGCGCGCACTCTCGTCACCCCGCTGGGCCTTGCGCGAGTAGAATACCTCCTCCTCTGCCGTCAACAAGGGTGAGGCACCGATCTCGCTGAGATAGAGTCGGGTAGGATCGTGATCTGCGGAGGATGACGAGACGCCTGCGCTGCCGGACTTCTTGACTTTGGCGTCGCTGACACCAGCAGATTTACCTTTCCGGGTGGAAGGCGTGTCTGTTCCGTCAGAATCCTTGCGTTGTTTGGCCACTGACCACTCCGCCGGTGTGACTGGCCCAGTGTCTGTCTGGACCGGTAACGGCACGCGAACAAGGCAAGGGAATACTGTCAACCCTTCGGCAGATAGCGCAAGGGATTAACCGGCTTGCCGTCCTTGCGTATCTCGAAATACAGGCGGGTACCAACGGTTCCGCTACTGCCCATCTTGGCAATAACCTGCCCCGCCTCGACCCGTTCACCTTCCTTGACAAGTAATTTGCTGTTATGTCCGTAGGCACTGAGCAAACTGTCATTGTGCTTGATGATGATAAGACGACCGTACCCGACAAGTCCACTCCCGGTATAGACCACCTTGCCCCCTGCCGCGGCCATAACCGGTTGCCCGCGCCGACCACCGATATCGACCCCCTTCTTTCCGGGCGAGTCCGACCGAAAACCGCGCAGCAGCTTGCCCTGTGCCGGCCACACCCACTTGCTGACAGTCGCCGGCAACGGCTGCTCTGCTGCCTGTACAGGCGGTGTCGGGCGCGTTGGCGAGGGACTGGCAACCGGTTTGGATGCGGGTATGGATTGCGCTGCCGCAGGTCTGCCTGCGGCTGCCTTCGGGGCGGATGGACCCACGCGCAGACGCTGACCGACATAGATGGTATAGGGGGGACGGATACCGTTCAGGGAGGCAAGCTCGCGATATGCCAGTCCGTGCTGCCAGGCGATCGAGTAAAGCGTGTCACCGCGCCTGACAGTGTAATGGCCCCGGGTCGACCGGACAGGCTGTCGTGTTACCGGGGCCGCTTTTGTGGCCGTCGGTGCCCCGCGCGTTCCGACCGGTGCATTGACGGGTTGCGAACCACAGGCCGCGATCGACAAGCCCAGCAGGACAATGCAGAACAAACGCAGCACGGCAAACATCAGCCGCGAAAATACAGGTAGGCAAGAACGGCCACGATCACCAGCAACCAGCCGATGCGTTCAACATAGGTGCGCAGCGCCTGTTCCATCTTCGGCCCACCCCAGGCAAGCAGGCCGGCTACCAGAAAGAAACGCCCACCCCGACCGATCACGGAGCCCGCGACAAACAGCGGGATGTTCATGGACAGCGTACCGGCCGCGATGGTGAAGACCTTGTAGGGGATCGGTGAGAACCCCGCGACCAGGATGGCCCAGAAACCCCAGGTGTCGAACCAGTCACGCACATGCAGGTAGTCGTCCCAATGCCCGCTCCTGTGTACCCAGGGTTCGATGAGATCGAAGGCAAAATAACCCAGCAGGTACCCGAACAGGCCACCCAGCACCGAGGCCAGCGTGGTCAGCAGCGCATAGGACATGGCGCGTTCCGGCCTGGCCATACTCATGGGCGCCAGCATGATATCCGGCGGGACCGGGAAGAAGGACGATTCCGCGAAGCTCAGACCGGCCAGGTAGCGGGCGGCGTAGCGATGCCGTGCCAGCGCCATGCAGCGGTCATAGAGCGATATGAACAGCGGCATCAGGTCTGGCCCCTGAGCAATGGCACGAAGGTAACCGGGTCCAGGTCCTCCTGCTCGAACGCGTCTCCTTTGCGGGTGACCATGGTCAGCCGCTGCCGGTCACGCCGGCCGACCGGGATGATCAGCCGCCCGTTCGGGGCCAGCTGGTGCAGCAAGGCATCGGGAATGTGTTCGGATCCGGCGGTCACGATGATGGCATCATAGGGCGCGAAGTCCGGCCACCCGACCGTGCCGTCACTGTGAATCGCACGGATGTTCCTCAGGCCGAGCCGCCGGAAACGCTGGCGCGCCAGGGTCAGCAGCGGTGCGATCCGTTCAACGGTGTAGATCTTGTCCACCAGCCCGGACAGCACCGCGGCCTGGTAGCCGGAACCGGTACCGACCTCGAGGATCTTGGCGGGGCGATTCGCGATCACCAGCTCCGTCATGGCAGCTACGATATAGGGCTGGGATATGGTCTGGTTGTATCCGATCGGAAGCGCGGTGTCCTCGTAGGCCCGGCTGGCCAGCGCCTCGTCCACGAACAGGTGCCGGGGGATGTTTCTCATCACATCGAGGACATCGCGGTCGCGGATACCCTCATCGCGCAGGCGCATCACCAGCCGGTCACGCGTTCGCTGGGATGTCATCCCGATGCCTTGTGTTATCGAATTCAATTCAGGGCGCTCTTCACTATGCGGGTGTCCAGACTACAGGAAAATTTCCGCCACGCTGAAACAACTGCTGGAGCCGGCAAGGGATCCCGTTTGCTAGCCGTCTTCAAGCCAGCTGCTCACCCCTTCCAGGGCCTGGTAGCGTGTCAGGTCGACATCCAGCGGTGTCACCGAGACATGGCCGGAACGTACCGCATGAAAGTCCGTGCCGGGGCCGGCATCCTGTTCGGAGCCGGCGGGCCCCACCCAGTAGACGGGACGACCCCGGGGGTCATGCATCTGCACCACTGCCTCGGACTTGTGGCGGTGACCCAGCCGGGTCGCCTGCATACCGGCCAGTTCTTCCAGCGGCAGGTCCGGCACATTCACGTTGAGAATTGTATCAGCTGGCAGGGTATTGAACAGCAGACGCCGTACCAGGTCCAGGGTGACACGGGCAGCGGTTTCGAAGTGCGTGGGCCGTTCCGAGACCAGCGAGACGGCGATGGCCGGCAGGCCGAGAAAACGCCCCTCCATCGCGGCGGCGACCGTACCCGAATAGAGCACGTCATCACCAAGGTTGGCCCCCGCATTGATCCCGGCCACGACCATATCCGGCTCCTGGTCCAGCAGCCCGGTAATGGCAAGGTGGACACAATCGGTCGGGGTACCGTCCACATAGGTGTAACCGTTGTCCGCCCGGCGTGCGCGTATCGGATTGTCCAGCGTGAGTGAATTACTGGCGCCGCTGCGGTCGCGGTCCGGGGCCACCACGGTAACGGTCGCGATCTCGCCCAGGGTGTCGGCCAGTATCCGGATGCCGGCCGACTGGTAGCCGTCATCGTTGCTGATAAGGATATGCATTGCTGAAACTTCACCTCGCGTGGACTGACTGCATCGTAATATAAAGCCGGAGTGGAACACAAAAGCGTGCCATTCGGCTTGCATGCAAGCAGGGATCTGCTACGGTATCTGAACGCCCCGCTCAACAGCTGACAACCCGATCAACATCACCCATGCCCGCTACCAAGAAGCCTTCCAGGGAAGACATCGACCTGTTCCGTCGCAGTATCGGTCCGGTCAGAAAACTGGGCAGTGACACGGCGGTAGTGCACAGGCGACCGCCTGCACCCCGGCCGCGCACCGCCCGTGACGACAGCGAGCAGCGCGGCGACCCGGGTTTTTCAGATTGGCCCCGGGACGATCCGGTCAATGCCGCCGACACGCTCTACTTTGCGCGCCCCGGTCTGCAGCTGCGCCTGCTGCAGCGCCTGCGCCGTGGCCAGCTCCCGGTCGGGGCCGAGCTCGACATGCACGGCATGACGCTGGCCATCGCCCAGAACGAGCTCATCCGTTTCATCACCCAATCACGTGACCAGCGCATCCGCTGCGTGCGCATCATCCACGGCAAGGGCTATGGTTCCCGGGAACAGGCCCCGGTGCTGAAGAACAGCCTGAACAGCTGGCTGCGCCAGCATCCGGACGTACTGGCATTCAGTTCAACCCGGCCGGAACAGGGTGGCACCGGCGCGGTGAATGTGCTGCTGCGCAGCCGCCGCTGAGCCGCGACTCAGGGCCGAGCGGCCTCCCTGGAGACCAGCTCACGCAATACGCTGGTGGCATAACAGCCCGCTGCCAGGCTGAATTCCAGCAGCAGGCTGTCCGGCGACGGCCACGACCACTGCAGGTCCCCGGCCACCAGGCGCAGGGCGCGACGTTCCTGCCGGAGTCCCGCCGCGGCCAGGCCCTGCTGCCATGACCCGCAGGCCGCCAGGCCCTGCGCCTCCGCCTCCCTGCCGGCAGCACTCACCGGGCTGTCACCCCGGCCCCACAACGGGCCCGTCGGGTGCAGGTCCAGCGCATCGGCACGCGCCTGCAACTCCGCATCGGCGGCGGCTGCAATAAAGAAGCTGTGACTGCCGTCCAGTTGCAGGGCGTCGCCGGGCACCACCCGGTTCCAGCTGCCATTACGGACCCGGTGGGCCAGTACCTGGTTGAACAGGTAGGCGCGGGCCGCGGAAAGCACCAGCCCGCGCTGGTGCCGGGACAGGCGCAGGCCGCGTTGCCCGAACAGCCGGTCGGCCATGCGCAGGTTGCTGCCGGCACGGCCGAAACGCTGTTCCCCGAAATAGTTGGGCACCCCGTAACGGGCGACGGTTTCCAGCCGGCGCTGCAACTCGCCGCTGTCGCCGCTGACATCGCGCACCACGATGCGGAAGGCATTGCCCCGGAGTGCGCCGCGGCGCAGCTTGCGGTTGTGACGCGCATGCCGCAGCAACGTGACCCGGTCCGTTTCAAGCGCGCCCCAGTCCGGTTCCTGCCTGCCGGGCAGGTGCACCGAGAACCATTGGCCGGTGACGGCATTGCGGTCCTTGAGACCGGCATAGCTGACATCGCGGGCGCGCACGCCGGCACAGCGCGCCAGCTGGCGGGCGACCTGGTCGGTATTCTGCTCGCGCTTGCGAATGAACAACCAGACATGTTCACCCTCGCCGGCGGGTTCCAGCAGCGGGATCTCCGTGACCTGGAAGTCCTCCGGGCTGACGCGCCAGCGGCCGCTGACCGGGGGTCCGCCCCAGGCGGTGGGCAGGTCGAGAATGGCCGTCTCCAGGGAGCGGCCCGGGGGCTGTACGGGGCCAGAACTCACGCGTCGAGCAGGATGACCGCAAAGGCGGCAATGCCCTCGCCGCGTCCGGTAAAGCCCATGTGTTCCGTGGTGGTCGCCTTGATATTCACGCGCGCGTGATCCAGCTGCAGGTCGTCGGCGATGTGCTCGCGCATGGCGTTGATATAGGGGGCAAGGCGCGGCACCTGTGCCACCACAGTGATGTCGGTGTTGACAATCTGCAGGCCCTCCCGGCCGACCAGTTCAACCACCCTGCGCAGCAGGATACGGCTGTCTATCCCTGCGTAGGCCGGGTCGTCCGGCGGGAAATGGCGCCCGATATCACCGAGCGCGGCGGCACCCAGCAGGGCATCGCACAGGGCATGCAGGACAACGTCACCGTCCGAATGTGCCTCCAGGCCCTGCTCATGGGGTATCTGCACACCACCCAACACCAGCCGGCCACCCGGACGGAATGCATGCGCATCAATGCCCTGTCCGATCCTCACGTGCGCTCGCGCTCCTGCAGGTAGAATTCGGCCAGCGCCAGGTGGGCCGGCACGGTGATCTTGATATTGTCGGCGTGTCCCGGGACCATGCGCGGCCGGCAACCCGCCCGTTCCATTGCCGACGCCTCGTCGGTGACCGTGGCGCCCTGCTCCAGCGCCTGTTCCAGGGCCGCCTGCAGCGGGCCGAGGCGGAACATCTGCGGTGTCTGTGCATGCCACAGCGAGGTGCGGTCGACGGTCGCGCTGATCCGGCCATCACGGTCCACCCGCTTCATGGTGTCGGAGACCGGCACCCCCAGCAAGCCTCCATCGGCGTCATCCTGCAGGGCCGCGATCAGCGTCTCGATATCGGCAAGACGTACGCAGGGCCGTGCGGCATCGTGCACCAGCACCCAGTCCCCGGGATCGGCGTGACCCGCCAGGTGACGCAGCGCATTGAGCACCGAGTGGCCGCGTTCAGCCCCGCCGCTTACGCACTCCAGCCTGCGCCCGGCATAGCGGGGCCGGATTTCCGCCCAGCGGCCATCATCGGCCGACACCGCCAGCACCACCCCGGACAGGCGGCTACAGGAGAACAGCGTGTCCAGGGTGTGCTCGATGACGCTGCGCCCGGCAAGGGGCAGGTACTGCTTGGGGATGTCGGCACCCATGCGGCTGCCGCTGCCGGCAGCCGGAACCACGCACCAGTAGTGGGGACCGGCGGTGTCAGCGGAACGCCCGTCAGACACGGTCGCTGACCCGGTTGTGCGTGATCGGGCTCATTCCACGACCTGGTAGAAGGTCTCGCCTTCCTTGACCATGCCCAGGTCCTCCCGGGCACGTTCCTCCAGGGCCTCGAGGCCCTGCTTGAGATCGAGCACCTCGGCATTCAGCGCCGCGTTGCGTTCGCGTAGACGGGCGTTCTCCTGGCGCTGGTCCTCGACTTCCCGGTGCAGCTCCCAGACGTCCAGCAGGCCACCCTCACCCGTCCAAAGGCGGTACTGCAGGTACGCCAGCAACAGCAGCAGAACGATGATCAGGTTCTTCATGGCAGGGCCTGTGGCCGGCAGGTCTCAAGCGCAGGCGTATGTCCATGGCGGCATCAGCCAGTGGACAAATGCCTGAAGGCCGCCGCCCCGGCATAGCTTGCCGCAGCGCCCAGTTCGCTTTCGATGCGCATCAGCTGATTGTATTTGGCCACCCGGTCGGAACGCGACAGGGAGCCGGTCTTGATCTGGGTCGCCGTGGTGGCGACCGCCAGGTCGGCGATGGTGACATCCTCGGTCTCGCCGGAACGGTGCGAGACAACGGCGCTGTAGCCGGCCTCATCTGCCATCCTGATGGCCGCCAGGGTCTCGCTCAGGGTACCGATCTGGTTCGGCTTGATCAGGATCGAGTTGGCGATCTTTTTCTCGATGCCTTCCCCGAGAATGGCGGTGTTGGTCACGAACAGGTCGTCGCCGACCAGCTGCACCCGCTCGCCCAGCTTGTCGGTAAGTATCTTCCAGCCATCCCAGTCGGACTCGTCCATGCCGTCCTCAATGGACACGATCGGATACTGGTCGACCCAGGCCGCGAGATAATCGGCAAACCCGGCCGCATCGAAGTCCCGGCCCTCGGAGGCCAGCACGTAGCGGCCGTTGCGGTAGAACTCGGAACTGGCGACGTCCAGCCCCAGGTAGATGTCGCGGCCTGCCCTGAAGCCGGCCTTGTCGATGGCCTCGAGGATGACCTCGATGGCCTCCTCGTTGGAAGACAGGTCCGGGGCAAAACCGCCCTCGTCGCCGACACCCGTATTCAGCCCGCGGCCGTTCAGCACCTGTTTGAGTGCATGGAAGACCTCTGCGCCATAACGCACTGCCTCGTGCAGGCTGTCGGCGCCAACCGGGAGAATCATGAACTCCTGCAAATCGACGCTGTTGTCGGCGTGCGCCCCGCCATTGATGATATTCATCATCGGCACGGGCATCTGCATGACGCCGCTGCCACCCAGCAGGCGGTACAGGCCGATGCCCTTGTCGCGCGCCAGGGCCTGGGCATTGGCCAGCGAAACCGCCAGCAGCGCATTGGCACCCAGGCGGCCCTTGTTTCCGGTGCCGTCCAGCTCGATCAACAGGTGGTCGATCTCCTCCTGGTTGGCCGCATCCTTGCCCAGCAGCAGGTCGCGGATCTCGCCCCTGATATGGCCGACGGCCCGGCTTACGCCCTTGCCGCCATAACGGCCCTTGTCGCCGTCACGCAGTTCCACGGCCTCCCGCGTACCGGTCGAGGCGCCGGAGGGCACCGCGGCACGCCCGACGGCACCGGAGGACAGGGTCACCTCGGCCTCGACCGTCGGGTTGCCCCTGGAATCCAGGATTTCACGTCCTGTTATTTCAGAAATACCAGACATTTAATCTCCATTTTTCAATAAGTTAAGGTTATTTTCTCGAATTCTTATCGGCCTTGTCCGGGCGCTGGCGGGGGACGCCCTGCTACTCCATCAATGCAGTCTCCGGGAAGGGCCGCGCCTTCACCGCCGCGTCGATGGCCTGCAGGGTCTCCAGCAATTCGCGCATGCGCTGCAGGGGCCAGGCATTGGGGCCGTCACTCAGGGCCTGGTCCGGATCGGGGTGGGTCTCCATGAACAGGCCGGATACCCCGCTGGCCACGGCCGCCCGCGCCAGCACCGGCACGAATTCGCGCTGACCGCCGGAACGATCGCCCTGCCCGCCCGGCAGCTGGACCGAGTGGGTCGCATCGAACACCACCGGCACGCCGCAGTTGCGCATGACCGCGAGCGAACGCATGTCGGAGACCAGGTTGTTATAACCGAAGGAGGCGCCCCGCTCGCACACCATGACCCGGGTGTTGCCAGTTGCTATCGCCTTGTCGGCCACGTTTTTCATGTCCCAGGGCGACAGGAACTGGCCCTTCTTGATATTCACCGGCCGGCCCTGCCGGGCGACGTTCTGGATGAAATTGGTCTGCCGGCACAGGAAGGCCGGTGTCTGCAGCACGTCGACCACTGCAGCGACCTCATCGAGCGGTGAATCTTCATGCACATCGGTCAGCACCGGCACACCGATCTGTTCCCTGACCTGCTGCAGGATGCGCAGGCCCTCCTCGACACCGGGGCCGCGGAAGCTCATGTACGACGAGCGGTTGGCCTTGTCATAGGAGGACTTGTAGATAAACGGCACACCGAGCGCAGCGCTTATCTCCTTGAGCTGTCCGGCGGTGTCGATGGCAAGCGCCTCGCTCTCGATGACACAGGGACCGGCGATCAGAAAGAACGGCTGGTCAATACCGGCATTGAATCCACATAATTCCATTGGGCTTGATTCCGGGTGCAGGGTTGACCGATCCGGGGTGTCGCCGTCTCAGGCGTCGGCCTGGGCCACAGCGGCGGCCGGCGCCGGCGCGTGTTTTTTGCCATTGTGAAACGCCAGTGCCGCCTTGATGTAACCGGTAAACAGGGGATGTCCGTCACGCGGTGTCGAGGTGAACTCGGGGTGAAACTGGCAGCCTATGAACCAGGGGTGGCCCCTGATCTCGACGACCTCGACCAGCTTGCCGTCGACGGACACGCCCGACATGGCCAGACCCTTGTCCTCGAGGAGCTTGCGGTACTGGTTGTTGAATTCATAGCGGTGGCGGTGGCGCTCGAGGACCACATCCTGCTGGTAGAGCGAGCGGGCCAGGCTGTTAGTTGCCAGCCGGCACTTCTGCCCGCCCAGACGCATGGTGCCACCCAGGTCGGAATCCTCGCTGCGTCTTTCCAGCGCGCCGTCTTCACGGCTCCACTCGGTAATCAGCGCGATCACCGGATAGGCGGTGTCCCTGACGAACTCCGTGGAGTGCGCGCCTTCCAGTCCGGCCACATGACGGGCGAACTCGATAACCGCCACCTGCATGCCGAGGCAGATGCCGAGGTAGGGAATATTGTGCTCGCGCGCAAAGCGCACCGCAGCGATCTTGCCCTCCACGCCGCGCTCTCCGAAGCCGCCGGGTACCAGGATGCCATCGGCACCTTTGAGGATGTCGGTGCCCCCGGTCTCGATGTTCTCGGAATCCACGTAGCGGATATTGACGTTGGTGTGGGTGTGGATGCCGGCGTGGATCAGGGCCTCGGAAAGGGACTTGTAGGACTCGGTCAGGTCGACGTACTTGCCGACCATGGCGATGGTCACGTCATGGGTGCGCCGTGCGCTGTCGCGGTTGACCTGCTCCCATTCGGACAGGTCTGCGGGGCCGGTCTGCAGCTTGAGCTTTTCAACCACGATGTCGTCGAGCTGCTGCTCGTGCAACAGCTGCGGGATCTTGTAGATGCTGTCCACGTCCACCGCGGAAATCACCGCGCGCTCCTCCACGTTGGTGAACAGGGCGACCTTGCTGCGCTCGGCGTCCGGCAGCGGACGGTCCGCGCGGCACAGCAGGATGTCGGGCTGGATACCGATCGAGCGCAGTTCCTTGACGGAATGCTGGGTCGGCTTGGTCTTGATCTCACCCGAGGCCGCGATGTAGGGCACCAGCGTCAGGTGCATGAACAGGGCGCGTTCATGGCCGAGTTCCACGCCCATCTGGCGAATCGCCTCCATGAAGGGCAGCGACTCGATGTCACCCACGGTACCGCCGATCTCGACCATGGCGACATCGGCATCACCCGCACCCAGCCGGATACAGCGCTTGATCTCATCGGTGATATGCGGGATCACCTGTACCGTGGCACCCAGGTAGTCGCCGCGACGTTCCTTGCGGATCACGTTTTCATAGATCTGGCCGGTGGTGAAATTATTGTTCTTGCCCATGGTGGTGCGTACAAAGCGTTCGTAGTGACCGAGATCGAGATCGGTCTCCGCACCGTCCTCGGTCACGTACACCTCGCCGTGCTGGAACGGGCTCATGGTGCCGGGATCGACATTGATATAGGGGTCCAGCTTCTGCAGGGTGACCTTGAGGCCCCGGGATTCAAGCAAGGTCCCAAGGGAGGCGGAGGCGATGCCCTTGCCCAGAGAGGACACAACACCGCCGGTAATGAAGATAAATCGGGTCATTAATACTCGGGAAATCAGGTCGCGACTCACGCGTCGCAGGACGGGAGTAGACGTTACCAGATCAAGGCCGGCACCTCAATTACTTCAGGCCCGTACGGGTGTCCTGTCCCAGTGAATCACCAGCCCCGGCTCACCCGGGCCGGCACCAAAGGGTTCACAGACCCACAGCCCGGCGACCGCGGCCAGTTCATTGTCAATATAGATCAGCGGAATACGCGATCGTTCCCAGGGCGGCACCCCGTGCTCCTGGAACAGCTTCTTGAGTTCATGGTGGTGGCGACGCCCGGCCGGGCGGCAGCGCTCCCCACCGCGCCGAAAGCCGACCCGTAGCACATTGGCAGGCACTGCCGCGGCACGGACCCCCACCCCCGGTTCCCTGGTCACGCTCAGGGTGCCGTCGCCCCCCGGCAGTGCCAGCGGCCGGGGAAGTTGCCAGGCAAGGAACCCGGCGGGCAGGTCTTCCGGCTGCTGCCTGAGCAGAAAGACCTGGTCACGGTAACGCCGCAGTTCGTGGTCGCCCCAGCGCACGCAGGGCCCGGCATCGGCGCGGCTTGCCAGCACATCTGTGAGCATCCGTTCCACAACGGCGGTCGAGGGTGTCGAGCCGCACTGCTGCATACACCAGTGCCGCAGGGCGTTACGACGGCGCGCCAGGGAAAGCCGCTGCAGACCGGAAACCCGCAGCCCACCCGCCGCCTCCCCGGCCACGCTGGCGAGATCCTGTTCCGCCAGCTGCGCCAGCGCCCTGGCCGCCTCCGCGCAGTGCCGGGCACTCCGCGCCAGGGTACCGGAGAGGCCCGGCCAACGCTGGCGCAGTTCCGGCACAATGCGATGGCGCAGGAAATTACGGTCCAGCCCGGTGTCCTGGTTGCTGGGATCATCGATCCACTCAAGGTCGTTTTCCAGGGCATAGGCCAGCAGCGCCTGCCGGCTGCAATCCAGCAAGGGGCGCCGCAACTGACCGGCGCCGAAGTCTGCCAGCGCCGGCATCGCGGCCAGGCCCCTGACCCCGCTGCCGCGCAATAACTGCAGCAGCAGGGTCTCGGCCTGGTCATCCTGATGTTGCGCCGTCAGCAGCCAGTCCCCCGGGGGCAGCCACTCCTGCAGCGCGGAGTAGCGTGCCGCGCGCGCGACCGCCTCCGGGCTTTCCCCCGTGGCATGGCGGGCATCGACCTGCAGGGAGACAAACGCCACTGCCAGGTTCTTGCAGATTTCACGGCAGTGGGTTTCCCATTGATCGGCATCCTCATGCAGACCGTGATGGACATGCACGGCACCGATCCGGCAGTTGAGCGACGCCCTGATCGTCACCAGGGCATGCAACAACACGTGGGAATCGACGCCGCCACTGTAGGCGACCCAGCAGCAACCGGTCTCAGGACAGTCAAGCAGTTGCTGCTGAAGACGGGCGGGAGAAAACGACATCGGTCAAGGGTCGACCGGTGGTACAACCGGTCAGCAGGCAAGCAAGGATCAGCGCTCGGTGAACTCGCCGTAGGCCATCAGGCGCTGGTAGCGGCTCTCAAGCAGTTCATCGATGGAGACCGTTGTCAGCCGGCCCAGTTCCTCGACCAGCGCCTGCTTGATATTCTCTGCAATGGTATCCACATCACGGTGCGCGCCGCCCAGCGGTTCCTCGATGATGCGGTCGACCAGGCCGAGTTCCTTGAGGCGCTTCGAGGTGATGCCAAGTGCCTCGGCGGCCTCCTCTGCCTTTTCAGCGCTCTTCCAGAGAATCGATGCGCAACCCTCGGGGGAAATCACCGAATAGGTGCTGTACTGCAGCATCAGGGCCCGGTCACCGACTCCGATGGCCAGTGCGCCACCCGAGCCCCCCTCACCGATGACTGTGCAGATGACCGGGGTTCGCAATCCTGACATCACGTACAGGTTCCTCGCGATGGCCTCACTCTGGCCGCGCTCCTCAGCGCCGATTCCGGGATAGGCCCCCGGGGTGTCGATGAAGGTCAGGATCGGCAGCCTGAAGCGCTCCGCCATATGCATCAGTCGCAGCGCCTTGCGGTAACCCTCGGGACGCGGCATGCCGAAATTACGCTGCAGTTTCTCCTTGGTGTCACGCCCCTTCTGCTGGCCGATGACCATCACCGGAGTACCCTCGAGCCGGGCGACCCCGCCAATGATAGCGTGGTCATCGGCAAAACAGCGGTCACCGTGCAGTTCCTGGAAATCACTGAACACCCGGATGAGGTAGTCCATGGTGTAGGGACGCTGCGGATGGCGCGCCAGCTGGGAGATCTGCCAGGGTGTCAGGCTGGAAAAGATCGACTCTGTCAGTGTCTTGCTCTTTGCCTTGAGCTTGGCGACCTCATCGTTGATGTTGACATCCGCGTCATCGCCGATATAGGTCAGCTCATCGATCTTTGCTTCCAGTTCGGCAATGGGCTGCTCGAACTCGAGAAAATTCAGGTTCATGTCATTTACCAGCCGTTAACATCCTGCCGCCAAAGGTAACGTCTACGCCGTAGTGAAACAAGTCAGCTGTATTCGACCAGCACGCGCTCGTTACCGGCCAGTTCCTGCAGACGGTGCAGCAACTCATCGGTGGGATGCACCGTCCACTCGTCCCCCAGCGCAAGCCGCGCCTCGGCAGCGCCGCCGAGATAATCGATGCAGACCCGGCACTGGCCTTCCCGGAACGGCTTGAGGACATCCGCGAGCGAATGCATGAAACCGTTACCCGCCTGCCCTGCCTCGATACCGACCACCAGTCGCCGTGCATAGGTCTCGCGCGCCTGATTGATGTCCAGGATTTCCTGGGCGGTCACCTGGTTACCGCCGGAATAGTCATCCACGCCCAGCGTGCCCTTGATGACCAGGACCTTGTCCTTGCCGAGCAGCGCCTGGTGCCTGTCGAAGACCTCGGAAAACACGCGCACCTCGATACGGGCGCTGTCGTCATCCAGTGTCAGGAAGGCAATCTTGCTACCGCGCTGGGTCCGGCGGGTACGCATGGACATCACCAGACCGGCGATGGTCACGGGACGCTCACCCCCGTTTCCACGCCCCGCCGACAGACCCGGAGCGTCGCTCCCGGAGGCCGCCAGCGCTGCCAGTCTGCCACTGGTGATCCGGTCCAGTTCCGCCAGGTAACGCGTGATCGGGTGGCCGGTCAGATACAGACCCAGCGTTTCCTTCTCGCCCAGCAGTCTCTGCTCCTCGTTCCACTCCGGCAGCTGCTGCCTGTCCTGCGGGGTACACACCACCTCGGCGGCCTCGCCGAACAGGTCATCCTGGCCGGTGTCCTGATTGCGGGAGGTCTGTTCGGCCAGTTTCAGCGCCTGTGGCAGGTTGGCCATCTGCGTGGCGCGGCTGTCACCCATGGGGTCCAGCGCACCGGCACGGATCAGTGCCTCCATGACGCGGCGGTTGATCTTGCGCGCATCGACGCGCTGGCACAGGTTGTAGAGGTCGGCAAAAACGCCGTGCTCGCGGCGCTCGTCCAGCATGGCCTCGATCGCCGCCTGCCCGACGCCCTTGATTGCGCCCAGCCCGTAGATGATGGTGTTGTCGGAGCGGGTGGTGAAATGATAGTCGGAGCTGTTCACGTCCGGGGGCACGACCTTCAGTTTCATGTCCCGGCACTCGGCGACCAGCAGGACGATCTTGTCGGTGTTGTCCATGTCCGCCGACAGTACGGCCGCCATGAACGCGGCCGGGTAATGGGCCTTCAGCCAGGCCGTCTGGTAGGAGATCAGGGCATAGGCGGCGGAATGGCTCTTGTTGAACCCGTAGCCGGCAAATTTTTCCATCAGGTCGAAGATATGGGTGGCGACCTTTTCATCGACACCCCGCTTGAGTGCACCCTCGAGAAAGATGGCGCGCTGCTTGGCCATTTCCTCGGGTTTCTTCTTGCCCATGGCGCGGCGCAGCAGGTCGGCCCCGCCCAGCGAATAGCCGGCCAGCACCTGGGCGATCTGCATCACCTGTTCCTGGTAGAGGATGATGCCGTAGGTCGGCTTGAGTATGGGCTCCAGGTCAGGGTGCGGATAACTGACCTTTGCACCGTGCTTGCGCTTGATGAAATCGTCCACCATGCCTGACTGCAGTGGGCCGGGACGGAACAGGGCCACCAGCGCAACGATGTCCTCGAAACTGTCCGGTTGCAGGCGCCGGATCAGGTCTTTCATGCCGGAGGACTCGAGCTGGAAGATCGCGGTGGTGGCACAGGCCTTGAGCAGATCGAAGCTGGGCCGGTCGGTCAGCGGGATGGCTGCGATGTCCACGGCGGCTTCGCCGGTCTCCGCCTGCCCGGCGTTGATGGTCTTGAGCGCCCGGTCGATGATGGTCAGGGTCCGCAGACCGAGAAAGTCGAACTTGACCAGTCCCACGGCCTCGACGTCGTCCTTGTCGAACTGGCTCACCACTGCGTCACTGCCCTGTTCGCAGTACAGCGGTGTGAAGTCGGTCAGTCGCGAGGGTGCGATCACCACGCCTCCGGCATGCTTGCCAGCGTTGCGTGCCAGGCCTTCCAGCGACTGCGCCAGGTCGATCACCGCCCTGACGTCCTCGTCGCTCTCATAGAGTTCCTTGAGTGCCGCCTCCTGTGCGAGGGCCTTGTCGAGGGTGATGCCGATCTCGAAGGGAATCAGCTTGGCAATCCGGTCGACAAAACCATAGGGGTGACCGAGGACGCGGCCGACATCGCGCACCACGGCCTTGGCCGCCATGGAACCGTAGGTGATGATCTGGGAGACACGATCGCGACCGTAGCGCTCCGCAACGTAGTCGATGACCCGATCGCGGCCGTCCATGCAGAAGTCGACATCGAAGTCCGGCATGGATACACGCTCGGGATTCAGGAAGCGCTCGAACAGCAGGTCATAGCGGATCGGGTCGAGGTCGGTGATCAGCAAGGCATAGGCGACCAGGGAACCGGCCCCCGAACCGCGCCCGGGACCGACCGGGACCCCGTTGTCCTTGGCCCACTTGATGAAGTCGGACACGATCAGGAAATAACCCGGGAAACCCATTTCGACAATGACCTCGATCTCGGTCTCCAGGCGTTCCCGGTATTCCTGTGTCAGCGCATCCGGATCGGGCGTCTCCGCGGTGATGATCGCACCCAGGCGATGCTCCAGCCCGTCCCTGGCCAGGCGGCGGAAATATTCATCGATCGTCAGGCCCGCAGGAACCGGGAAATCGGGCAGGTAATTGCGACCCAGGTCGAGTTCCAGGTTGCAACGTCGCGCGATCGCCAGGCTGTTCTCGATCGCCTCGGGTAGATCACCGAACAGTTCCCGCATCTCTTCCGGCGTGCGCAGGTACTGCTGATCGGTAAACTCGCGCGAGCGGCGCGGATCATTCAGTGTCCGCCCCTCGTTGATGCAGACGCGCGCCTCATGGGCCCCGTAGTCGGTGGACGCGATGAAGTGCACATCATTGGTCGCCACCACCGGCACCCCGGTCTCGGCGGCCAGGCCCACGGCACGGTGCAGATAGTCCTCTTCTCCCGGACGGCCGGTACGCTGCAATTCCAGATAGAAGCTGTCGGGGAACAGGGTCCGCCAGCCGTCCAGCAATCGACGCGCCCGGTCGGGCTTGTTGGCCAGCAGGGCCTGGCCGATATCGCCCGCGCGCCCGCCAGACAGGGCGATCAGGCCGTCGCTGTGACCTTCCAGCCAGGACTTTTCGAGCACCGGGTGCCCGCGGTGCTGGCCCTCCGTATAGGTGCGCGAAACCAGTTCGGTCAGATTCAGGTAGCCTTCATGGTGTTTGCACAACAGGACCAAGCGCACCGGCTGCTCGTTAGCGGCCGCGTCCGCCACCCACAGGTCCACGCCCACCACCGGCTTGATACCGGCCGCCATGGCGGCCCGGTAGAACTTGACCATGGAAAACAGGTTGCTCTGGTCCGTTACGGCCACGGCGGGCATCCCCATGTCCGCCACAGACCGGGCCAGGCGTGGCACCCGCACGGTACCGTTTACCAGTGAATATTCGCTATGGACGCGGAGGTGGACGAAGCTGGTCTGCATGGGAAAAGTGTCGTGCTTTAAGGACCGGGATTCAAGTCCCGTCTGGAATAGATAATTTTTTCAGAAATGTATGATATCTTACTGTTTGTTCTTTAAATTATCAGAACTGTATACGCCCGACATCGGCGCGTTGCGGGATCCGCGGCCCGTTCAGTCACCATGCGGCCGGCGCCGGCCGCTGACGCAGGTTAAAGAGGTGGGGCCGGCGGCCGATACAGGTATGTCATCCTGTACCTGTGATCAAACCGATGCCAACAGAAAACCTGAACAAGCCGCTGCATTGCTCCACGATCTGCAAGGATAACGAGCTCAAGAGCTTCTCCCGGAGCATGGCGGAGTTGCAATGGCTCATGCTCATCATCGTCATGGTGTATTTCTTTATTCCCACCGGCAGCATCGATGCGCCCGACACCCTGATCGGAATCATGAGCGCTTATGCCGTGTTCGTGCTGCTGCTGCGCTACGTGGGCGCAAGGATCGAGGACACACCGTGGAAACTGGCGGTCGAGACCTGGGCGATGATCGGCTTTATCACCCTTGCGGTATGGCAGACCGGTGGCATCGAAAGCCCGCTGCAGAACCTGTACCTGATTGCGGTCATTGCCTGCGCCATCACGCTGGGCAAGATCATGACCATACTCGAAGTCGCCCTGATTGCCTGCTGTTATCTGCTCATGGGTTACCAGCACTACTCCACGGATATCTTTGCCGCCCAGACATTCACCTTCATCATGGCCAGGTTCTCGCCACTGTTGCTGGTGGCCTATGTCACCTCCATTCTGGCATCCGACATCCTCAATGCCAAGAAGAGGATCACCGAACTGTCGCAGACAGATGACCTGACCGGCATATCGAACATGCGCGCCTTCAATGAAATCCTCGAGAAGGAAATCGCCGGGGCGGCACGCTATTCATATCCCCTGAGCATACTCATGATCGACCTCGACAGGCTCAAGGCGGTGAATGACCAGTTCGGACACACCACCGGCAGCGCCCTGATCAGGCATGTTGCCGGCCTGATGAGCGAGGGGGTCAGGGAGGCCGATATAGTCGCACGTTATGGCGGCGATGAGTTTGTCGTTCTCATGCCGCATACCGACGCCGGAGGTTCGGCACTGGTCGCGGAACGCATCCGGGAGTTGATTGAAACCACCCCCCTGGTTATCGATGGCCAGGAGTTTCCTGCCAGCATCAGCATCGGTATCGCCAGCTATCCCGACAATGTCGACCGGGCGGAGCTGCTCATGGAGAACGCCGATAGCGCACTCTATCGAAGCAAGATGTCGGGACGCAATCGTGCCACTGCCTGTTGCGGCAGGCCCAAGGTAGCCCCGATTCAGGCCTGCGCCTGAAACCCCGGGACCTAAACACCCTCCAGCATTCGCCTGACCGGCGCATAGGAACGCCGGTGTATCGGCGTCACCCCCAGTCTTTGCAGGGCCTCAAGATGCATCCGGCTGGGGTAGCCCTTGTGGCGGGCCAGGCCGTAACCCGGGTAGCGCTTGTCCAGCTCGAGCATCTCACGGTCACGCGACACCTTGGCGATTATCGAGGCGGCGCTGATAGCCGCGACCTTGTCGTCACCCTTGATGACCGCCCGCACCGGGCAGGCCAGCTGCGGGCACTGGTTGCCATCGACCAGGACTGCGTCGGCCGCGGGCACCAGCTGCTCCACGGCGCGGCGCATGGCAAGCAGTGTGGCCTGGAGTATATTGATGCGGTCGATCTCTTCGACATCGGCACGCCCCACGGCCCAGGCCAGGGCGTTCGCGGTGATTTCATCGAACAGGGCATCACGGCGTGTCGGGGTCAGTTTTTTGGAATCGCGCAGGCCGCTGACAGGGCGTGCCGGATCAAGGATGACCGCGGCGGCGATTACCGGACCCGCCAGCGGCCCGCGACCGGCCTCATCGACACCGGCCACATGCCCGGGGACAGCATCGAACAGCTCAGTCATGCTGGCCCACCATGGCGAGCACCACCTGGGCCGCGCTACGGTTCGCATCGCGGCGCAGTTCGTCGTGGATCTTCGAGAAGATCGCCCGGATCTCGGCGGAATGGCCGGGATTGTCCAGCAACTGCATCAACGCGCGCCCGAGGTTTTCGGCGCTGACCTCGTCCTGGATCACCTCCCTCACCACCGCCTGCCCCGCCAGCAGATTCGGCAGCGAGTAGTACTTCGTCTTCACCAGTCGCTTTGCGATCCGGTAGGTCAGAGATGACAGGCGGTAGGCCACGACCATCGGCCGCTTGAGCAGCATGCATTCGAGTGTCGCGGTTCCGGAGGCCAGCAGTACGGCATCGGCGGCAGCCATCGCCTCCAGTGACCTGCCCTCTATCAGGGTCATCGGGACGTTGGTCTGGGCCCTGGAGAGTGCCTGCTCGAACAGTTCCCGGCAGCGGTTGTTTGCCAGCGGCACGACAAACTCCAGGTCCGGCCGGCGTTCCCGGCACCAGGCCGCCGCCCCGATAAATGCCCCGGCAAGGCGTCTGACCTCATCGGCACGGCTTCCGGGCAACAGCGCGACCACCCCCGCATCACTCCCGAGCCCCAGGTGCCGGCGGGCCTGCAGCTGATCGATATCGTCCGCCAGCAGGTCTGCCAGCGGGTGGCCGACGCAGCGCACCGGCAACCGATGCTCACGGTAGAAGCGTTCCTCGAACGGGAACAGGGTCAGCATACAGTCGATGCTGCGGGCGATCTTGCCCACCCGGTACTGGCGCCATGCCCACACGGAAGGACTGACGTAATGCAGGGTCCGGATCCCGCCACGCTTGAGTCTGCGCTCCAGGCCAAGGTTGAAATCTGGCGCATCGACACCGATGAAGATGTCCGGGGGATTGTTCAGAAAGTGTGCGCCGAGTTCACGCCGCATCGACAACAGCCCGGGCAGATGCCTGACGACCTCGGCAAGCCCCATCACCGACAGTCGTTCCATGGGATAGAGGCTGAAGCAACCCGCCTCTTGCATGCGCGGCCCACCGATACCCTCAAACAGGGCATCCGGGAACTGCTCGCGTATTGCCTCGATCAGCCCGGCGCCCAGCAGGTCGCCCGAGGCCTCGCCGGCGACGATGCCTACATGGAGTGGATGGGTATTATTGCCCATGGCCGAACAGGCGAACGGCAGCTCACCCGGACCGGGGCACGGTCAGCGCCACGGGCAGTTGTTGACAGTCAGCGGAAACTGGCCGGTCCGGGCTGTCCATCAGCGGACAATTCCACGTGTCTGCTGCTCGACAAAAGACACCAGCTGTGCCACCTCCTCCTGTTCCTGTGCCATCTCCTGTAATTTCACCAGCGCTTCCTGCAGTGACAGGTTCGAGCGGTACAGGGTCTTGTAGGCCCGGCGCAATGCCTGCTGGGCCTGGTCCGTAAAGCCGCGACGCTTCAGGCCCTCTGTATTCAGGCCACGCGGACGTGCCGGACTGCCGTCCACGATGACAAAGGGCGGCACATCCTTTTTGATGCTGCTGCCAAAGGCGCAGAAGGCATGCGCACCGATGGCGCAAAACTGGTGGACCAGGGTGAAGCCACCAAGGATCGCGTAGTCATAGACACTGACGTGGCCGGCAAGCGAGGCGTTATTCGAGAAGATGACCTGGTTTCCGATCCGGCAGTCATGGGCGATATGGACGTAGGCCATAATCCAGTTGTCGTCACCGATACGCGTGACGCCAGCATCCTGCACGGTACCGCGGTTGATGGTGACGAATTCGCGGATCAGGTTGCGGTCACCGATCTCGAGGCGGGTCGGCTCGCCGGCATATTTCTTGTCCTGGGGCGCCTCGCCGACCGAGGCGAACTGGTAGATACGGTTGTCCCGGCCGATGCGGGTCGGGCCGTTGATTACGGCATGGGGACCGATCCAGGTGCCGGCATCGATCTCGACATCGGCACCGATAATCGTGAACGCCCCGACGCTGACATCGTCCGCCAGCCGGGCTGCAGGGTCGATGACCGCGCGCGGGTCAATCAAGAGTTGATGTCCCTCTCGGTGCACATGATTTCGGCGGAGGCGACCCGCTTGCCGTCGACCTTCGCATTGCAGTCGAACACCCAGATACCGCGTTTTGTCTTCAGCAGGGTAGCGGTCAACACCAGTTGGTCACCCGGCTCCACCGGCTGCTTGAAACGAACCTTGTCCATGCCAACGAGAAAATAGAGAGTGTCCCGTTCGGCCGACTGCTCGAGCGTCCGGAACGCCAGCAGACCGGTTGCCTGCGCCAGGGCCTCGAGGATGAGCACGCCGGGCATAATCGGGCGCTGCGGGAAATGACCCTGAAAGAAGGGCTCATTGTAGGTGACGTTCTTGATGCCGGTGAGCGATTCGCCCGGATTGAACTCGATTACCCGGTCTATCAGCAGGAACGGGTAACGGTGCGGCAAATGTTTCAGTATCTGGTTAATGTCCATAAGCTAAACTGGTGGTGTCCTGTCGGCTGTTGCTCAATACCCTGAATTCAGTCCTTCGCGTCAAACCTGCGTTCCAGCGCCAGCAGCCTGCGGGCCAGCTGGTCCAGCTTCCTGAAACGTGCATAATTCCTGTTCCATTCCGAATTTTCCTGTGCCGGGACCCCGGAAGAATAGACACCCGGACCGCTGATGGACTTGGTCACCATGGTCATGCCGGTCACTGTCACGTTGTCGGCGATTTCCAGGTGGCCGACGATCCCGGCCCCCCCGCCGATCATGCAGTGCCGCCCTATCCTGGCGCTCCCGGAGATTCCCACACAACCGGCGATGGCGGTATGGGCACCGATGTGCACGTTATGCGCAACCTGTATCTGGTTATCGAGCTTCACCCCGTCCTCGAGCACCGTATCGTCCAGGGCACCACGATCGATACTGGTATTGGCGCCGATCTCGACATCGTTGCCGATGCACACACCCCCTAGCTGCGGCACCTTCAGCCACTGGCCGTGCTCGTTCGCCAGGCCAAAGCCGTCACTCCCGATAACGGCGCCGGGGTGGACGATGATCCGTTCACCGACGCGCACGCCGTGACAGATGACGACATTGGCGTGCAGATACCCGCCCGCCCCTATCCGGCTGTCCCGGCCGACAAAACAGCCTGCGGCCAGCTGGGTGCCGGCACCGATATGCACACCATCCTCGATAATGCAGTTCGGCCCGATCCAGGCAGAGGAATCGATCTGGCAGTCCTTGCCGATACTGGCACTCGGATGCGTCCCCTGGCGGGGAGGCAGCGGCGGGACGATCAGCGCGGCCGCCCGGGCATAGGCGACATAGGGATCGGCGGTGACAATCGCCGCTGCCGGGCACTCACCTGCAAACTCCGGCCGGATGATGACCGCCGAGGCGGCGGTCCGTGACAGGTATTTCCTGTAGGTGGTATTGGCAAGAAAACTGATACTGCCCGGACCGGCATGCTGCAGGGTGGCCACCGAGGTGATCACGCAGTCCGGATCACCCCGCAGTTCTCCGCCGATACGCTCTGCCAGTTCGCCGAGTGTCAGCCCCATGCGGGTGCTTCCCTGTCGCTGCCGCGAGGTCAGTTGCCCTTGAGCTTCGCCGCAATACTGTCGGTGATATCAACCCGGTCGCTGGAATAGACCACGCCCTGGCTCAGGATCAGGTCAAAGTTCTGTTCCTTGGCAAAGGCCACGACGGCGTCATACATATCCTTCTGCAGCTTGGTGAGCACCTCGTTGCGCCTGATATTGAGATCGTCGCGGAATTCCTCCTGGGCACGCTTCAGGTCACGTCGCTTGCCGAGGATCTGCCGCTCCAGCTTGGAGCGCTCCGACTCGCTCATGACCGTGCCGTCGCGGGACAGCTGATCCTCCAGCTTCTGTATCTCGCGCTGCAGCGCCACCAGCTCCTTCTCCCTGGGTCCGAACTCGGCTTCGATTTTGCTGTTTGCAGCCTTGACCTGGGGTGCGGCCTCCATCAGTTTTGCAGTATCGACAAAGCCGATTTTCATTTCCGCCTGCGCACCACCGGAGTATGCCACCACGGCCGCAAGCAGGCTTGCCATCAGTATTGCTGGTCTGTATCTATTCAAAATAGCTCTCCACGTTCGCCTACAAAGAATCAGAAAAAGGTCCCGATAGTAAACTGGAAGTTCTGCACCTCGTCATCCGGCTCGTCATTGATCGGATAACCCAGGCTGATCGACAGTGGCCCCATCGGAGAGAGCCACAGTCCCGCCAGACCGACAGAATACCTCAATTCATCGGCATCGAAGTCCTCGAAATCCTCAAAGACATTACCGATATCGAAAAACGCGCTCATCCGGAAGGACTTGGCATCCTCGAAAAACGGCACCGGGAAAATCAGCTCGGCATTACCCACCACCCGGAAACTGCCACCGATAGGATTGCGATTCGAATCACGCGGCCCCAGGGTGTTGTCCTCGAAACCACGCACCGAACGCACGCCGCCGGCGAAGAAGTTCTCGAAAAACGGCAGCTGCTCATGATCTCCGAAGCCCTCCCCGTAGCCCAGTTCGCCATTCAGCGACGCGAAGATCGCCTTGTTGCGGGTATCGTGACTCCAGCTGCCGGTGAGCTTGATGTTGTCGTAGCTGTCCCCGTGCCGGTCGATAAAGTCGAACACCTCGGAGGGCGAGGACAGGGTCGGCTTGAGCTCGATGTTCTCGTACTCGGTGTTCAGGTAGATACGCTCGTACTCGGTGATCGGTATGCCGAAGCTGACATTGGCACCGAATGAATCCGTGGTGTAATCAGAGAGATTGGCCTCGTCCGCGTCGGTCTCCCGATAATAGGTACCGAAGCCGCGACTGATACCGTCGATGGTGTAGTAGGGATTGGTATAGGAAAAGCTATAGACGGTGTTGATGTCGCTGTTGTTGAAGGCGAAGCTGACGCGTTTACCGCTGCCGAGGAAATTGTCCTGCGACACGCTCGCGTTGAACAGCAGGCCCGAGGACTGCGAATAACCGAGACCGGCGGTGATGCTGCCCGAGGAGGTCTCGCTGACCGAATAGTTCACATCGACCTGGTCCGTGGTCCCCGGCACCGATGGCGTTTCGACATTGACATCCTCGAAGTAGCCCAGCCGCTGCAGGCGGGCACGCGAACGTTCCACCTTTTCGGCGGAGAACCAGCCGGCCTCCATCTGGCGCATCTCGCGGCGCAGGACCTCGTCACGCGTGGACACATTGCCTTCCACGTTCACACGGCGCACATAGACCCGCTTGCCGGGATCGATAAAAAAGGCCAGTGACACCTGGTTGTTCTCGTCATCCAGCTCGGGGACCGTGTTGACGTTGGCAAAGGCGTAGCCGTGGTCACCCAGCTTGGCACTGATACGGTCCACCGCCTCGGTGACCCGCTTGCGCGAGAACACATCCTGGGGATTGATCCTGACCAGCGGGAATAGTTCCTCCGGCTCGACCACCAGATCACCGGACAGGGTGACCTCACTGATGCTGTACTGCTCGCCTTCGCTGATATTGATGGTGATATAGATGTCTTTCTTGTCGGGCGTAATGGACACCTGGGTGGAACTGATGTCGAAATTCAGGTAGCCGCGATCGAGGTAATAGGAACGCAGTATCTCGAGGTCCGCCGCGAGCTTCTGCTTGGAATACTGGTCACTCTTGGTGATGAAGGAAAACAAGCCGGGTGTGTTGAGGGTAAAGTCATCGAGCAGTTCCTCGTCCGGGTAGCGGTGATTCCCGACGATATTGATCTGCTTGATCCTGGCAACCTGCCCTTCCGATATGTCGATCAGGATACCCACGCGGTTTCGTTCCAGCGGGGTCACCGTGGTATCGAGCCTGACTGCGTACTTGCCCCTGCTGAAGTACTGGCGCTGCAATTCCTGCTCGACCTTCTCTAGCAGGGAACGGTCGAAAACCCTGCCCTCTGCCAGCCCGATCTGCTTGAGGCCGGCAAGCAACTCCTCGGTCTCCAGGTCCCGGTTGCCCTTGATCTCGATGCTGCTGATCGCGGCACGCTCGGTGACATGCACGACCAGGATATCCCCATCGCGTTCCAGGTAGGCATCGTTAAAGAAACCGGTCTTGAACAAGGCCCTGATGGCGGCCGCTGAACCGTCGGTATCGATGGTATCGCCGACCTTGACCGGCAGGTAGTTGAACACCGTGCCGGCCGAGATCCGTTGCAGCCCCTCTACCCGTACATCACTGACCACAAACGGCTCAAATGCACGGACCGTCCCGGAGAACAGCAGCAACAGCAACAGGGAGTGGAATATGATTTTCATTATTCTTACGTGTGTACCGGTCGTGAGCGGTGCTATTCGAATAATCTTGCCAGGTCGTTGTAAAAGGCCAGTGACATCAATAAAAGCAGCAGGACAATCCCTACCCGCTGACCAAACATCTGGGCCGCCTCGGACACCGGGCTCCCCTTCAACATCTCGATCAGGTAATACATCAGGTGTCCGCCATCCAGGATCGGGATCGGTAACAGGTTCAGCACGCCCAGGCTGACACTGACAATGGCCAGAAAGCCCAGAAAGGCAGCGAGACCGATGGCGGCCGACTGGCCCGCATAGCGGGCGATACTGATCGGCCCGCTGAGGTTCTCGACCGAGGCCTTCCCGCTGATCATTTTCCACAGCGTTCTCAAGGTCAGGGTCGACATTTCCCAGGTCTTTCCGAGGGCTGCCGGTACTGCCTCAAGCGGGCCATAGCGGACAACGACGCGCATTGTAGCATGCTCCTCTGTATCCGGAAGACGCACATAAGCGCCGATACGGCCTACCGTTTCCCCCGCGTCCTGGGCCGCCTGCGGTGTCAGCTCGAGGTCCAGCAACTCGTCCCCACGCCGGACCTGTAGCGCGATGGTCCTGCCAGGCCGGGCCCGCACATAGTCAACCCACTGGTTCCAGTCCTTCACGGCCACGCCATCCGCCGCCACCACCAGGTCACCGGCGAGCAGGCCGGCCTGCTCGCCCGCACCGCCGGCTATCAGCCGGTCGATCATGGCGGGATACACTGGTCGCCAGGGCTTGATACCGAAGTTCTCCAGCACGCCGCCCTTCTCCAGCAGGCGGGTGGACCCATCCAGCCTGACCCGCAGCAGCCGGTCGTTGCCCAGCGGGTCCCGCACCGCGACTTCGAATGAGGCCTGCTCGTCCAGGCCGGCATCCAGCAGGGCAAGGACCGCCGTCTCCCAGCTGTTCGTCGGCCTGTCCTCGATGCGGCGTATCTCGTCACCCGACATGAAACCGGCCTGCTGGGCGGGGGACGACTCGATCAACTCGCCGATGACCGGGCGCAGCCCCGGGACCCCGCTGACAAACATGAGCCAGTAGGCCGCGATAGCAAACAGGAAGTTGAACAGGGGCCCGGCCGTCACCACCGCGATGCGTGTGGACAGGCCCTGGCGGTTGAATGCCCGGTGCTGTTCAGCCGCGCTCACCTCGCCCTCGCGCTCGTCCAGCATCTTGACATAACCGCCGAGGGGGATGGCCGCGACAACCAGTTCGGTGTCATCGCTACCGAAGCGCCGGCTCCACAAGGGCTTTCCGAAGCCGATCGAGAAGCGCAGTACCTTTACACCCAGCCTCCTGGCCACCCAGAAATGCCCGAATTCATGCACCGTGACCAGGACACCGATCGCGACAATGAAGGCGATCATCGAGACAAGCACACCGTTCATGAGCTTGCCTGCATACGATCCGAGTCGATGTAGTCCCTTGCCTGGCGGCGTGCCGCGGCATCATCCCCGAGTATCACTTGCAGCGATGCGGCCTCATGTATCGTGCATCGCTCCATGGCATGTTCGATGAGCCGCGGAATCGAGGTAAAGGGGATCTGCTGATCGAGAAATGCCTGCACGGCCACTTCATTGGCCGCATTGAGGATGGCCGGCGCGGTGCCACCCTGGCGCCAGGCATGGCAGGCCAGTTCCAGGCAGGGAAAGCGCGCCCGGTCCGGTTCCTCGAACTGCAGGGAACCGACTGCCGTCAGGTCCAGTTGCGCCGCGCCCGAGTCGATCCGCTCCGGCCAGCCCAGCGCGTGGGTGATGGGAATGCGCATATCCGGATTCCCCAGCTGGGCAAGCACGGAAGCGTCGTCGTATTCCACCATCGAGTGCAGAATACTCTGGGGATGAATCAGGACCTTGATCTTTTCCAGGGGGAGGTCAAACAGCCAGCCGGCCTCGATGACCTCAAGCCCCTTGTTCATCATGGTGGCCGAATCAACCGATATCTTGCGCCCCATTTCCCAGTTGGGATGCGCGCAGGCCTGGGCCGGCGTGACAGCGGCCAGCTTGCTGACCGGCAGCGTCCTGAACGGGCCACCGGAGGCCGTCAGCATGATCCTGCGGACACCGCGCGGTGCACGACCAGCGGCATAGTTATCCGGCATGCACTGGAGGATGGCGTTATGCTCGCTGTCAATCGGCAGCAGCACGGCATCATTGTCGCGCACGGCCTGCATGAACAAGGCGCCGGACATCACCAGCGCCTCCTTGTTGGCCAGCAACACACGTTTGCCCCGCCTGGCGGCCTCGAGACTGGGCAACAGGCCGGCCGCCCCGACAATGGCCGCCATCACGTAGTCCACCTCGGGCAGACCGGCCACTTCCACCAGCGCCTCCTTGCCACCCAGTACCCGGACATCCGGAGCCGTGTCACACAACATGTCTGCGAGCCGCTGGGCCGCATCCGGGTCCGCCATGACGGCGTAGCGTGGCTGGAAACGTTCACACTGCCCGGCCAGGCCTTCGGCGTCGGTATTTGCCGTCAGTGCAATGACATGAAAGCGGTCGGGATACCTGGATACGACATCCAGGGTATTCACCCCGATCGAGCCGGTCGCACCCAGTACGGTTATGCCCGCCGGCCGTGAATCATGCATCGCTGTCAATTCCTGCAATCATGTCCGCTGTAGTACATGGGATAGAAGCTGCGGCTCAAAGTTCCAGCCAGTTAATCCCCAGCAGAAAAACCGGGGCCGCGGCCGTCAGGCTGTCGATACGATCGAGTACCCCGCCGTGCCCGGGGATGATATGACTGCTGTCCTTGATCCCGCGCTGGCGCTTCATCAGGCTCTCCAGCAGGTCACCGACGATGGAGAACATCACCGTAAGCAGCGAGGCCAGCACCAGACCGGCCGCCCATCTGAGCGACTGGCTGTACAGCAACCCGACCAGCAACGCGAACAGCCCGCTGCTGACAATGCCGCCGTAGACGCCCTGCCAGGTCTTGCCCGGACTGACGACGGGTGCCAGTTTGGTGCGCCCCCAGCGGCGTCCCGCGAAATAGGCACCACTGTCCGCAAGCCAGATCAACACCAGCAGAAACAGGGTCAACAAGGGACCGTCCTGCTCCCGCCCGTGCAGCATCACCAGCGCAGCCCAGGCAGGCAGCACGACCAGCAGGCCGACTACCGACTTCATCGCCCGCAACGGCAGACTCGACTCGGTGGTGATTTTTGCCCGGCTGACCCAGTACAGCGCCCCCAGCCACCACAGCAGGGCCGCTACCAGCAGGATATCGATGAGTACATCCAGTGGCGCCATCCAGGCAAGCCACATCAGCAACACGATGACGCCCGGATAAAGCAGCTGGGCCGGGAAGGACTGCAACGGCACCATGCGGGCCCACTCCCACAGCCCGACCCCCATCACCAGGGCCAGTACCAGTGCCACGCTGTCTGTCGGCAGAAAAAGAATACCGCCAACGACGAGCGGTATCATGATCGCTGCCGAGATCAGGCGGGTTTTAAGCACCCTTCAAGCGCTCCACCTGGTCACCGGTACGACCAAAACGCCGTTGCCGTCTGGCATAGGACTGCAGCGCCTCATCCAGTTCATGTTCATTGAAGGCCGGCCACAGGACATCGGTAAAATAGAGTTCGGTGTAGGCCAGCTGCCACAACAGGAAGTTACTGATGCGCTGCTCTCCGCCGGTACGGATAAACAGGTCGGGCTCGGGCAGGTCCGCCAGGGCGACTTCCGCGGTAATCATGTCTGGCGTAATGTCATCGGGCGTGATCTCGCCGGCGACGACACGCCGCGCAATGGCCTGCTGCGCCCGGGTGATATCCCACTGACCACCGTAGTTTGCCGCAATCACCAGGTCCATGGCCGTGTTCGCACGGGTTTTTTCCTCGGCCTGAGTCATGAGTTCACGCAGGCCCTTCGGAAAGGCCTCACGGTCGCCGATAAAGCGCACCCGGATGGCGTTTCTGTGCAGTGCCTCGACTTCCTTTTTCAGGGTGCGGATAAACAGGTCCATCAGCAAGCCGACCTCGGCACGTGGGCGCCGCCAGTTTTCGCTGCTGAAGGCAAACAGCGTCAGTGCCCGGACGCCCTTGTTGCGACAGGCCTCGACAATGGTCTTTACCGCCTTGACGCCCTCGCGGTGCCCGACATAGCGCGGCAGCATGCGTGCTCGCGCCCAACGGCCGTTACCGTCCATGATAATGGCGATATGCTGCGGCAGCTTGCTGGATTTCGCGATGCTTTTCATATCAACGGGAAATAAACGGGAGTGGCTGCCGAAACTATAGTTCCATCAACTCGGCTTCTTTTTCTGTCACGATCGCGTCGACATCGGCCACGTGCTTGTCCGTAATACGCTGGATATCCTCCTGGGCCTTGTGCTCGTCGTCCTCGGATATTTCCTTTTCCTTGAGCAGGTCTTTCAGGTCACTGTTGGCGTCACGGCGGATATTGCGGATTGCCACCTTCGCGGCCTCCCCGTCGTTACGCACCACCTTGGCCAGGTTACGGCGGCTTTCCTCGGTGAGTGGCGGCAGCGGTATGCGCATCACCATGCCGGCCGTCGCTGGATTGAGCCCCAGGTCGGAAGAGATGATCGCCTTCTCGATGACCTGCACCATCTGCTTTTCCCAGGGCGCCACCGCCAGGGTGCGGGCATCCTCGACCGAGATATTGGCAACCTGTGATATCGGCACCTGGCTGCCGTAATAATCAACGGTCAGGTGATCGAGCAGGCTGGGATGGGCCCGTCCCGTGCGCACCTTGCTCAGCGCCTGTTTCAGCGCCTCGATGCTCTTGTCCATGCGTTCACCGGCATCCTTTTTAATGTCTTCGATCATCCTTCAAGTCTCCTGCTCTACCAAGGTACCTACATTATCACCGGCAACGATCCGGTCCAGATGGCCGGGCTCGAATATATTGAATACCCGCACCGGCATGTTGTGCTCGTTGCACAGCACCAGTGCCGTGGCATCCATCACCGCCAGTTTCCGTTTCAGTGCCTCGTCAAAGGTCAGCCGGTCATACAGGGTCGCGTCCTTGTTGGTCACCGGATCGGCCGAGTAGATGCCATCGACCTTGGTGGCCTTCAGCATGATATCGGCATCGATCTCGATGGCGCGCAGGCTTGCTGCCGAATCCGTGGTGAAGAACGGGTTACCCGTACCGGCAGCGAAAATCACCACGCGCCCTTTTTCCAGGTGGCGAATCGCCCGCCCGCGGATATAGGGCTCACACACCTGGTTAATTCTCAGGGCCGACATTACCCGGCAGTTTGTGCCGGCCTTTTCCAGGGCATCCTGCAGTGCCAGGGAATTGATCACCGTGGCCAGCATACCCATGTGATCGCCGGTCACCCGGTCCATCCCGCGCGAGGCCATGCCGGCACCCCGCACGATATTTCCGCCGCCGATGACCAGACCGATCTGTACGCCGCTGGCACTGACCGAGTAAATCTCGCCGGCAATCCGCTGGATCACCTCAGGATCGATACCGTGATCCTGGGCCCCCATCAGGGCCTCACCGCTGAGCTTCAACAGTACACGCTGGTATTTCACATATTTTCCTTATATTTTACATGCAGATAGAGAATATTCATGAATTTCTTCAGAACCGGGGCCATTGTCTTACTTTTCCGCCCCCAATGCCATGCAAAAAAAACGGGGTCGACTTCCGACCCCGTTGATTGTGTGTTCAAGGCTCACTGAAGATCCCTTGCGTATCGGTTGTGACCTCGCGTCAACCGCCCTTGACCTGCGCCATCACTTCATCGGCGAAATTCTCTTCCTTCTTCTCGATGCCCTCGCCCAGTTCGACGCGATCGAAGCCGGTCACGCTGGCCCCGGCAGCCTCGAGCAGTTTGCCCACGGTCTGGTCCGGGTCCTTGACGAAGGGCTGGCCCAGCAGGGTAATTTCACCGAGGAATTTCCTGATCCGGCCGTCGACCATTTTCTCGATGATATTGGCCGGCTTACCGCTGGCCTCCGCCTGGGCGGAGAAGATCTCGCGCTCCTTGTCGAGGATATCCTGGTCCACGTCATCGGCAGAGCAGAACCGGGGCTTGCTGGCGGCGATGTGCATGGCGACATCACGCGCCAGTTCATCGCTACCACCCTGCATATCTACCAGCACACCGATCCTGACGCCGTGCTGGTAATGCGCCAGCTTCCCCGCCGTGGTCGCGCGGCGAATAAAACGGCGCACGTTGATGTTTTCACCGATAGCGGCAATCAGCGACTTGCGGGCGATTTCAACGCTCGTGTCATCACCGTCATGCAGAGGCATGGCCAGCAGGGCGTCGATGTCCGTCGGGTCATTCGCCAGCACGCGTTGCGCAATGGCATGCGAGAATTCCTGGAAATCCTCCTTCTTGGCGACGAAATCGGTTTCGCAGTTCACCTCGACAACGGCCGCCGTCCTGGCGTCATCGCTGATAGCGATTGCGATCAGGCCTTCGGAGGCGATCCTGCCGGCCTTCTTGTCCGCCTTTGCCAAGCCTGTCTTGCGCAGCGTTTCAATTGCCGTGTCCATATCACCGCCGGCATCGACCAGTGCCTTTTTGCACTCCATCATGCCGGAGCCGGTGCGCTCGCGCAGTTCCTTCACTTGCGCTGCTGTAATTGCCATAGCTCTAACCTCTCTCAAACGATCCGGGTACCCTGAAAACCCTTCCAGGTCCGTTTATGCTTCACCCTTGTCTTCAGCGGCTTGCGTCGCCTCCGCAGTCGCACTATCGGCCACCTGCTCATCAACAGCCTGTTCCGGGGCGGCTTCTGCCGGGGCGGCTTCTGCCGGGGCGGCTTCTGCCGGGGCGGCTTCTGCCGGGGCGGCTTCTGCTGGCGCGTCGGCAGCGGCCTTTTTCTTCACCGTGACCTTGCTTGCGGTCTTTTTGCGTGCCGGTGCGCGGGTCGCCTTTTTCGGGGCCGTGCGCCCACCCTCATCCAGTTCCACGAATTCGTCTTCCGACCCGGTTGCGATCCTCGCGATGTTCAGACGGCCAGTCTCAACCGCGTCCGCCGCTCCTTCAAGGTAGAGCTTGATGGAACGTATGGCGTCGTCATTGCCGGGAATCACATAGTCGACACCGGCGATGGAGTTGTTGGTATCCACGATACCGACAACCGGAATACCCAGTTTCATGGCCTCGCTGATCGCGATTTTCTCGTAGCCGACATCGACCACGAACATGGCATCGGGAATACCGCTCATGTCCTTGATACCACCCAGGCTGCGCTCGAGCTTTTCCTGCTCGCGCTGCAGCATCAGGCCCTCTTTCTTGCTGAGTCTGGAAATGGAACCGTCCTCTTCCATCCCCTCGAGGTCCTTGAGACGCTTGATCGACTGACGCACGGTCTTGTAGTTGGTCAGCATGCCGCCCAGCCAGCGGTGGTTGACATGGGGCATGCCGCAGCGCTCGGCCTGTTCGCGCACGGCAGTCTGTGCGGACCGCTTGGTCCCGACAAACAGAATCGTGCCGCCGTTTGCAACCAGGCTGCTGATGTAGTTCATTGCATCGTTGAAAAGCGGCAGGGTCTTTTCTAGATTGATGATGTGAATCTTGCCGCGTTCGCCGAAGATGTACGGGGCCATCTTCGGGTTCCAGTAACGGGTCTGGTGACCAAAGTGCACGCCAGCCTCAAGCATCTGGCGCATGGTGACATTTGCCATCTAATAATTCTCCAATTTCGGGTTAGGCTTCCATGTACCCCATGACAGCAACCCGGCAACCGTATTCAGTGGCTGTCGGGCACCCTGCTGCATGTGCCGGCACATGTGTGAATTTAATTTTGTCAGGCAATCCCTGACGGGCCGCTTAACAAGCCCGCCTTTATACCATACACTCCCCCCAGCGGCAATCTTCTCACACCCCGCACCCAGGAATTGGTCTCAAGGAATCAGTAGCTTATATGGCTGTCACCATCAAAACAGCGTCCGAGATAGAAAAAATGCGCATCGCCGGCCGCCTCGCCGGTGAGGTGCTGCGCATGATCGCCCCCCATGTCAGGCCGGGGATCACCACCGAGGAACTCGACAGGATCTGCCATGACTACATCGTCAACGAGCAGCAGGCGGTCCCCGCCCCGCTGAACTACCGCGGCTTCCCGAAATCCATCTGCACCTCCGTCAATCACGTCGTGTGCCACGGGATCCCTTCCTCCAAGACGCTCAAGAAGGGCGACATGATGAACATCGACATCACCGTGATCAAGGACGGATTCCACGGCGACACCAGCAAGATCTTCTTTGTCGGCGAACCCAGGGTGGCCAGCAAACGCCTGGCGCGCATCAGCCATGAATGCCTGGTCATTGGTATCGAAATGGTCAAACCCGGAATCAGGCTGGGCGATATCGGCCACGCCATCCAGTCACACGCCGAGGCCAACAACTGCTCGATTGTGCGCGAGTATTGTGGCCATGGCATCGGCCGTGAGTTTCACGAAGATCCCCAGGTCCTGCATTACGGGAAACCCGGCACCGGGATGACACTCGAGCCCGGCATGACCTTCACCATCGAGCCGATGGTGAATGCCGGCAAACGCCATACCCGGCTGCTGCCCGATGGCTGGACGGTAGTCACCAAGGACCACAGCCTGTCAGCACAGTGGGAGCATACCCTTCTGGTCACGGACAGCGGCCACGAGGTACTGACCTGCCTGCCCGGCGACGCAGTCTAACCCGGCGATGCAGGAAAGCAGCAGCACCATGGATGTCTCGGAACGCTATCAAGCGTGGTTCGGCACACCTGAACTGGATACGGAACTCGCCGCCGCCGACTCGCCGCTGCCGCCATTCAAACGCTTCCTGGAAGACAGCCAGGCCACACTGAAAGACAAGTTCGAAAACGGGATCGGTGCCCCGACCCTGATCGCCGCACGTTCCTGGCTGGTTGACCAGGTGCTGATGCGTACCTGGGACAGGTTCATGGGAGCCGATGCCGGCAGTGCGGCCTTCGTCGCCGTGGGTGGTTACGGGCGCGGCGAACTGATGCCCGGCTCGGATATTGACCTCATGGTCCTGCTTCCCGAAACCCACGCCGAACAGTTCAATTCGCAACTCGAGTCCCTGCTCGTGTTCCTCTGGGACATCGGCCTGGAAGTGGGTCACAGTGTACGCACCATCAGCGAATGCATCGAGCAATCCCTCGCCGACATCACCGTGATCACCAACCTGATTGAGGCGAGGTTACTGGCCGGCAACGCCGCCCTGTTCCGGGAAATGCACGCCAGCGTGGCCCCCGACAGGATCTGGAACAGCACCGATTTCTTCAAGGAGAAACACGCAGAACAGATCAGGCGCCATCACAAATACCATGACACCGCCTATAACCTGGAACCCAACGTCAAGGAAAGTCCCGGCGGATTGCGTGACATCCAGATGATTGCCTGGGTGACCAACCGGCATTTCGGCTCGGGACTGCTCGAGGATCTCGTCAGCCACGGCTTTCTGACCCGGGACGAGTACTACGCCCTGGAGGAAGGGAGGAATTTCCTCTGGGAAATCAGATTTGCCCTGCATACCCTGACCGGGCGCGGCGAGGACCGTCTGCTGTTCGACTACCAGCGCACCCTGGCCGAACAGTTCGGCTACCGTGACCAGGAGGACCGGCTGGGCGTCGAGGCCTTCATGAAGCAGTACTACCGCACGGTCATGGAACTGAGCCGCCTCAACGAGATGCTGCTGCAGCTGTTCCAGGAGGAGATCCTGGTCCCGGACGGCGCGGGCGAAACCGTGCGGATCAACAAGCGTTTTCTGGCCCGCAACGGCTACCTTGAAATCGCCGATGCCGGTGTATTCCAGAACTACCCCTTTGCACTGCTCGAGATCTTCCTGCTGCTCGAACAGAACCCGGAACTGAAGGGCATACGCGCCGATACCATCCGCGCCATCCGCAAACACTGCCACCTGATCGACGGCAAGTTTCGGGATGACATCCGTGCCAGAAGCCTGTTCATGGAGATCCTCAAGCAGCCCAGCGGGGTCACGCATGTGCTACGGCAAATGAACATGTACGGCATACTCGCGGCCTATATACCGGCATTCGAAAAAATCACCGGGCTCATGCAATACGACCTGTTCCATGCCTACACGGTCGACGAGCATATCCTGTTTGTCGTACGCAACATGCGTCGCCTGACCATACCCAAGTACTCGGATGAACTGCCCCTGTGCAGCCGCATTGTCAGAACCATCCCCAAACCCGAGCTGCTTTACCTGGCCGGCCTGTTCCATGACATCGCCAAGGGTCGTGGCGGCGACCACTCCACGCTGGGTGCGGAAGACGTGCGTGAATTCTGCAGGAAACACCACCTCAGCAGCTATGACACGCGGCTGGTCACCTGGCTGGTGGAAAATCACCTGACGATGTCCTCCGTGGCGCAACGCGAGGACATCAGTGATCCGATGGTGGTCAACCGTTTCGCCAGGATGGTCGAGGACCCGGTGCGACTGGATTATCTCCACCTGCTCACTGTGTGCGATATACGCGGTACCAATCCGGAGCTGTGGAATAACTGGAAGGGCGCCCTGCTCACCCAGCTCTACTACAGCACCCGGCGCGCCTTGCAGCGCGGCCTGGAGGATCCGATGGAACGCACCGAGCATATCCAGCAGACGCAGCAGGTGGCACGCCGCCTGCTGACCAGCGTCGCGCCGCCGGTCGACCAGCCCGATGAGGTGTGGCAGAACCTCGACGAGGAATATTTTCTCCGCCATACCCCCGACCAGGTCGCCTGGCATACCCGCCTGCTTGCCGGGCTGCAGGATGATAGCGCCTGTATCGTCAGCCTGCAGCCGATCACCGAACGTGGCAGCACGGAGATATTCATCTATGCCCGCGCCTCGGATACCTTGTTCACCCTGATCACTGCGGTACTCGACCAGCTGGGACTGGATGTGGTCGATGCCGGTATCATCACCACCCGTGACGGCCATGTGCTGAACACCTTCCACGTGCTCGAGGCATCCGGCGAACCCGCTGGCGATGACCTGCGCGTGGACGAGATCCGCAGCGCCCTGCTCCGTGAAATCGGAAACGGCACTCGTGACGAGTGGCACGTATCACGCAGGACACCGCGTGAGTACCGTCATTTCCCGATCCAGACCCTTATCGAATTCAAGCGCGACGAGACGGACAGCCGTACCATCATGGAACTGATCACCACCGACCACCCCGGACTGCTGTCACAGGTCGGCAAGGCCTTTATAGAATGCAAGGTGAGGTTGCTGAACGCAAAGATCATCACCCTGGGATCACGGGCCGAGGATGTGTTCTACATCACCGACCGCAATAACCGGCCCATCGAGGACGCCGGGCAGATACAGTGCCTCGAAAAAGCGCTGCATAAACACCTCGACACCGGACAGGACGAGGCACCCCCCCTCTTCCACTAGGCAGTTTTCTGCTCGATGATTTCCACGGCATTGCCGTCGGGGTCGCGGCAGAACAGGGCGCTGCGGCCCGAGCGGCTCAGGGTGCAGGCCACGCCGTGCGACTCCAGTGCCTGGCGCAGGCCGTCGAGGTCATCGACCAGCATCGCGAAATGCCGATCGCGTCCGCCATGCCCGGTCGGCCTGTCGGCAGCAGGCTGTTCCGGCAACTCGAGCAGGTGTAGCTGCTGCTGCCCGATCCACAGCCAGGCCCCGGGGAAGCCCAGCTCCGGACGGGTGGGATCCAGGGGCAGCCCCAGGATGCCGTGATAAAAATCCAGGGCGCTCCGGGTATCACTGACCAGCAGGCTGACGTGATGGATACCGGACAAGGTTGTCATGTCGAGTCACCTGCATGGATGCGCGCGGCCAGGTAGGCCGCCGCGACAATCATGGCGCCGCCGACCCATTCACGAACCAGCACCCGCTCGTCCGTCAGCAGCAGCGAAGAGACCGCGCCGATAACCAGTTCGAACAGCAGGATAACGGCCGAACGGTGCACCGGCATGTGCGAAACGCCGTACTGGACGGCAACGGTCATTACCAGGAAGCCGCACAGCCCCAGGGCGATGGCCGCGAACAATACCCCGGTGCCGATTTCCGGCAGACCGGCCTGGCTGAGTGCGAGCCAGGCACCGGCCACAATCACCACGCCAAGCCAGCTGCTGACCGATTTCAGCCAGACGCCCACGTGGTGCATCTTGCGCACATAGACATTACTCAGCGCAAAGGCGAAACCGGAGGAAACCGCCATCCAGTCGGCCTCATTGCGCGGCCAGGGCATGCCAATGGTCTCGTCCCAGAGCATTATCATGGCCCCGCAGACGGCGATGACAAACACCAGCAATGACTTGCCATCCAGGCGCTCGCCCAGCATCAGCCAGCCAAGGCAGACCGCCCAGAACGGGGACAGATAGAACAGCAGCAGCACGCGTACCACGGTGCCCTCCAGCACCGCCATAATGAAGGCGACATTGCACCAGCCGGCCGCGAGCCCCATCAGGGCGAGATAAAGGAGATTCTCCTGCAGTGCCCGCTGCTCCCGCCCGAAGACCCAGACACAGACCGCCAGGGCCGCGCCGTAGCTGATCGCGGCGGTCCAGAGCCCGGCCAGGCCCTGCGCCTCGAGCAGGCGCAGGGGATACCAGACGATCCCCCACAGGGTCGCCGTGAACAGCAGGCTGATCACCGGAAACAGCGGGCGTGGTTGTTTGGCCGTGTTCATTGCATACCGTATAATTTCATCGCCAACAGGCAGTGGCAGATGAATGCCTGCCACCAGCGTGAGTCACATCACCTCCCAACAACATAACACCACCTCCGAGCCCGCATGAACCCCGACCTGACACGCCTGCAGCCCTACCCGTTCGAGCGCCTGGCCCGGCTGAATGCCGGCGTCAAGCCGCCCGCGGACCTGGAACCCATCGCGCTGTCCATCGGCGAGCCCAAACACCCTACGCCCGGGTTTATCACGGAGGCCGTGATCACCCACCTGCACGGCCTGTCGAACTACCCGACCACGCGCGGGACACCCGCACTGCGCACCGCCATCGCGGCCTGGCTGGGCCGGCGCTTCGCGCTACCCGGCGGCAGCATCGACCCGGAGCGTCACGTCCTCCCGGTGAACGGCACACGCGAGGCCCTGTTCGCATTCGCGCAATCCGTGGTGGACCGGACCGCGGACGCGGTCGTACTGATGCCCAATCCGTTTTACCAGATCTACGAAGGGGCCGCCCTGCTGGCCGGCGCCGAACCGGTGTTCATGAACACCACGGCAGCGACCGGCTTTCTGCCGGACCTGGACGGCATCCCCGAGGCCGTCTGGTCACGCTGCCAGCTCGTCTACATCTGCACGCCCGCCAACCCGACCGGGGCGGTCATGGACATGGCGTCACTGCAGCAACTGATTCAGCTGGCCGACCGCCATGACTTTACCATCGCCGCGGATGAATGTTACTCGGAAATCTACCTGGACGAGTCCGCCCCGCCACCCGGGCTGCTGCAGGCCGCCGCCGCCATGGGTCGGAATGACTTCAGCCGCTGCATGGTGTTTCACAGTCTCTCGAAGCGATCCAATGCCCCCGGCCTGCGCTCCGGTTTCGTGGCCGGTGATGCCCGGTTGATCGAGGCGTTCCTGCGCTACCGCACCTACCATGGCTGCGCCATGCCGCCGGCGACCCAGGCCGCCAGCATCAGCGCCTGGGAGGACGAGGCCCATGTCACTGCCAACCGGGCACTGTACCGGGAGAAATTCTCGGCGGTGCTCGGAATCCTGGCAGCGCAACTCGATGTACAGCAACCACCGGCCGGCTTCTACCTCTGGCCGGCCACCCCGATCGATGACTGTGAATTCGCCCGCGGCCTGCTGGAGCAGCAGAATGTCAGGGTACTGCCTGGCAGCTACCTGTCGCGCACGGCCGCCGGCATCAACCCGGGTAGCGGACACATACGCATGGCACTGGTCGCCCCTCTGGAAGACTGCATCGAGGCCGCGCAACGCATTAAATCGTATCTTGTCAGCCTGTAGGCAGTTATCATAAACGGCTGACAGAAATCTTGAACTTAAGGGAGCAAATGCAGCATGAGTGACATTCAGGCCACGATCGAGGAAGCCTTCGAACGACGCGCGGACATCACCCCGCGCAGCGTGGAGACGCATGTAAAGGAAGCCACACTGGAGGCAATCGACCTGCTTGATCGCGGCGTCGCCCGGGTTGCAGAGAAGCGGGATGGCCAGTGGGTGGTGAATGACTGGCTCAAAAAGGCCGTGCTGCTGTCCTTCCGTATCGAGGACAACGCCTTCATCAAGGGCGGCTTCACCAACTACTACGACAAGGTCCCTTCCAAGTACGCGGACACCAACTCACGCGAATTCCGCGAGGGCGGCGTGCGGGTCGTCCCGCCGGCCACGGCGCGCAAGGGTGCCTACATCGCCCCGGGTGCCATTCTTATGCCCTCCTATGTCAACATCGGCGCCTACGTAGACAGTGGCACCATGGTGGACACCTGGTCAACGGTGGGCTCCTGTGCCCAGATCGGCAAGAACGTCCACCTCTCGGGTGGTGTCGGAATCGGCGGTGTCCTCGAACCGGTACAGGCCAGTCCCACCATTATCGAGGACAACTGTTTTATCGGCGCCCGCTCCGAAGTGGTCGAAGGCGTGATAGTCGAGGAAGGCTCGGTAATCTCCATGGGTGTGTATATCGGCCAGAGCACGCGCATCTACGACCGCACCAGCGACGAGATCCTCTATGGGCGGGTACCGGCGGGTTCGGTCGTGGTCTCGGGCAACCTGCCCTCGAAGGACGGCAAGTACAGCCTGTACTGCGCCGTCATCGTCAAGCGCGTCGACGAGAAGACCCGCTCCAAGGTCGGCATCAACGAACTGCTGCGGGACATCTGATACCGCCTCACCGCAAAGGCACAACAAGAGGCTGTGTGGAATCCAGAATACCGTCGCACCGCAAAGGCGCAAAGGGCGCAAAGAAGAAAAATGTTATTGGGTGTGCTGAAAAGATATTCGGTTTATAGCAATTATTGGATTTACTTTGCGCCCTTTGCGCCTTTGCGGTGAATATTCTCATTTTAGTACACCAGGGCAATCCTCAATTACATGACAACGCTGTACGGCATCAAGAACTGCGACACTGTCAGGAAGGCGCGTCGCTGGCTGGCAGAGCATGACATCGAGTACCGGTTTCATGATTTCCGGGCCGACGGCATCAGCAAGAAACTGCTGACGCCCTGGGTAGAAGACCTCGGCTGGGAGGCACTGCTCAACCGCCGCAGCACGACCTGGCGGCAGCTGCCGGATACACAGCGTGACGGGCTTGACCGTGCCGGTGCCATCGACCTGATGCTGGCGCACCCGACCCTGATCAAGCGCCCCGTCCTGGAGATCGGCAAACGCCATTATCTCGGTTTCAAAGCAGAACAGTATTCAGAAGTCTTTTCCTGACCCGGTGACCCGCCCATGAGCCAGACCCTGGACCTTGCCCGCGAACTGATACAGCGACCTTCCGTCACCCCGGACGACCAGGGCTGCCAGACCCTGCTGGCCGCGCGGTTGCAGGCCATCGGCTTCCGGGTTGAGCACCTGCGCTACGGGGATGTCGACAACCTCTGGGCCCGCCGCGGCGACGACACGCCCGTGTTTGTGTTTGCCGGTCATACCGACGTGGTGCCACCGGGGCCGCGGGAATCCTGGCAAACCGATCCCTTCGAGGCCACGATCCTGGGTGGCCAGCTGTTCGGACGGGGCGCGGCCGACATGAAGGGCAGCATCGCCGCCATGGTGGCGGCCTGCGAACGCTTCGTGGCAGCACATGCCGGGCATGCCGGCTCGATCGCCTTCCTCATCACCAGCGACGAGGAAGGTCCGGCCACCCATGGGACGATCAAGGTGCTGGAGCACCTGGCGGCACGGGGCGAGCATATCGACTACTGCCTGGTCGGCGAACCCTCCAGCCAGGAACGGGTGGGTGACGTCATCAAGAACGGGCGGCGCGGATCGCTGAATGGCGTGCTGCGGGTCCATGGTCACCAGGGCCACGTGGCCTATCCGCAGCTGGCGGACAATCCCATCCACAGGGCGGCCCCGGCACTGGCCGAGCTCGCGGCCACGGAATGGGACCGCGGCAATGAGCACTTCCCGCCGACCACCTTCCAGATCTCCAATATCCAGGCCGGGACCGGCGCCGAAAATGTCATCCCGGGTGAATTGCAGGTGGTGTTCAACCTGCGGTTCTCGACCGAATCTACCGCCGCCGGCCTGCAGACGCGCATCGAGGACACGCTGTCCCGACATGGACTGAATTTCGATCTTGCCTGGAGGCTGTCCGGTGAACCGTTCCTCACCCCCGCCGGCGCCCTGGTCGAGGCCAGCGACGCCGCCATCCTGGATGCCACTGGCCTGCGGACCGAATTGTCGACCAGTGGCGGCACCTCGGACGGCCGTTTCATTGCCCCCACCGGCGCCCAGGTGGTGGAACTGCACCATTCACAAGGCCAATGAAAATGTGAATATTGAACAACTTGAGACTCTTTCACAGATTTATGAGAAGATACTGGAGAAATTGCTGACTTGAGATAATCATAATGAGCTCAACATCCGGCCGGCACTCTCCAGTGAACTACCGCCTGCGCCGCGTCTGCGGCGCCCTGCTACCACTGCTGTTGTTATCCGCCTGCTCCATGGGCACCGTGGTGGTCCGTGGCACCCAGACCATCCTCGACAGCGGCATCGTCGCCATGAACCGGGAAACCGACCTCGACCTGGCGAGGGCCGCCATGCCGGCCAACCTCAAGCTGCTGGAAGGCATGCTCATCGAGGACCCCGGTAACAGGGCACTGCGGCTGTACGCGGCCGAGGGCTTCTACGGGTATGCCTATGGCTTTGTCGAAATCGAGGACCGGGAGCGGGCGGAACAGCTTTACCGCCGCTGCTACAATCACGCGCGCCTTTCCCTAAAACAGTCCGGGGTGTCGCTGGATCCCGAGTCAAGCGCAGAACACGAGTTCGAGGCAGCGGTCGCCAGGGCAGGGAAAGCGGCCGTCCCGGCGATGTTCTGGACCGCCTCCTGCCTGGGCAACTGGATCAACCTGAACCGTGACAATCCCGCCGGGATCGCCGAACTCTCCAGCACGGCGATCCTGATGCGCCGCGTGCTCGAACTCGACGAGACCTTCTATCATGGCGGGGCCCACCTGTTCTTCGGCGTCTTCTACGGTGGCCGGTCACCCCTGTTCGGCGGTGACTTCGCACGTTCCGAGCAGCACTTCAGGCGTGCCCGGGAAATCAACCGGGAGCAGCTGTTACTGGTTGACCTGCTGTATGCGGAATACCTGGCCAGGCAACGCCTGGACCGCGACGCCTTCCACAACCGCCTGACGCGCATCCTGGAGTCGCCTGTTAACCTCAACCCCGATCTGGCGTTAATAAATGCTATTGCCAGGCAGCGTGCCGGCATCCTGATCAAATCGGAGGATGACTGGTTTTGAAACGCAATCACGCACCATGGGCACGGCACATCATCACCTGCATCGGGTGTTGTCTCGTCCTGTCCGTCAGCCTGCCGGTCATGGCCGAAAAGACCTATGAGCTGAAATTCGCCACCCTGGCCCCGGTC
>CAMYIX010000060.1 GCA_947258615.1 uncultured Ectothiorhodospiraceae bacterium | reverse complement strand
GAGGAGTTGCCGCGTTGCTGGGTCGACGCCGACTACAAGGCCACGGCCGGCTAAATAAAATCAGATAAAACAGTAACATGCTTGGGTTCCGGTGGCGTCCTCAAGGCGCTCCCCGGATTGCCCCGTTAGTATCAATGTCACCGCATGTGACCGGGTTACCAGAAGTTTTGGCACAGATCGGCCATCATGAAGTCAACTCCCAATACAGATCCGGTGTAGCCCCTCTGGCCAGCCGAACCGGGAGACTAAGGAGAGACCTTCATGATGAGTGGACACCGACATTACCGCAAACCCGATCCCCTGGTGCTGCTGGTTGCCACCGTGGCGCTGGGCGCGTTGATGACGTCGGTGGTGAATGCCGGCGAAGGTCCCGCGACTGCCTGGCCGGGTGCAGGCAGCAGCCTGTCATCCGGTCTGATCGGCACCGGTCTCGGCACGAAGGGCGCCCGCCTGCAGGTCTCGTTGACACCGCCACCCGAGGTAGAGGCCAGTTTCCAGAGCAGCGGGGCCAGTGAGCGTGAGCTGAACGGCCTGTCGGATATCTTCCTGTCCCTGCGGTTTCCCTGGTAAGGCGGGCGCCGGTTCTATTCCCGTCGTTTCGCCGCCCAGTCGGCGAGGGCGGCGAAGTCCCCGATGCCGAGCACCTCGGCGCGGGCCGAGGGGTCGATCCCCAGGTCACGTATCTCATGTTCCTCGAACAGTCCCTTGAGTGCATTGCGCAGGGTCTTGCGGCGCTGGGCAAAGGCCTGCTGCACCACCGTGGCCAGCAGGCCCTCGTCGCGCACGGTCACCGGCGGACTTGTGTACGGCACGAGGCGTACGAAGGCGGACTCGACCCGCGGTGGCGGCTGGAAGGCGCCGGCCCCGATGTTGAACAGCGGGGTCACGGCGCAGCGGTACTGGACCATGACGGACAGGCGCCCGTACTGGCCGCTCCCGGGTGTCGCGGCGAGGCGGTCCACGACCTCTTTTTGCAGCATGAAGTGCATGTCGGCAATGCAGCGTGACTGCGCCAGCAGGTGAAACAGCAATGGCGTCGAGATGTTGTAGGGCAGATTGCCGACCACGCGCAAGGTCGTGGCCGGTACCAGTCCGCAGAAATCCACGCGCAGGGCATCGGCGTTGTGCAGCGTGAGTTTCCCCGCGTCACGACACAGCGCCGCGAGCGGGCCGACCAGGTCGCGATCGAGTTCGACCACGTGCAGGCGACCGGCGGCGCGCAGCAGGGGCAGGGTGATCGCACCTCTGCCGGGTCCGATCTCGACCAGGGTCTCGGACGGTTGCGGGTTGATGGCCGAGACGATGCGGCTGATGATGGCCGGGTCATGCAGGAAGTGCTGGCCGAAGCGTTTGCGCGGGATGTGAGCCATCTATTGTGAAAAGACTGTTGATGCCTGCAAAGACATGAAGGATAAGAATTGAACGACATTAACCGCGGAGACGCAGAGTACACAGAGAAAAAATTTTAATCTCCAAAGCAGATAGCATCTTGCATACCGGTTTCGCGTTATCACGCTGCCGTCCTGTCTTGTTAAGCATATTAGCACGTACCAATAAACCAGATTATTTAGTAAGGCCGTTTGCTCGAAGGGAGCAGAAATCTTAGTGCTTGTTGATCTAGATCATTTCAAATACCTTACACAGCCAGTAACAATACTCCACTATGTAGTTGGGTATGTCCGGTTCGATAAGCAGGTTTGTGTAGGAATTCTACACAAGCAGACCAGGAGGGGATGGATGCATGGCGATTTCTGTCGTGGATCCGGAGAAACCGCACTGTCCCCTCCAATAAACTAAGGAGCGAGTGATGAAAACAAAAACCCAGTCCTGGCTGAAATCCCTGTTTCCGGCGCTCTTGCTGGCGGTGTTCGCGCTGGGAGGGTGCGGCGATGACGGTGATGACGGCGCCCAAGGTCCCGCCGGTCCCGCCGGTCCCGCCGGTGCTGATGCCACCTTCGATGCTCAGGCGCTATTTGACCTCGGCCTGCATGAGAATGTCGTTGCCATCAATCCCCAACTCGATCTCAGCAATACCATTGACTACGATGCCGCAACCGGTGTGGTGACGGCCCATTTCTTCCTGACCGATGGCACCGCAGCCAACGATGGCATCGATGTCCTGAGCGATGCCTACGAGCTGCGTTTCTACGTGGCCGAGCTGATTGATAATGCGGACGGAACCATCGGCCAGTCCTGGGACCGGCTGATCTACGAGAGAGGGACGCCGGCCTCCGAGGATCCGGATGACCACATGCCGGGTACCCTCACGCAGATCGATGCGGCCACCGGTGAGTATGAGTACGTCTTTGCCGATACCGTGGCGGCCTCTGATAATGTCTTCCGGGTAACGGCCCGTGCCCGCTGGCGGGAACGAGTTGATTCAGATGGGGATGGCGATCTTGACCGCGATGATATCAGGATCGTGTTCGCCAACCCGGTCAATGCCCACTATGACTTCCGGCAGTCCGACCCCGGGACGGAGCTTGCCTCTTCCGGTGCCGATATCGTGACCACGGAGGCCTGCGAGACCTGCCATGGCGACCGGATCGGCAATGTCGGCCACGGCGGTGGTTATACCAAGGTCAAAACCTGTAACAACTGCCACAATGTCAACTACATGGGCGGCAGGAACCGTCTCGATGGCGACCTGGATTACGTGGTTGAAGGCGACCTGGCCTATATGATTCACCGGATCCATGCTTCCCACCAGCTGGAGATCGACCCGGCGTTCCAGGTCCTGGATAACCAAGATTGGCGCGACGAAGTCCGTGAAATCACCTATCCGCAGCACATCTACACCTGCAGCAAGTGCCATGCGGATGACGCCCCCGACGCGAACCTGTCCGAGCTGGTGCCGACCCGCGCTAATTGCAGTTCCTGCCATGCTAATGTCAATTTTGCGACAGGTGAAAACCACGGTGGTGGCGCCTGGAGTGACGACACGACCTGTTCCTCCTGCCATCGTGCGGGCTTCAGTATTCTTGGCGTTAGCCTGGATCCCGCCGACGTTCACAATCCTGATCCGGATCCGATGAACGTTCCCGAGTACGAGGTGACCATCGACATGACCGAGCCCGCCAATGGCACACACTATGTCGCGGGTGAGACGCCGCTGGTGACTGTGACCCTGTCGGGTGACAATCCTGTTGATTACACGGCTGACCCGGACGCCCAGGGTGACACCGACGGCGTGCTGTCCGAGGCCGAGCTGTTTGTCTATGGCCCACGGTCCAATGCGGTGCCGGTGTTGACCACCGGTTCGACTACTGACCCCGCCTGGGTTCCGGGCACGGCCCCTACCCAGGGCCTCGACCTGCTGCTGACAGGCGGCGTTTCCACGGATCCGCAGGTAGCGACCGATGCCACCGGCTACAAGTACCAGCTGACGGACAACATCGGTGACCTGGCCCCGGGCACCTACATGGTGCGCTTCGAGAGCTTCGACTACGGCGATATTTCCGATGAGGATTATCAGACGGCTTCCAATGCCATGAAAACCTTCCAGGTCGGGACCGCCGATGAAGAGCCCAAGGTCTCGGGCGATGCCTGTATCAACTGTCACGGCGATACCCGGATGCACCAGGAAGGCCGGCATTCCCACAACCAGGCCTTCGACACCGATGGCTGCCTGGGTTGCCATGACCTGTCGGACAATTATGCCGAGTACATCGGTAACCGGGTGCACGCCGTGCATTCCGCCAGCGCCACCGGCGACACGCGTAACCGCGATTGGACCCACGTGACCTTCCCGCGGCCGGCCAACAACTGCCGGACCTGTCACACCAATGCCGAGGCCGATGTACCGGTCTGGCGGGATCCCAACGAGGTGGCCTGTGGTGGCTGTCACGGTACCGACAGGTTTGCCGACCCGGCGGACTACGATCCTGATCTTGCTTCCAAGATCATCAGAGAAGCCTCTGCAGCCGCTCACATGGCGGAAATGGGCGGGACCTTCGAACCTGAGACGACGAATCCGAATGATCCGACCTATGTGCCACGACAGTGCATCGTCTGTCACGGAGAAGACCGGATCGCGGATCTGTTCGTCACCCACGGTCTCGTTAACTTCCCGGTCGCGGAAACCGAGGTGGAATGAGGGATCTTTGAACTAGAACAGATACGCTGTTTTTACTGTTCGACAAGCCCCCGCTTCGGCGGGGGCTTTTTTTGCCTACAGGGATGTAGGTACATCGCGGGCGCAGGGATGCGCAAGAGCGATGCGCCAGTGCAGCTGCAGAGAGGCAGGAAACGTGGCGTCAGAAAACAATAATTCACCGCCGAGGCGCGGAGAACGCAGAGAAAATCCACAAATAACTTCTCACCGCAAAGGCGCAAAGGACGCAAAGAAGACATTATTGCAACAACACCGAACCGAGAATGACAATTATCCAAGAGAAAAGGGGACAGATTTATTTTCCATATTTCCATCTACTTTCAGCAAATATCCGATTGGATATTACTTCCCCGAGTCCTAGCCTCCGGGTGAGAAACACCCCGGAGGAAACCGATGCCAAGGAAGGCACGCATCGTTCTGGCGAACTGCTCGCACCATGTCGTACAAAGAGGACACAACCGTGCAGCGGTATTCGCACAAGAGCGCGACTACCTCTATTACCTCGAGAACCTGTCGGAATGGAAAAGCCGACTGGGATGCAGGATCTACAGCTATTGCCTGATGACCAACCACATCCATCTGGTTGTGGATCCCGGCGCCAACCCGGCGAATCTGGGTTTGTTGATGAAGCGCCTGGCGGGTAGGCAAACCAGACGAGTGAACACCCTGGAAAGGCGCAGCGGCAGTCTCTGGGAAGGTCGCTACAAATCAAGCCCGATAGAAACAGAGTGCTATCTGCTGGCATGCTGCAGGTATGTCGAGCTTAATCCGGTCAGGGCGCAGATGGTCGCCTTACCTGAGCAGTACCGCTGGTCCAGCTACAGAGCCAAGGTGGGTGAGCAGGAGAGCGAATGGCTGGATCGGGATCCCTGTTACATCGCCCTTGGCGAAACGGAGGCGGATCGCCAGCAACGCTACCGAACCTGGATCTCCTCCGGAATTCGGGACTCTGAACTGGCGCTCATACGCCACGCCGTACTGCGCGGGCAACTCACGGGTGGTGAGCGCTTCATTGCCGAGACCGAGGTGAAGCTTGGACGGCGGATTGGAACCAGTGGCCGCGGCCGACCGCGCAAAAAATAAATCTGTCCCCTTTTTTCTTTTTTCTTAGCCTGTAGAAATTTTGTTTCTCTGCGTTCTCCGCGTCTCCGCGGTGAATGATTTCAGGCTCCGGAACGATGCCCGGCGATTTCGATCGCACTCTCGATGGCCGCCTGCAGGCTGCCGGTGTCGGTGCGGCCGGTGCCGGCCAGGTCGAAGGCCGTGCCGTGGTCGACCGAGGTGCGCACGATCGGCAGTCCCAGGGTGATGTTCACCGCCCGGCCGAATCCCATGTGCTTGAGCACCGGCAGTCCCTGGTCGTGGTACATGGCGAGCACGGCATCCGTCTTCTCCAGGTGCCGGGGGGTGAACACGGTGTCGGCCGGCACCGGACCGTCGAGGTCCATGCCCTGCGCACGCAGGTCCTGCAGGGCCGGGCCGATGGTATCGATTTCCTCGCGGCCGAGGTGGCCGCCTTCGCCGGCATGGGGGTTGAGGCCGCAGACACTGATGCGCGGCCGGGCGATACCGAAGTCTTTTACCAGCCCGGCATGCAGGACCCGCAGCACCCGTTCCAGCCGCTCGCGGGTAATCAGTTCGCTGACCCGGGACAGGGGAACGTGGGTGGTGGCCAGCGCCACCCGCAGACCCGGTGCGGCCAGTAGCATGACCACGTCGCGGCTGCGACTGGCGGCCGCCAGGTATTCGGTGTGGCCACTGAAGGGAATGCCGGCCTCGTTGATCACGGCCTTGCTGAGCGGCCCGGTGACCAGGCCGGCAAACAGCCCGCTGAGGCAGCCCTCCACGGCCCGGTCCAGGGTCTCCAGCAGGTAGCGGGCATTGGCCGGGTCCGGCTGGCCGCAAGCCGGATGTGCCTGCAGGGCAACCGGCAGCACGCAGAGTTCGCCGGCATTGGAGCCGCGCGCTGGTGAGGCCGGATCCAGCAGCCGGTAGCGGAAGGGCAGTTGCAGGGTGGCGGCGCGTGCCTCCAGCAGGGCGGGATCGCCGATGGCGACCAGTTCGACGGCATGGGCCTGCTGTGCCAGCTGCAGGCACAGGTCGGGCCCGATGCCGGCCGGTTCGCCCGGCGTCAGTGCGATGCGTAGGGTCGGTTCAGGCAACTGGGGGACTGCAAGGGCTATGAGTCGAGCCGGTACTCGACATAGGCCTCGTCACGCAGGCGCCGCAGCCAGAGCAGCAGCTGTTCGTCGCTCTTGCGTGAGCGTATCAACTGGCGGGCCCTGGAGCGCTTGTATTCTTCGGTGCTGTCATAGTCACGCCGTTCCATGACCTCGAGGATGTGCCAGCCGAACTGGGACTTGAAGGGTTGACTGAGTTGCCCGGGCTGCAGTTTGTTCATGGTCTCCTCGAACGCCGGGACCAGGTCCCCCGGATTGACCCAGCCAAGGTCACCGCTCTTGGCGGCAGACAGGGTGTCCTGGGAATTCGCCTTGGCCAGGGTCGCGAAATCCTCCCCGCCACGGATGCGTTGTTCGAGCTGTTGCAGGCGTATCCTGGTTTCCTCGTCCGAATGCAGGGCATCCGGCTTGAGGAGGATGTGGCGTACCCGGGTCTGCTTGACCACGTAGCGTTCACCGCCGCGCTGTTCGATCAGCTTGATAATATGAAAGCCGCTGGGGCTGCGGATCAGCTCCGATACCGCACCGGGTTGCAGCGACTTCAGCGGTTCCACGAACAGGGTCGGCATCTGGCCCAGGCTGCGCCAGCCGATATCGCCCCCGTCGAGGGCCGTCTGGCCGTCGGACTCCGCGATGGCCGTACGGGAAAAGTCGGCCCCGGCGGCGAGACTGGCAAGTACCTGCCCGGCACGCTGTTCTGCTGCCTTTATCTGCTTGGGACTGGCGGCCTCGGGAATGGCAATCAGGATGTGCGCAAGATGGTACTGGGCATCGCCCTGACCGCTTGCTTCCAGGTTGGCGAGCAGGTTGTCGACCTCCTGGTCGCTGACATTCAGACGGCTGCCTACCATTTGCCGGCGCACCTGGTTGATGACCATTTCCTGGCGCAGGTCCTCGCGGAACCGGGCATAGTCGTAGCCGTCGCGTTCGAGCACGCTGCGAAACTGGGTCAGGGTGACGCCGTTCGCCCTGGCCAGTTCCTGCAGCTTGTTATTCAGGGTGGTATCGTCGATGCGAATGCCGCTGTTTTCCGCAAGTTGCAGTTGCAGTCGCTTGACGATCAGCCGCTCCAGTACCTGTTTTTCCAGGATGGCGCGCGGCGGCAGCTGGGTATCTTTCTTTTGCAACTCGGCAGAGATCGACACCATCTCGTGGTCCAGCTCGCTGCTGGTGATGATGTCGTCGTTGATCACCGCAACGATGCGGTTGAGCAGTCGGGGGGCGGAGAGATCGTTGCTCTCTGTTTGCGCGACACCGGCCAGGGGCAGCAGGGCCAGGGCCACGCCGATCAGCTGGGATAGGGATTTCATGCCTGATTTCCGTCAATAAACCGATTGGTAACCTAGGATACCACGTTCAAGCAGGCGATCGACCTGGCGGCCGCTGCTGGTCAGCCCCTTGAGTTCGACCTGCAGGTAGATCCCGGTATTGCGGTCGCCGTCCTCGTCGTTGACATAACTGCGGCCGACAAGCTGGGCGGCCCAGCAACAGCTCTCGTAGCCGAAACCGCCAATTGCCTCCAGGGTCTCGCGGCTGTCCAGGGCATAGTTCCAGCGGCCGATGACATGCCAGCTGCGCCCCAGCGGCCAGAGCACGGAGAAGTCCGTCTGCTCCAGGGTCTCATCACGGTAGCGGTAGGACAGGTTGAGCAGCCGGCGCTTGCCGGCCCGGTACTGGACCCGGAAATCGCTGCGCCGGGTGGTGCGCTCGTGCGGATCCCAGATGATACCGGCACCGGCATTCCAGCCGGAGTCCAGCTCCAGCCCGAGTTCGCCGATGACATCGGAGCGGCTGGTGGTCTCCACGCTCTGGCCGGGCAGGGTGACCTTGCGGTCGCGGAAATATAACAGTTCGCCCAGGCTGGCGCTGAATTTCTGTACGCCGGTGGCCGGTTCGAGGATGCGGGTGGTCAGGGTCAGCGCGAGTTGATTGGCGTCGCCCATCCGGTCCGGTCCGCTGAAACGGTTCTCCTGGAACAGCTGCCAGATATTGAATTCGTATTCACCGGTATCGAATACCGGGATATCGTCCTGGTCCCTGCTCGGCACATACAGATAGAACAGGCGCGGTTCCAGGGTCTGGGCATAGGCGCTGTCCCTCCAGCTGAATGTGCGGTCGAAGAAGGTGCCGGCATCCAGGCTGAACACCGGGGTGGTGCGCTCGGGGCTGTCCGGGTCGCCCGGGCTGACATTGTCCAGCCGGTAGGCGGTGTGACGCAGGCTGAGCGCGGGCTCCATGAACCACGCGGCCCGGTTGAGCGGCAGGCTGACGCGCGGCAGGATGTCGAGGCGTGCGCCGCTGACACGCACGTCCTGGTCGAACTCGGTGAATTCAGAGTCCAGCGCGAACTGCAGGCCATGGAAGCGCTGCGGCGGTGTGGCGCTGAAGCGTATCTGGGGCAGGCGCCGGTAAGGCTTGCTGGACTCGGCAATCCGGGGGTCGATGGTCTGGTAGTCCTGCAGGCGTCCCTGGAGGATCCAGCCGTCCCCGTTCCAGGTGGCCAGCGCGCTGCGTTCCAGGTGGGTGGCGCTGGACTGGACCAGCCCGGTGCCCAGGTCCTCGAAATAATCGCTGTCCGAGACGTCCTTGACGACAAGCCGGGTACGCAGACGCGCCGCCGGGTTCCAGTTGTGCTCCAGCGACACGGCATGCCGGTCATTGCCGAAGATATCGTCCGATGGCAGGTACTCCAGGTTGAGCGTCCCGCGGCTTTTCCTGTTGAGGTAGCGGAATTCTGTCCCCAGCATCAAGCCACGGTCGCGCATGTAACGCGGGATCAGGGTGGCATCCCGGTGGGGTGCAATATTCCAGTAATAGGGCAGGGTCAGGTCGATACCGGTCTCACCCGACTGGCCGAAGCTGGGCACCAGCAGACCGGACTTGCGCCGCTCGTCGATCGGGAAGCTGATGTAGGGTGTATACAGTACCGGCACGCCCTTGAGGCGCAGCCTTGCGTTGTGCGCGACCCCGGTGCCGGTTTCCTGGTCCAGCTGCACATCGTCAGCCGCGAGTACCCAGTCGCTGTTGCCGGGCGCGCAGGTGGTATAGCTGGCCTGTTCGAGATGCTGGCGCTGGCGGTCTTCCAGGTGGGCGACGCTGGCGTTGCCCCGGCCATGTGATTCGGGCAGTACATAGTCAATGGCATGCAGGCTGCCGCGGTCCGCGTCCGGGAACAGGCGTGCGCGCTCGCTGTCGATGTACAGGCCCGGGCTGCGATAGCGCACGCTGCCTTCGGCGTCGACCGTGCCGAGGTTGCGATCGTAGATGAGGGTATCGGCATTTAGCTGCCGGTCCCCGTAGTTGACCACGGCATTGCCCTGCAGGGTATGGATGTCCGTGCCGCTCGATTCCGCCGTGTCCGCCGACAGCCGGATGCGGTCATCGCCGTCGGCAGCCGGCACCGGGGCCGTGAAGGGGGGCTCTGCGGGTGGCGGGCAGAGTTGCCAGCGCTCCTCGATCGGGTCGGGCCGGCCGGCAGTTGGCTGTGCGCCCGCTCCGGTTGCAGTGGCCGGCGTGTCTGCCGGCCCCGGTCCGGACCCTGGTGACTCCGTTTCGCTGACATCGGCCTGCGCCAGCAGGCCGGCAGCGGCGGGGCAGTCCCAGTGATCGCTGCCGGTCGCCTGGCATGCCCAGGGCGAGACGCCGGCGTGCGGCATGCCGGGAGGCAGCAGCAGGCTCGCGCTCAGCAACAGGGGGATGCGATAGCTCATTTCATGTGTCCGGGAGAGTGGCGAATGTCGGCGTGTCTGGTTGCGGGTGATCCCGGGGTATGCGACGGGTATCCGGCCGCGCTGGCGGCTGGCAGGCGTGGAGTAAAATCGCATAGAATGGCTCGGTATTCAAATATTTTGTAATCAATGTGTTATCTATGAATTCAAGGCACAAGGGCAAGTCTTTGCGTTACCTGGTCGTGGTTGCGCTGGTCACCCTGAGCGTGGTGCTGCTGATCCTGACGCGTCCGGACCGTACCCCCGATCTGGTGGAGGCGGCGGTTTCGAATGTCACGGTGACCCGGGTGGCCACCCATACGCTGCTGCCTCGGGAGACCGTGAGCGGACGCCTCGAGCCGATGCGCAAGACCGCGCTGCATTTCGAACTCAGCGGACAGGTCAGTGAGCGCCGGGTCGAGCCCGGCCAGCGGGTCGAGGCGGGTGCCGTGCTGCTGGCGATGGCGCTGGATGACTACCGTGATGCCCTGGCCAGGGCCGAGGCACAACTCGAGCTGGAGACCGGCAATATCCGCCGTGATCGGGAGTTGCTGGTACTGGCCAGGCGCAATCATGCCTTGCAGAAGAGCGAGGTCGTGCGTCTGGAGAAACTCGGCAAGGACTCGCTGATTTCGCAGTCGCGCCTTGACGAGGCCCGCATCAGGCTGTTGCAGCTGGAATCGGAGGTGGCGCAGCTCAGGGCCAGTACCGGACTGGCGACATCGCGGCTGGGGCTGCTGGAAGCGGAGCACAACCGGGCAGCACGTGACCTGGAGCGTACCCGCCTGCGGGCACCGTTCGCCGGTGCCGTGAATAGCGTCGAGGTACAGGTGGGTGACTATGTGACGCCAAGCCAGCCGGTCGTTGAACTGATCGACACCACCCGGCTCGACCTCTATGTCGAGGTGCGCGGCGAACTGGCACAGGCCCTGGTGCAGGGCCAGCGGGTAAGCGTCAGCCTGGGCGAACTGCAGCTGGAGGGAAGCATTGTTGCGCTGCAGCCGGACCCCGATCCGGAGACCTTCACCCACGCCCTGCGCGTGCGGGTGCCTGGCGACCAGGCCCGGCCCGGTATGCTGGCGCGTGTGCAGTTGCCCCTGCATACACTGGACAACGTGATCGCCGTGCCCCTGACGGCGGTGTTGCTGGACGAGGGCCGGGCCTACGTGTTCCGGGTCGTCGATGGGCGGTTGTCACGGGTCGAGGTCAAGACCGGACGTCGCGTCGGTGACCTGCAGGTGATCCGCAGCGGCCTGGCCGTCGGCGAGCACGTTGTGGTGAGCGATGTGGCGGCCTACAGTGACGGCCAGTCGGTGCACATCCTGGGCGCACAGTAGGTCCCGGTTCAATGTCACTGATTCGCTACTCGATTGCCAATCCCCTGGTGACCAACCTGCTGCTCGGGATCGTGCTGATCCTCGGGGTCCTGTCCTGGCGTGCCATGCCCCAGGAGATGTTCCCGGTCGTGGAGCTGGATTCTGTGCGTATCAGTGTCGAATTCGAGGGCGCCTCGCCGGAGGAGGTCGAAAGCCAGGTCACCCTGCCCGTCGAGGAGGAATTCGACGGCATGGCGGACATCGATGTCATGACGTCGACCAGCAACGAGGGCATGTCGTCGATCGTCATCAAGCTCAAGCCGGGTACCGATGTCGACCAGTTCATGCGCGACGCGCAGACCGCCCTGGACCAGATCACCGACCTGCCGGAAGAGGCCGAGGAGCCCGAGCTGCTCCGCATGAAGACCCGCTTCCCGGTGATCAGCATGACCCTCTACGGGAAAGTGGCGCGGGGGTATCTCTATGACCGGGCCGACAGCATCAAGCAGCGCATGTTGCAGCTGCCGGGTGTCGCCACGGTGGGCGTGGCCGGTGACCGGGAGTGGGAGATCTGGGTCGAGGTCGATCCCTTCGAACTGGCAGCGCGCAAGGTGTCGCTGGGGCAGGTCATGGCCGCGGTACGTGCCAACCTGCGCGACCTGCCGGGAGGGGCGCTGAAGGCGCAGGAGGGCGATATCCTGTTGCGCGGCCGGGGTGTGGCACCGGACCCCGAGGAGATCAAGGGCATTGTGGTGCGCAGCAATCCCTCGGGCGGGACCCTCGCCCTGGGCGAGGTGGCGCAGATCCAGCTGCGCCTGGAGGAGGCTGTCACCCTGGGGCGTTTCAATGGCGCTCCCTCGGTCAACCTCACGGTGACCAAGACCCGTGACGCCTCGACCATCGACGTGTCGGATGCCGTGCGCGCCTTTGCCGCGGAATTGAAGTCCGAATTACCGTCCAGTATCCGGGTCGGCCTGTTCAGCGACCTGTCGGTCTATGTCAGGACACGCCTGAACACCGTCAAGTCCTCCGGCCTGGTGGGGCTGGCGCTGGTGCTGTTGTCGCTTTACCTGTTTCTCAATTTCCGGGTGGCCCTGATCACCGCCATGGGTATCCCGGTGTCCTTCCTGGTGGCCGTCGCCGCGATCAACTACCTGGGCTACACCATCAATATGGTGTCGCTGTTCGCCTTCCTGATCGCGCTCGGTCTGATTGTCGACGATGCCATTATCGTTACCGAGAACATGTACCGGCACATGGAGATGGGCAAGCCGGCAGCGGAGGCGGCGCGCGTTGGTGCGCGCGAGGTGCTGTGGCCGGTAGTCGCCAGCACCTCGACAACGGTCGCGGCCTTTATGCCCATGTTCGCGATCCAGGGCACCATGGGTGCCTTTATCGCGGTGATTCCCGTGGTGGTCAGCGCGGCCCTGCTGGGCTCGCTGTGGGAGGCGTTCGGGGTGCTGCCCTCGCACGCCGCGGAACTGCTGCATGTGCACAGGGACCGGAGACGCAACAGTCGCGTTGACTGGGCTGCGCTGCTGGAGCGCTATACCGGGCTGCTGCGCTGGTCGCTGTGCAATCGTTACTTCGTGGCACTGCTGGCCATCGGCATCCTGGTGGTGACCATGGTATTCGCGCTGACGCGCATACCATTCCAGCTGTTCGATGATGTCGATATCGGCCAGTTCTTCGTCAATGCCGAGGCCCCGAACACCTACAGCCTGGAGGATACGGCAAAACTCGCCACCCGTATGGAGCAGGTGGTGCTGGGTTCGCTGGACGACGATGAACTGTCCACCCTGCTGACCAATGTGGGCGTGACCTTCATCGACTTCAACCGCTTCCAGCTGGGAAGCCACTATATCCAGCTGGTCATCGACCTGGAAAAGCGGCGGCCCGAGGGCTTCATCGAGCGTTTCATTACCCCGCTGGTCAGCCTGAAGTTCAGGTGGGAGGGAAGCCGAACCCGGCCGACCGAGGACATCATCAATGAATTGCGCGAGCGTTTCCAGGGCATTGCCGGTATCCAGCGGGTGGCGATCCAGCGGCCGCAGGGTGGCCCGGCCGGTGCGGACATCGAGGTCGGGGTGACCGGAGCGGATGTGAATGTACTGCGTGACCAGGCCGGTGAAATCGTCAGTTACCTGCAACGCCTGCCCGGGGTGCACGACGTGCGCCAGAACCTCGAGGCCGGCAAGCTTGAATACCAGTACAGCCTGAATGCGCGCGGCCGTGAACTCGGCATGACGCAGAACGATCTTGCCGATGCGGTGCGGACCGGGTTTCTCGGCGTCGAGGCGGTGCATGTCACCTACGGTGACGAGCGTATACCGGTGCGGGTGATCTACCCTGAGGCCATCCGCCAGAGCAGCGACCTGGAGAACCTGCCGATCACCCTGGATGACGGGCGCCTGGTCTACCTGGGCGATGTAGCCGATATCAGGGCGGGTCGCGGCATGAATATCATCAGCCGCCGCGATACCCTGCGGCTCGGACTGGTGACGGCCGCGGTGGACGACGAGGTAACCACTGCGCTCGAGGTGACCGAACAGGTGCGCACCGAATTCAGCGATCTCGAGCAGCGGCTGCCCGGTTATGCCCTGCTGTTCCTGGGCGAGAAGAAGGAGGCCTCCGAGTCCTTCGATGGGATGCGTGATGCCCTGCTGATCGCCGGGGCCATCATCTTCCTGATACTCGCTACCCTGTTTCGCTCGCTGCTGGACCCGCTGGTGGTGATGTTCGCCATCCCCTTCGGTTTCATCGGGGTGGTCTTCGGGCATCTCCTGTTCGGTTACAACCTGCAGTTTCTTTCCATGGTCGGATTTCTTGCCCTGACCGGTATCGTGGTGAACGACTCGCTGATCCTGGTCAACTTCGCCGAACGCATGCGCCGCGAGGGCCTGGGCCGCGTCGACGCCCTGGTCGAGGCCGGCCGGGTACGCACCCGGCCGATCCTGCTGACCACCATCACCACCTTCCTGGGTATTTCGCCGCTGATCTTTTTTGCTACCGGCCAGACGGCCTTCCTGTCACCGATGGCCGTGAGCCTCGGCTTCGGGTTGCTGTTCGCCACCGCCGTGGTGCTGATCGCCATACCGTGTTTCTACCTGATTGCCGACGACCTGCGCATCGCCACCCGGCGGCGGCTGCGGACCTGGTGGGGCAGTCCCGAAGCGGATGGATAGCTGATTCGTGCGCACAACACGGTTAGGAAAAAGGGACAGACTGTTTTTTTTGGTCTTACCCTGATTGAGTGACACATCAATTCAGACGAGGCGCATTCCTTCTGATGGCGAGGTTGTTGGCCGAATGAATTCGTTCCTACTGTAGGGCCGAATTCATTCGGCCAACGGTGTTTTCGACCAACGGTGTTGCATCGTCATCTGTTATCGGGCAATCTGGCGAACATCCTCATCCTTCCTGGCTGTTGGCCGAATGAATTCGGCCCTACAACGGTAATCTACCCACTCGATTTGGGGAAGAGCCTTTTTTTATCCCGCGCACAGCGGCGATTCCCCGCTGGACTGATTAGCATGTCCCCTGTGTTGTCTGCAGTGCCGGGGGTCAGAGGCTGCGGGACTCCCTGCGCAAGGCCGCACCGACGGCCAGGAAGCATTGGGACGTGGCCTTGTTGTCGAGCGCAACCCGGGTCTCGAGGACGTCACTCAATTCGATTATGCGGCTGGTCAGCCCGAGGGTGTTTTGCAGGGTGTCGGCCAAGCCGAAGGCAGGTACCGGGACCGGCAGGATGCCCAGGTGCCTGATGGCTGGCTGATGGAAGTGGTGTTCGTAATAGTCGAGCGAGCGCTGGACTTCAAGCGCCAGCCGGTCCAGCAGGGATTGCGGATCGGAAGTCGTGTCCAGTAACTGCCGGTAACCGAGTTCCAGGGTGCGTGTCAGGTACAGGCAGGACTGGCGGGTGATGGTCATCAGGCACAGGTCCGGCTCGAAGTAGAGCATTGCCAGGCCCTGTTCATCCTCGGGCAGGCAGGCGGCAATGTTGCGCATGGCCAGTTCCGGAATGTCGATGACCTCCAGGTTGGCGCCCGCCTGTTCAAGACTGTCGATATGCTGCTTTACGTCCGCTGAACGGGCGACGGCTACGTAGAGCTTTTTCAGGTTGTCCGACGGCCCGACCGGGGGGATGTCAAACACATCGATGACGGCATCATCGATGTGGAAGTCGATCAGATCGTGCACGCGCCAGCGAATGGCGGCGCGCAATTCCGAGGGCGGGACCTCCGGTGCGTCGATGGCCAGCAGCTTGTAGCTGCCAACGGGCAGGATCGTGGCACAGGGTTGCTTGTCGAGGCCATGACCTTTCAGTAGCTTTCCTGTGTCGATGTCGTCCTGCTCCGGCAGTGCCGTGAAGTCGCAGGACTGCAGGGAAAATTGCCCATGTGTGCCGCGTTGTACGCGGGCAATGGCAATGCCATCAGCGCCGTATACGACACCGGTCAGGCTGTTTGATTTTTTGCGTTTACCGAGTGCGAACATGGACGTTCCCCGTGTTTACCACTGGCAGAAGGGCGGCCGGCAAAAGTCGCCAGGTTCTGCGTGCGACCGCATTATACGCCGTTTCACTGGATGACCTCGGTCCATTGCACCAGTTTCACCCCGCCACCGCCACTGCCGCCCGCGATTACCGAGACGGAATGTACGGTTGCTCCCGTGGGTGATGGCAGATCATTCCAGTTGCTGCCGTCCCAGCGTGCGAGCACACCATTCTTGCCAGTGGTATAGCCTTCGGTAGAGCTGACCATGTAGACGCTATTCAGGTCTTCGTTGGCGACACCGCCATAGGGACCGGCGCGGTTCCAGTTGCTGCCGTCCCAGTGGTTGATGTTCTCGCCGCCCGATTTCTGGCCCACCGTCCAGCAGTCGTCGCTGGTCACGCAGTGGATGCTGTACAGGCCTTTCTTGCCGGGCACCCCGGGCGCATTGATGTTCGACCAGCTGCCGCCGTCCCAATGATTGATGTTGGCCGACTTGCCGTTGCGATCGCCCACCGCCCAGCAGTCGTCGCTGGCATTGCAATGGATGCTGTTGAGGTTTTTATCGGGCACATCGGGCGCGCTGACGCTGGACCAGCTACTGCCGTCCCAGCGGGCGATGTTGGCCGATTTTTTGCCGTTGCCCACCGCCCAGCAGTCGTCACTGGCCACGCAGTAGACACTGTTCAGGTCCTCTCCCGGTAGTGCGGGGGCGGCGACATTCGACCAGCTGCTGCCGTCCCAGTGATTGACATTGGCCGACTTGCCGTTTTTCTGGCCCACCGCCCAGCAGTCGTCGGTGCTCGCGCAGTAAACGCTGCTCAGACGCTTGTTTGGCAGGCCTGCTGTGCCCAGGTTGGTCCAGCTGCTCCCGTCCCAGTGATTGATATTGGCCAGGCCATTGCTGGGGTCGCCGACCGCCCAGCAGTCCGTGGCGGTGACGCAGTGAACACTGTAGAGATTTTCGGCCGGCACGCCCGGGTACGGGCCCTGCTGGGTCCAGCTGCTGCCGTCCCAGCCGTACAGGCCCGCGGTACCCCCGGGAGCATCGCCAACGGCCCAGCCGCTGAAGCCGGACTTCGAGAATCGGGCCTCCAGGCTGCGACGCACCGTATTCTCAACCGTGGTGCTGGTGATGCTGCCGGTCACACGTACCTGACACAGGCTGCCGACCATGACCGCGGATACGACCAGAAAATCACCGCGGCCGATGCTGTCGGTATCACCCGTTAGCCCGGCACAGGCGGTCCCGCCGGCATAGCGTCCGGCCACGCGCTCCAGGCCGGACTCGGCCACGAACAGGGCCTCGATGCCGTCATTGTGCAGGGCCGTGTCACTGATGTCGCTCGCTGCCATGCGCTGCACGATGCCCAGCAGGGCGGTTATGACCACGATCAGGATCAGGGCGCCGATCAGGGTCACGGCGCCGCGCTGCCGCGGTGGCATGGCCGCTCTCATGGCTGGTTCCTCAGTGCCACCCGCGAACGTTGCGGGTAGCTGTTTCCGTTACGGCTCAACACCAGTTCGAACTCGACAAAGGCAACATCGGCGCTGCCGGTGGCCGGGGTGATGCCATCGACCTGGTAATAGGCGAATGTCAGGCTGTTGACCTGGTCGGTGAGGGTGTGGGTGCCGGCCGGGGTCGAGTAGCCCAGGGTAACCAGTGGTGGCGCGCCGTTGAAGGTGACACCGGTACCGTCGGACTTGATAAAGGTGAGGGTGGTCGCGTTCATGGTGGCGATGTCATATGCGGCCGGCGTGAGCGGATCGCGACGCACCTCGCGGATCTCGCGCACCAGGCGTTCGCTGGCCGCGCGCAACTTGCCCAGGGTGTGTACATTGTCGGTGGTGTTGACGAAGGCCAGGGCACCGTTCTGCAACCCGTAACCGGCGGCCGCGCCCAGCAGGCCGAGGATGACGATCGCGATAATCACCTCGATCAGGGTGAAACCGGCCTGTGGCCTGCGCCCGCCCATCAGTAGTCCACCAGTAGCAGGGTGAGACTGGCGCGCGGGCTGCCGCCGCGCTCGACGCCGATCAGCACTTCCTTGCAGGTCGCACCCACGGCGCAGCCCGTGCCGAGCGGGGGTTCGTTGACGCTCAGCGTGCGGGTATAGCCGGTGTAGTTGCCGGCCAGGACCTCGCTGGTCGGTCCCGTCGGGACGGCCGCATAGCCCTGGTCGCGGCGCAGGGCAAGCACTATCTCGGCACGTTCCTGGGCCAGCTGGCCGGCAGTCTGGATGTCTTCGTTCAGCAGCAGGCTCTGCCCGGCCTGGCTGAACTGCCCGAGGATAGGGACGGAGGCGAGCGCCACGACCACGATGACCAGTACCAGTTCCAGCAGGGTAAAGCCCTGTTGTGCCTGCCGCTTCACGGCGCTATCTCGACGAAACCGGTCACGGCACTCAGTGTGACCGTGGCGGATCTGGAATTGCCGGTGAGGGTGAAACTGCGGTCTGCCGCCAGCAGGCCGCCGGCGCTGACCGGCCGGCCCAGGCTGTCGAATTCGGTGTCGTTGCCGCCCAGGGTGACGTTGTTGTCCAGGATGACCTCGAAGTCCTGCTGGTCGGCGGGGTCGGTGACAGTGGTGCCGCCTGCGTCGATAACGCGGTAGCCGGAGGGTGGTTGAACATCGAAACGCAGGCTGCGGCCCTGGTTCATCGCCAGCGCCTGGGCATGACGCAGGTCGCGCGCCAGCCGGTCGGCCTGGGCGGCCAGCGTGGTGTCGGCGGATTCCCAGCGCGGCAGGGCGTAGGCGGACAGCACCCCCAGGATGACCAGCACCAGGAGCAATTCGATCAGGGTGAAGCCCCGGCTAACGGTGATGCCCGGTTGTGTGTACATGCTGCCGCCGTTGATTGTCTTTGGATGTAAAAAGGGCGGGCCGAGGCCCGCCCTTGTTGGCTGTCAGGTCCAGCGTGTAGTGAATGCTACGGAGTAATATTCTTCACACACCTGACCACGTCTTCACCGGCACCCGTATCCGTTACCGTGCCCGTTAGGCACTTCGCGTCGCTATAGGTCGGTACCGTGTAGGAGGTCCCGTCGATAGCCACCGTGACACCGACGTCGCCAGCGGCTACAGCCACACCTTCACCGTTGACGTAATCGGACAACTCGGTAACGGTCGGGAACTTCTTCAGGTCGGCGATGGCGACGGCATGTGCGCTCTTGACCGCACCACTCATGCCCTTCTTCGAGGCCGCCAGGGCATCCGCCTGCAGGTCAACGAACTTGGGGATGGCGATGGCCGCCAGGATGCCCAGTACCGCGATGACGATGACCAGTTCGATTAATGTAAAACCCTTTTCTTTGTTCATGTCTGACTCCTGATAGTGACTGAATAACTTGTGAACCCGCTAGGATCATTTGGTCCGGAGCGATAGCTGTTCAATCAGTTACCACACCGTTACCTGTTCATTATTTCGGCCGCGGCCGGAATCTCTTTAATAAAAAAAACCACAAATAATCACTCCAATGGCCCTGCCGTAAGTGGTTTCTAACTATAAGATAATAATGGGGAAATATGACCGATCCGCCATGCCGGGCGGGGCCGGGCTGCGATCCAAATCATGGCCTTCGCCGGAATGACGAAAGATGAGTAAATCAGGCATTCCCCCGGGTAATTCATTCGCACTACCATTGCGGTGCACACAATGACAGAAGCAATCCGTTAATGGCCCATACCGTGTTCAGGAGATGGCTTCGCTGCGCTCGCAATGACGTGATCCATGACGGACCAGGGGCAAATCAAAATATGGATTGTGTCTCTACTCCCTAGTGCAGGACGGCGGAGGCCAGGTCCCACATGGGCAGGAATACGCCCATGGCCAGGATCAGCACCAGTATCCCGATGACCACGCTGAGCACCGGCTCGATGGCACTGCCGAGCTTGGCAATCGCATAGTCGACCTCCTGGTCGTAGTAGACGGCGACCTCCTGCAGCAGTTCGCTGATGGTCCCGGATTCCTCGCCGACCGCGATCATCTGCAGCACCAGCGGGTCAAATATGCCACTGTTGGCGGCCGTCAGGCTCAGGGACTTGCCCTGCTGGATGCCTTCGCGCATGCCCAGGATGCGCTCCTCCATGTAGCGGTTATCGAGCGCACGCGCGACCACGGTCAGCGAGGTGATCAGCGGGATGCCCGCCTGGAAGGCCAGTGCAAACAGGCTGCCGAAGCGTGCCAGCGCCGCCTGGTAGATCACCTTGCCGGCCAGCGGCAGACGCAGTTTGAGCTTGTGCCAGCGGTAGCCGCCGGCCTCGGATTCGGTATACATGCGTGCGCCGGTGACAAGCGCGGCGCCCGCCGCCAGCAGCCAGGGCCAGTGTTCATTGACGAAGCTGGAGAAGCCGATAATCAGCCGTGTCGCCAGCGGCAGTTCGGCATCGAAGCGGCCGAAGATCCCGGAAAAGGCCGGGATCACCCAGATGCTGATAATGGCCACGGCCACCAGGATGGCCATGACCACGAATAGCGGATAACGGATGGCGGCCTTGATCTGGTCGCGGGTCTTTTTTTCGCGTTCCAGGTAGAAGGCGAGGTGCCGGAAGATCTCCACCAGCTGCCCGCTGGTCTCGCCGACCCGCACCAGGCTGACGTAGAACACCGAGAATACCTCGGGGTGCACGCTGAGTGCGTCCGACAGCGAACGTCCGGATTCCAGGCTTTGCATGACCCGGGTCAGGACCGCCGCCAGGGTAGGGTTGCTGCAGTTGGCAGCCATGCCCGATATGGCCGTGAGAATCGGCACACCGGCGCGCAGCAGGCTGTGCATCTGGCGGCTGAACTGGATCAGGTCGACGCTATCGATCTTCGGCTCGAACAGTTTCTGTAGCCTGCCGGCGAGGGCGTGCCGTTCGACCAGCGCATGGATATCGATGGGTGTCAGGCCACCGTCCACCAGGCGGGCCGCGGCGGCGTCGCTGCTGGCCGCGTCGAGGGTGCCCGTGACGGCCTCGCCGTGGGTGCTGCGTGCCTTGTACTTGAAGACCGGCATGGACTATTCCACCCAGCCGCTGAGTCGCATGACCTCGCCGAGGGTGGTCGTTCCCTGGCAGGCATAGTCCAGCGCGTTGAGGACCAGCGGCCGGTAGCCCGGCTGGGCCTCGGCGGCGCGCTGGAAGGCCTGCTGATCATTACGGCGCAGCGCCTCGGCCAGTTCCTCTTCCATCACCAGCAGTTCGTACACACCGATGCGGCCGTGGTAACCGGTGTGATTGCAGTTGTTGCAGCCACTGCCGCGACGGAATTCGTGCTTGTCCAGCGACTCGCCAGCCTGGCTGTGCAGCCAGGCCAGTTCGTTGGAGTCCGGCGGGGCGGCGCTGCTGCAGTTCGGGCACACCCGCCGGATCAGGCGCTGGGCGAGGATGGCCTGTACCGATGAGGCCACCAGGTAGCCTTCCAGGCCCATGTCGATCAGCCGGGTGGCGCTGCTGACGGCGTCATTGGTGTGCAGCGTGGACATCACCAGGTGGCCGGTGAGTGCGGCGCGCAGCCCGATCTCGCCGGTTTCCTGGTCACGCATTTCGCCGATCAGGATGATGTCCGGATCGAGCCGCAACGAGGTGCGCAGCACGCGCGCGAAGCTCAGGCCGATCTTGTTGTTGACCTGGACCTGGTTGAGACGCGGCAGGCGGTACTCGACCGGGTCCTCGATGGTAATGATCTTTTTCTGTGGCTTGTTGAGTTCGTCCAGCGCCGCATACAGGGTGGTGGTCTTGCCGCTGCCGGTGGGGCCGGTAACCAGGATCAGGCCGTGTGGCTTGTGAATGATGCGGCGGAAGTCCGCAAGCAGTTCGTCCGGCATGCCCAGCTGGTCGAGCCGGCGCACGGCACTGCCGTGATCGAGCAGGCGCATCACCACGGACTCGCCATGCTGGGTATTGATGGTAGAGAGACGCACATCGATGCGCTTGTTCTTCACGTTGATACTGAAACGCCCGTCCTGCGGCAGGCGCCGCTCGGAGATGTCGGCCTCGGCCATCAGCTTGAGACGCGAGACCATGGCGTTGGTGATGCGCTTGTCGTCGACGACCTGCTCATGCAGTACGCCATCGATGCGACGCCGGATGCGCAGGCTGTCTTCACCCGGCTCGATATGGATATCGGAGGCGTTGGCGCTGACGGCGTTTTCGAACACCGTCTGGATCAGGCGGACCACCGGCGCATCGCTCTGATCACTGATCGCAATGAGCTTTTCAAGGTCGAAGGTGTTGTCGGACAACTCGCGGCCGATTTCACTGGCCAGCGTCTGGATCTGGTCACCCTGCTGGTACATGCGGTCGATGTTCTGCACCAGGTCGGCTTCCTTGGCCATGGCCAGCAGCACGGGACGTTTCAGGATGCGCGCGATTTCGTCATAGCCGAAGATGTCGGTGGGGTCGCCCATTGCCACCAGCAGGCCGTCGGGTGTTTCCTTGAGTACCAGCGAGCGATAGCGACGCGCCGCGGTCTCCGGCAGGCGCTGTACCAGTTCCGGGTTGAGTTCAAAGGTCGAGATATCGACATAGGGGACCTTGAGCTGTGCGGACAGCGTCTGCAGCATCACCTCTTCCTGGATGTAGCCGTTCTCGATCAGTACCTGGCCGATCTTGCGGCCACTGCGCTTTTGCTCGGCGAGCGCCTCCTGCAACTGCGCCTCCGAGATCAGCTTCTTGTCGACCAGCAGGTCGCCCAGCCGGACCTTCATGCGCCGCATCGGTGCCGTCATTGGTCTGGACCCGCCGGGATTGCGCTGTCTGCCCGATGCATGGCTCATGCCCCCGGCTGCGGGTCGCTGGACAGCCGTTTCATGCGTGTCACCACATAGTGTTGCAGCGCGGCATTCAGCGGCAGTTTCAGGGCCTGCCCGTAGGCGGCATGTGCGTCTGCGCTGTGGCCGGACTGCTCCAGTGACAGGCCCAGGCCCATCCACCATGCACCCTGACCGGGGTCATACCGCAGCGCGGTCCGGTAATGTTCGGCCGCCTGCAGTGATTCGCCGCTGTGCTGGTAGAGCCCGGCCAGCAGGGCGTGGTAGTCGGCGTCCCGTCCGGCGCCAGGCAGGGCCGTCTGCAGGCCCTGGATCGCTTCCTGTTCACGCCCCTGCTCGATCAGCAGCTGCGCATGGAGTTTGGCCATGGGTGCGTGACCCGGATCGAGTGCCAGCCCCTCTGCCATCAGGATCTCGGCCTGCTGCTTGCGCTGCTGGTTGATCTGCAGGCCGGCGAGAAGCAGGCGTGCCTGGTGGTGGCCAGGATCGAGTTCCAGTGCCTGCTCGAGTTGCTGCTGGCTGCTGCCGGTGTCGCCGGCACGCAGGGCCCTGACGGCACCGGTGTAGTGGCGCTGCGCCTGTTGGCCGACGGACAGGGTGCGTTCGCTGATCTCGATATGCCGTGGACCGGAAGGGCGGCGTGGCGCCTGCTTCGCTGCCGGCCTGGCGACGTGCGCCCGGGTGGTCGCTATCGGTTTTGATGCCATAGCGTCCGGGGTGTCCGGTGTTGCAGTGGCCAGGGTCTGTGGAGTGACCGGTGGCTTGGCGCTGACGGGTGCTGTTGACGCGACCGGTAGCGCTGGTGCCTGTGGTTCGGGTTTTTCAGGTGCCCGGGTTTGTGTGCTTGCCGGCGCTTCCGTTGCCCCGACAGGCGCGGCCGGCGTCTGTACGGCGGGTTTCTCCGCCGCGGAAGCGCTGTCTGCGGTAGCGACCGGCTCCGGCGCCGGTCGCGTGACCTGGCCGCTGTCGCTGGCCCTGCCGACGGGGGAGGGTGGCGTGGCGACAGGATCGGGGTTCCCGGTAGACAGTCCAGCCCAGGCCAGCAGGGCGAGACACACCACGGCGGCGCTTGCCGACAGGGTGTATTTCAGCCTGCGGCGGTCGCTGTTGGCGGGCGGGGTCACCACCACCGGTGTCTGCAGGCTGGCCTCGAATGCCGCGGACGGGGCCGCCTGGCGCTCCTCCAGGTCCCTCAGCATCTGGTTGATCAGGCTCATGGCGGCTTGACCATTCAGTACCAGCCGTGAAGCCGGCCGCCGATCAGGGTCAGCATGCTGAACAGGCTGGTGACCAGTTCGTAGCGGTGTGGACACAGGATGCGGGTGTCCTCGGTATCGCTGGCGGCACGCCGCATGTGGTGGGCACAGACCAGGTGTTCACCGCGCCCGAAGGCGGACATCAGTGCCTTGTGGCTGAGGACGTTCACCAGACGCGGGATACCGCGGCTGTTGCGCAGCAGTGACGCCAGCGCCATGTTGGTAAACAGCGGCTCGCCGCTGTAGCCGGCCACTGCCAGGCGGTGATTGAGATAGTGGCCCAGGGCCTCGCGGTCAAGCGGCCTGATCCGGTGGCTGAAGGTGATGCGCTGCTTGAGCTGGCGCAGGTGATCCTGTTGCAGGCGCTCATCCAGTTCCGGCTGGCCGAACAGGACCACCTGCAGCAGCTTGTTCTTTTCCGTTTCCAGGTTAGTGAGCAGCCGCAGGGCCTCCAGGCTCTGATCGGGCAGGGTCTGGGCCTCGTCGATCAGTACGGCCACGCGTTTGCCGCTTGCGCAGATCTCGATCAGGCGCTCGGAGATCAGCTGCAACAGGCGGTGCTGGCCGATGTTGCGGGCGAACTGGATGCCCAGTTCCTCGGCCACTGCCATGCGCAGCGCCGTGGGATTGAGCAGCGGATTGGGTATATAGGCCGTGACGAATTCCCCCTCCAGCGTATTCAGCAGCTCCCGGCACAGCAGTGACTTGCCGCTGCCGACCTCGCCGGTGACCTTGATGAAACCCTCTCCGGAGCGCAGTGCCACCAGCAGCACATTCAGCGCCTCCTGGTGACTGCCCTGGTTGACAAAGAAGTCGGTATCCGGAGTGATGCCGAAGGGATGCTGTTCCAGTCCGAAGTGCTCCAGGTACATGGCATTGATCCTCGTTAGGGTGACATCGGCACGCCTGGCGCGCGCAGGTTCTGGTAGCGCCGGGCCGTCTCGCTCAGGTTATTGCTCCAGCCCTCGTTGGCGTTGATCACCACCGGCCGCAGCAGTATCACCAGTTCACTCTTGCTGGATACCTGGCGCTTGTGACGGAACAGGTTGCCGAAGCCGGGGGTATCGCCGAGGCCCGGTGTCTGTGCCTGCTGGTTGCGTGACACATCTTTCATCAGGCCACCGATGACGACCATCTGGCCGCTGGCGGCGCGGATGATGGTGTCGGACTCGCGGATCGTGCTGAGGGCAAGCGGCACCGACAGGTCGGTGTTGCTGGAGACGGTAATGTTCTTGACCTTCTCGGTCACCTCGCTGACCGTCGGGTGTACGTGCAGGATGACGCTGTTGTCCTTGCTGATCTGCGGGATCACGTCCAGGGCGACGCCGGAGAAGAACGGGGTCAGTTCCACATCCACATTGGTGTTGCCGTCGCCCGAGTTGCCGATCTCGGTGTCGGTCTCCACGTTGGTGACGAAGTATTCATCCTGGCCGACCTTGATGACCGCCTTCTGGTTGTTGACCGTGGACACCCGCGGGCTGGACAGCACCTGCACCTCACCCTGGGTCTCCAGCAACTCGATGAAGCCGTTGAAGTCCTTGAGGTTGGCGTTGATGGAGAACATGCCGCCGAAGGCCGAGGTATCGAGCCCGGTGACCTGGGTGCCGTCCAGGGGGATGATTGCACCGGCAAGCTCGGAGACGCCGGCATCCAGAATGGAGCCGCCGCCGGTCTGCCCCAGCAGCAGTGACTTGCCGGTCCCCGCCTCGATCAGCGCCGACCAGTTGATGCCGGACTGGAAGTTGTCATTCAGGGTGACCTCGATGATCTTGGCCTCCAGGATGACCAGGCGGTGCACGGAATCCTCGATGGTCGCCAGGAACTCCTCGACCTCGCGCAGTTCGCCCGGCAGGGCATGGACGATAATGGCGCCGGACTGCGGGTGCAGCACGACCTTGCGGCCTTCCTCGTTGCCCACGATCACGTCGAGCGATTCCCGAATGCCCTTCCAGAAATCCGATTCGGAGTTGGTCTTCACCACGCTGCCGGAGGCATTGCCGCCTGTAGCGCCTTTGTCGGCGCCCGGTTGGGTGCCGGACCCGGAGGAGGCGCCATTGCCGGCATTACTCAGCTGCCCGGAGCTGACGCTGGTGCTCGAGCTGCCCGAGCGCTGCACATTGAGGTAGTCGATGTTGAATATGCGGGTGCGCATGCGGCCGGGAAAGACCTGGTAGGTGTTGTTGTTACGCCGGAATTCGAAACCGTACACGTCGCGTACCGTCATCAGGATCTCTTCGATGGTGACGTTGTTCAGGCTCAGCGAGATCTCCCCGTTGACATCCGGGTGCACGACCATGTTCTTGTCAGTACCCTTCACCAGGCTCATGAAAAACTCGTGTGCGGAGGCGGCATTGACGGATATATCGAAGCGCGATTCGGTGCTGTCGACGATTTCCTGGATATTGACCTGCACGGGGGGCAGCAGGGCCCGGGTGACTTCAGGTGGCGGGGCCAAGTTGGCGGCGGGCTCATACGGCCGGGCGCCTTCCTCCAGTGCCGCGGTGATCGATTTCAGGTTCTGCCTGTTTTCCACCGGCACGGTCTGACAGGCCGCCAGCAGCAGGCTCAGCAGCGGCAACACCCGATATGTCTTTTTGTATGTGTTGCTGTTCATGGCCTCATCTTCAAGGTGTCAGGGATCAGTTGCAGGGTGAGCTGGCGTCCGGGTGCCTGTATCAGAACATCGCTTTTGCCGATCCTGAGCACGCGTGCGCCGCCGATCGATTCGCCCTCGCTCACATGGGTGCCGTTGATTACCGCAACACGCCGGTCGTTTGCGACCAGCGTGGAGTTCAGGACCCATGTATCGGCGGCGGGGCGGGGGGCTGAAGGCGACAGGAACAGCGCACCAGGGGTGGGCCGCGTCGGGTCCTGCAGTGCGGCTGCCGGCAGCGGCGGCACCTGGACGGGTATCGCCAGCATGGCAATAATTCCTGTTTGCAGCAGTCTGTTCATCGTGCTGTCATCCCTCCAGGAGCCCCAGGGTGTAGAGGTCGAGCGTCACCTGTGCCAGCGGATACTCCAGCACTTCGAAATTCAGCTCTTCCCAGAAAAATTTCCAGGGCAGGGTCTCGAGTGCCCGCAGGTACCTGAGCGTGGCGAGATAGCTGCCTTGCAGCTGCAGCCGCAATTCGTAGCGCCCGATCGCCGATTCGGAGACGCTGCCGTCATCCTGCACTAGTGTTGTGTTCAGCGGTCGACCGACGGCATCCACCCGGGTCAATTCCAGTTCCTGGTCAGGACCGAGTACCTGCTCGAGAACCCGTACCGCCTGCTCGGGCTGCAACAGCACGCCCAGCTGCCCTTGCAGTCTTGCCTCGAGTCCGGCGATTTCCTCCTGCAGGCGTTTGCGTTCCTGCTCGAATTCCTGCTGTGAGCGGGAGCCTTCCGGGGTGGACAGCAGCTGCGAGCGTGCGCTCAGGGTGGCGAGTTGCTGTTCCCAGTCGTCGATCTCCTGCCGGCTTTGCTGCTGTTGTCGGTATGTCGATTGCAGGCCGAGGGTGTCAACCAGTATGAAGACCATGGCAACCCCGGCCAGTAACAGCAGGGCACGTTCGCGCAGGTGCAGGGCGTCGATACGGCTGGCCAGCTGTGTCAGTCGTGCTTTCACTGCCGCCCCCATCCCGATTCCGAACTATCCAGTACAAAATTGATTTCCGGTTTGTCGGACGTATGCCGAATGATGTTCACCGAGCCCATGCGCAAGGACTTGAAGCGAGGTCCCTCAGGCAGCTGCTGCAGGTAACGGGGCACCAGCTGCGGGTCCCTGGCGGTGCCGCGCAATTCCACGTCGCCAGCTTCGCTGATTTCGATCCCGGTCAGCCAAAGTCCCGGGAGGGTGTGGCGGGCCAGGGTTTCGAGGAAGGCCCCGAAACCCGGATTGGGCTTGATGGACAACTGCTCGATCCTGTCGAGTAGATTGCTGTGTTCCAGTGCGGTGTCCTGCAGGGCGCTGATTTCCGCCTCCAGGGGTCCGTCTCCAGCGGGCTGCTCAATCACCTCCAGTGCGGTCAGTTGTGCCTCGAGTTGTTCATGCTGCTGGCCCAGTGCCGTTGCGGTACGCTGCAGGCCGGCGAGCTTGATCTGGGCATGCATATAGATACCGAGCAGCAGCAGCGTCACGGCTGCCAGGATCTGCAGCAGGGTCACGGCGGAAAAGATCTTGGGTGCCTGGCGGAATACCGGCTGGTACAGGTTGACCTGCTGGTAGGTGGGCTGGCGTGCCCATGCCCCGGGCTGCGTCGCACCGGTCTCCGCCAGCGGCGGGGCGCCAATCAGGTCCGGCTCGTTATTTAACAGGGCTCGCACAGGGTTACTCCACTCCTCGAATTTCGCGTATTATTTCCTGTCAATAAAAAAGCAATTTTCCTGCCATAATACGTATCTATATGAAATTATTGATTAATCAAGCGCCTCTGGGGTGCGGACGTCAAAAATTTGATTCATAAGGGGCCCGTTTTTGCAGATTGCCGTGGACATCATGTCAATATGCTGACGCATTCAAGGGGTGTGGCGTGGCTACGCGTTGTCGTCCCGTTCGTCCCGGGCGCGGATTTATCGGGGCGCCAGGGTCTGTAGCGGCTGCCGGCCGGCCTGATTGAGGGGGCAAACGGGCCGCCAGCGTGCACGGGCCGGGTGCCTCTGCCTATAATGGCGCGTTCACGCCCCCCGATACTCAGCAATGGATTCCTCACTGTGCCCCAACGGATCGAAGCCCTGAAGCGATGGCTTGAGGACGAGCTTGCCTTCAGCGACTACACCCTGAAGCCGGCCTCCACAGACGCCAGTTTCCGCCGTTACTTCCGGGTCGCCCATGGGGGCGCCAGTCTTATTGTCATGGATGCCCCGCCGGACAAGGAGGACAGCGCGCCCTATATCCGGGTGGCGCGCATGTTTTTCGATGTCGGTCTGAACGTCCCCGAGATCATCGACGTGGATCTCGAGCAGGGATTTCTCCTGTTGTCGGACTTGGGCAGCCGGCTCTATCTGGATGCCTTGAACAGCGGGAGTGCCGATCGCCTGTATGGCGATGCCCTGGGTGCTCTGGCGGCCATCCAGGCCTGTGCACCGGCGGGCGCTATGCTGCCGGACTATGATCGGACCCTGTTGATGAATGAAATGGGCCTGTTCCGGGACTGGCTGGTCGGCAGACGCCTGGGTATTGCCCTGAACGACGCGCAGTCAGCGCTGCTGGACGGGGCCTTTGCTTTGCTTGCAGCGAATGCCCTTGGCCAACCGCAGGTATGCGTGCACCGCGACTATCATTCGCGCAACCTGATGGTGGCCGGGCAGAACAATCCGGGCATCCTGGATTTTCAGGATGCCGTAATCGGCCCGGTGACCTATGACCTGGTGTCGCTGCTGCGCGATTGTTATATCAGCTGGCCACGTGCACGGGTCGAGGACTGGGCACTGGGCTACCAGGAGCTGGCGCTGCAGTCCGGCATTCTGCGACATGAGGATGAAGATCCGGAGCAGTTCCTGCGCTGGTTTGACCTGATGGGGGTGCAGCGCCATCTCAAGGCGGCCGGCATCTTCGCCCGGCTCAATCACCGCGACGGCAAGCCCAACTATCTCGCCGATATCCCGCGCACGCTGGGCTACGTGACAGAGGTCACGTCGCGCTACGCGGAGCTGGCAGGGCTGGGCGAGTTCATCGAGCAGGAAGTCGTCGCGCGACTCTGAGTAGGGACGGAAATTCCCGGATAGCGGCCTGGCGGCCGCTATCCGGGCTACGGGGTGATTACTGGGTGACCGGTGACAGGGTCAGTTCCACGCGCCGGTTCATCTGGCGGCCCTGTGCGGTGTCATTGGAGGCGACCGGGCGTGACTCGCCGTAGCCCTCGACGATAATGCGCATGTCGGTGATACCCTGGCTGCGCAAGTAGCCCGCGACACTGCCGGCGCGGCGTTCGGAGAGCTGCTGGTTATAGCTGTCCGCGCCGGTGCTGTCAGTGTGCCCCGCCACGATGATCACGGTCTTCTCGAATTCCTTCAGCACCAGTCCCACCGAGTTGAGTACATCGTAGAAGTTCGCATTGATGTTGGCGCTGTCGGTCGCGAAGGTGATGTTGCCCGGCATGTTGAGGATGATTTCATTGCCTATGCGGGTGACGCCCACGCCGGTACCCTCGAGCTGCTGGCGCAGCTTGGCCTCCTGGACATCCATGTAGTAGCCGATGCCGCCACCGGCCAGGGCGCCGACCCCGGCGCCGATCAGGGCACGCTTGCGGCGTTCCTTGGAGTCGTCGCCGCTGATGGCGCCGACCACGGCGCCGGCCGCGGCACCGATGCCGGCACCCATGGCGGCCTTGCTGGTCTGCTGTTCGCCGGTATAGGGGTTGATGGTGGTACAGCCGATGAGCCCGCCGGCAAGCGCGGCGAGGAGTGTTGCTTTGATGAGCTGTGCTGATTTCATGGCCTGTTATTCCTCTTGGGTAGAATCCTGAATCTGGCGGCATTATAGGGTGCCGCGGGTGCCGGATAAAGGTGATGTTACACTTGCTTGCATATCGCGTTGTGTGACGCAGTCAGCAGCGACCGGCATTAAGGAACAGACACTTGCAGTCTATGAAAGCCATGATACTTGCCGCGGGACGCGGTGAGCGGATGCGCCCCCTCACGGACCGTATCCCCAAGCCCCTGCTGCGCATCGGTGGCCAGACCCTGATCGAGCGCCATATCCATGCCCTGGCCCGGGCCGGCATCCGGGAGCTGGTGATCAACCACGCCCACCTCGGTAACCAGCTGGTCGCGGCCCTCGGCGACGGGGCCGCCTACGGGGTGCAGATCGACTATTCCGCGGAACCCGCGGGGGCGCTGGAGACCGGCGGCGGGATCCATAACGCCCTGCCGCTGCTCGGGGACGCGCCCTTCCTGGTAGTGAACGCCGATATCTGGACCGATTTCCCCTTCGCGACCCTGCCGGCCGCGCCCGCGGGGCTGGCGCACCTGGTGCTGGTCGATAACCCGGAGCATCACCCGGGCGGCGATTTTGCCCTGACCGCCGGCCAGGTCGCGCAGCAGGGGCCCTGGATGCTGACCTACAGCGGCATCGGGGTTTACCGGCGCGAACTGTTCGATGCGTGCTTGCCGGGTGCCTTTCCCCTGGCGCCGCTGTTACGCGAGGCCATGGATGCCGGCCGGGTCAGCGGCGAGCATTACACCGGGACCTGGTTCGATATCGGGACCCCGGAGCGGCTGGAGGCCGTCAACGAAACCGTCATCAACCTGCAGTGAACCAGTTCGAGACAGCGATCCCGCGAGGGTTCTGATTATGGGCCAGGAAATCCGTGAAGCGCATTTCACCCCGGAAGACTTCGCACGTTATGCCAGGGCGCTGCGCGAGGAGACCACCCTGCTGGGCGAGTGGTTCAGGCAGGGAATCTTCTCGCCGCGCGAGCGCATGGGCGGCTTCGAGCTGGAGGCCTGGCTGATCGGTCGCGATGCGCGACCGGCGGCCATCAACCAGGAATTCCTGGCGCGGCTCGACAGCCCCATGGTGGTGCCCGAGCTGGCGCGCTTCAACGTGGAGCTGAACGACTATCCCCAGCATCTGTGGGGCTCTGCGCTGAGCCGCTTCGAGGCCAGCCTGGGCGCGACCTGGGCGCGCTGCCGGGGGGTGGCGGCGGAGCTGGATACGCGCCTTATGATGATCGGTATCCTGCCCACGGTGCGTCAAGCCGACCTCGACCCGGTCAATATGTCGGACATGAAGCGTTACCGGGCCCTCAACGAACAGGTGCTGCGCCTGCGCGAGGGGCGCCCGCTGGAGCTCGATATCCACGGACGCGAGCACCTCAGGACGGTGCACGAAAGCGTCATGCTCGAATCGGCCACGACCTCATTCCAGCTGCATCTCAAGGTGCATCCACGCGATGCCCTGCGCGCCTACAACGCCTCGATCGTTATGTCCGCGCCCATGGTGGCGCTGGCCGCCAACTCGCCCTACCTGTTCGGCCACGACCTCTGGGACGAAACCCGGATCCCGCTGTTCGAACAGTCGGTCTCGGTGGGCGGAATTGCCGGGGCCAGTCACGGTCCGCTGCGGCGCGTGACCTTCGGTTCGGGCTACGCGCGCAAGTCGATTTTCGAATGTTTTACGGAAAACGAGGAACACTATCCCGTTCTGCTGCCCATGACCTTCCAGGAAGGGCTGGAACAGATGTCGCACCTGCGCCTGCATAACGGGACCATCTGGCGCTGGAACCGTCCTTTGATCGGATTCGATTACGACGGCATACCGCATATACGCATCGAGCACCGCGTCGTGCCCGGCGGGCCCAGCGTGGTGGACGTGATCGCCAATGCCGCCTTCTTTTTCGGACTGAGCCGGGCGCTGATCGATGCCGAGACCCCGCCGGAACAGCTGCTCCCCTTTGACCGGGCGCGGGATAACTTCTACACCGCGGCGCGCCACAGTCTGGAGGCGCCGGTGACCTGGCTGGACGGCGAAAAGGGGCCGATCCGGGCGCTGATCCTGGAGCGCCTGCTGCCGCTGGCGCGCAGCGGCCTGGAGGTCCTGGAGATCGAGGCGGCTGACATCGAGCGCTATCTCGGCATTATCGAGGGGCGGGTGCGCAACGGCCAGACCGGGTCGGCCTGGCAACGCGCCTATGTGGCGCGTCACGGGGCCGGTATGGAGGCACTGACCGAGGCCTATTATCGGCGTCAGGAAACGGGTGCGCCAGTGCATGAATGGAGACTTGATCGCGGATAAACGGCGCAAATGATGAAATTTAAACGCGAGTTTTGGGAATATAATCAGGCCGCCAACCCGGCTGAATTCCAGCGGAAAGCCGACGGACAGAGCGGCCTGACCAGAGCCGCTCGATCCGGCTTGCTGCGGGAAATAAAGGTGTCAGGAACCTTTTCCCGTGGCACGACGAAAAGGTTCCTGACACCTTTCATTAATCAAAATATTTCCCTCTCCCATGAGTGGGAGAGGGTAGGGTGAGGGGTGGAAAATCAAGCAGTTAAAAATCCTATTCCTCACCCCACTTGCTTACCTTTTCCCCTTGAAGGGGAGCAGGAATAATGTTGGACAGCAGTGGATTGATGCGCGAAAAAACCAGAACCGCTAATGTTGAATGAAATTGAAACCCTCCCCGAGGGGCTGCTGGAAGCCGGGGTGTCCGATCTGCAGGACTTGCTGGGCGGGCCGACGCTTATGCACCTGCCGGGGCGTCGCCCTGAGCCGCTGTTCGTCACCGTGCTGTCGCACGGCAACGAGGATACCGGCTATTACGCCCTGCAGGCCCTGCTGCGTGATTACCGCGAACGCGAATTACCGCGCGCCCTGTCGGTGCTGATCGGCAACGTGGCCGCTGCCCGCTATGGACTGCGGCGGCTGGATGAGCAGCTGGATTACAACCGCATCTGGCCAGGGACCGAATACATGGATGGGCCCGAAGTGGACATGATGCGGCAGGTGGTGGACATCATGGGGGAGCGGCAGGCATTCGCCAGCGTCGATCTGCATAACAACAGTGGCATCAACCCGCACTATGCCTGTATCAACCGCATCGACAACCAGTTCCTGCATCTCGCGGCACTGTTCAGTCGCACCGTGGTGTATTTCATCCGTCCCCTGGGCGTGCAGTCGATGGCCATGTCGCATATCTGTCCGGCGGTCACCATCGAGTGCGGCAAGCCCAGCCACAAGTACGGCGTGGAGCACGCCCGTGACTACATCGAGGCCTGCCTGAAACTGAGCGAACTGTCGCGGGAGCCGGTGCACTCACACGACATCGACCTGTTCCACACCGTGGCCACGGTGAAGATCCCGGAGCACGTCAGTTTCGGGTTCTCGGACGACACCGCCGACCTGCGCCTGGTCGACGCCATCGATCACATGAACTTCCGGGAACTGCCGGCCGGTACCCAGCTGGGCTGGTTGCAGGGCGGTGATGCACTGGAGCTGGACGTGCGCGACGAGAACGGCCGGCCGGTACAGGAGCGTTACTTCCGTATCCGCGAGAACGCGCTGGTCACGACCCGGCCCTTTATGCCGTCCATGTTCACGCTGGACGAGCGGATTATCCGCCAGGATTGCCTGGGCTACCTGATGGAGCGCCTGCTCCCGGAAAGCGGTTGACGGCAGGCGCCATGTCGCACGCCCCGCATGTGCTGCTGGCCCTGTCCGGGCACGGTTACGGTCACCTCGCCCAGTGCGCCCCGGTGCTGAACCGCCTGCATGAGCAACTGCCGACACTCAGGCTGACGGTGATGAGCGAGCTGTCGCAGGCCGTGCTGGCGCAGCGGCTGGTCCCTGAGTTCACCTACCTGCCGCAGGCGATCGACCCGGTCTTGCCCATGCGCAGTGCCTGGGAAGTGGACGCGGCGCGTGCCGTGCCCGTCTTCCAGGCCTTCCACAAAGACTGGGAGTCCGCCCTGCAGGCGGATGTCGGTCAACTGCAGGCGCTGGCACCCGACCTGCTGCTGGCCAATATCCCCTATCGCCTGCTGCTTGCCGCACAACGCGCTGCCATCCCGGCGGTGGCGCTGTGCTCGCTTAACTGGGCCACCATCCTGGCCGCCTACGCTGGTAGTGATCCCGCCCTGCAGGCGGTCCTGGCGCAGATTCGAGAGGGTTACCGTGCCGCGGACTGTTTCCTCGCGCCGCAACCTGCCCTGCCGATGCCGGAGCTGGGCAACTACCGGGCCATCGGCCCCATTGCGCGCCGCGGTCGCCGCGACCGGCGTGCCCTGCGCGAGCAACTCGGGCTGGCGCCGGATACGCGGGTGGTGCTGGTTGCGCTGGGCGGCATCGACAGCGCCCTGCCGCTGGCGAACTGGCCGCGGCTGCCGGGGGTGGCCTGGCTGTTTCCGCAGTCACCAACGCATGCGCGCGATGACTGGTTCGCAGCCGGCGACCTGTCGCTGTCTTTCATCGATACGCTGGCCTCGGCCGATACCGTACTCACCAAGCCGGGGTACGGGACCTACACCGAGGCCGTGTGTAACGCCGTGCCGATCCTGACACTGGCACGTCGCGACTGGCCGGAGACCCCGCACCTGAATGAATGGGCGCGAAAGCACGGGGCGCTGGAGGAAATCAGCGTCGCGCAGTTTCAGGCCGGCGAGTTCGCCGCGGCATTGCAGGATCTTTGGCAGCGAGACCTGCCGGAACCGCCCGCGCCGGACGGTGTTACTCAGGCGGTCGGAATCCTGAACAGGAACTTGTCTGGTCAGAGGGCATGCGTAGGGTAGGGGTGTTTGTTTGGATCGTCATTCGGAGGCGTACAGTGATGCAGCAGCCTGTAATATGCGACCTATGTTCCAGGGAGATTGCTTCGCTGGCCGTTCCCGGCTTGGCCCGGGCCAGCCTCTCGACCGTTTCGCGGTCTCACCTTCTCCTGCCTCCCACGGCACTTGTACATGGCATGAGAATCCGTGATGACATGTTCAATATCCTGGGGACCTGCCTGTAGACAATTCGCTGTTTACCGTCATGGATAACTGCCTGCTGATCTTTACCGACCTCGATGGCTCCCTGCTGGACCATCACGACTACAGTCATGCCGTGGCGGATGCGCTGCTGGCGGAACTGGAGGCGCTGCAGATACCGGTCATCCCGGCGACCAGCAAGACGCTGCCCGAAATGCTGGCCTTGCGGGTCGAACTTAACAACCGGCATCCCTTCATTATCGAAAACGGTGCCGGCGTGCTGATTCCGGCGGGTTATTTTCCTGTTCAACCGGACGACTGCCAATTCAACGACGGGTACTGGGTCAAGGCCTTCACCCGGCCCCGGGCCCACTGGCAGTCGCTGCTTGCAAACCTGGACGGGGAATACGGCGGCAGTTACACCAGCTTCGAACAGGCCGGTGTTGAGGGCATTATGCAAATGACGGGGCTGGACCGGGAGACGGCGTCACTCGCCGCGCAGCGTCGCTATGGTGAACCCCTGGCCTGGCAGGGCAGCGAGGAAGACAGGCAGGTCTTCATCACGCGACTGCAGTCCCTGGGTGCGACCGTCCTGCAGGGCGGCCGCTTCCTGCACGTCTCCGGCGAGTGCAACAAGGGCACGGCCCTTGCGTGGCTGACGGCGCAATACCGGGCTGCGCTGCCGGGTCAGGCCCTGACGACCCTGGCCATTGGCGACAGTGATAATGACATCGCCATGCTGGAGGCGGCCGACATCGCCCTGGTGATTCGCTCGCCCGTGAACGAGCCGCCTTCACTTTCACGGCAGCAAAAGACGCTGCGGTCCACTCTCCCGGGTCCCGCCGGCTGGGTCGAGGGCGTCAGGCGCGTGCTCGGTTCCGCACCGGGTTACAATTGCCCGCAGATCTGAAAAGACGAAAGGATTCTAATGGCCGATTTTCACCAGAATGGCATTATCACGACCCTGCATAATATCTCGAGCCGGCCGCTGGCTGACCTCGAGACCGACCTGCTGCGGTTCGGCAAGCAGCGCCCGCTGGGCCTGCTGCTGCCCTCCCTTTACTCGGAACTCGAGAGCGCGGCCCTGCCCGAGATCGTCGCGCGCATTCGGGAGGTCCCCTATCTCTCGGAAATCGTGATCGGGCTCGACCGGGCGGACGAGGCACAGTACCGTCATGCCCTCCGGTTCTTCTCGGACCTGCCCCAGCACCACCGGGTATTGTGGAACGACGGCCCGCGGCTGACGGCGCTGGATGCCGAGTTGCAGGAACTCGGGCTGGCGCCGGGTGAGCACGGCAAGGGGCGCAATGTCTGGTACTGCATGGGTTATATCCTGGCCTCGGGCAGGGCCGAGTCGATCGCCCTGCATGACTGCGACATCGTCACCTACAGTCGTGAATTGCTGGCGCGCCTGATCTACCCGGTCGCCAACCCCACCTTCAATTACGAATTCTGCAAGGGCTACTATGCCCGCGTCGCGGACGGCAGGATCCACGGTCGCGTCAACCGTCTGCTGGTGACGCCCCTGCTGCGGGCCCTGAAACGCGTCATCGGCAACAACGATTACCTGGATTACATGGACACCTTCCGTTATCCGCTGGCGGGCGAGTTTTCCTTCCGGCGCGACGTGCTTATCGACCTGCGTATCCCCAGTGACTGGGGCCTGGAGATCGGCGTGCTGTCCGAGATGCACCGCAACTATGCCCACAACCGTCTCTGCCAGGTCGATATCGCAGGGATCTACGATCACAAGCACCAGGCGCTGTCGCTGGATGACCAGCGTGTCGGCCTGTCCAAGATGTCGATCGACATCTCCAAGGCCCTGTTCCGCAAGCTGGCGACGGAGGGTGTCGTGTTCACCCCGGAGACCTTCCGCACGCTCAAGGCCACCTACTACCGGATCGGGCTGGATTTCGTCGAGACCTACCGCAATGATGCCCTGATGAACGGCCTGTCCATCGAAATCCACGAGGAAGAGCAGGCCGTGGAGATGTTCGCCGGCAACATCATGGAGGCGGGCCAGGTGTTTCTCGAGAACCCCATGGAGACGCCCTTCATCCCTGCCTGGAACCGGGTCCAGAATGCCATGCCCGACGTGTTCGAGCGGCTCTACCGGGCGGTCGAGGAAGACACGGCAGAATTCTCCGGATGAGCGCTCGCATGAACCCCGCACCTGAACAGCTCGAGCTTCTGCAACAGAAGGTCCTGCGCCACCTCGAGGTCATCTACGAGTCAGTGGAGGTTCCCCGGGAGGTACTCGATGCACTTGCGGGTGAACTGCTCGAGATCTTGCGGCTGCCCGCGCACTGCGAGGAGCCGATGCCGCACCGGAACCACTGGGACGAACACGATGTCACGCTGATCACCTACGCTGACAGCATTGTGGAAGAGGGCGAAAGGCCGCTCAGGACCCTGAACCGCTTCCTCCACAGTTCCGCCGGCGAGGTCGTCAGCGCCGTGCACATACTGCCGTTTTTCCCCTACAGCTCCGACGACGGTTTCGCGGTGCAGGACTTCTACGCGGTCAGGGACGACCTGGGTGACTGGGACGATATCCGTGCTATCGCCGCTGACTATGACCTGATGGCCGACCTGGTGATCAATCACTGTTCCAGCCAGAGCCAGTGGTTTGAAAACTTCGTCAAGGGCAAGGGGCCAGGTCACGACTACTTTCTTGTCGCGCCGGCAAATGCCGCGCTGTCGCAGGTCGTGCGGCCCCGCACCAGTCCGCTGCTGAGGGAGACCGAAACGGCCGCCGGGGTCAGGCATGTCTGGTGCACCTTCAGCCATGACCAGGTGGATTTCGATTTCACGAACCTGACGGTGATGAAGGAATTCATGCGTATCATTCGCTTTTATCTCGATGCGGGTGTGCGTATTTTCCGCCTGGACGCGGTCGCCTTCCTGTGGAAAAAAATCGGCACCAGTTGCCTGAACCTGCCCGAGACCCACGAGGTGGTGCGGCTGCTGCGTACGCTCATCGAGCACGTCCGGCCTGATGCCATTCTGATTACCGAGACCAATATCCCCAACCGCGAGAACCTGAGTTACTTCGGCAATGCCAACGAGGCGCACCAGATCTACAATTTTTCCCTGCCGCCGCTGCTGCTCAACACCCTGGTGACCGGGAATTGCCGTTATCTGAAGCAGTGGCAGATGAGCATGCCGCCGGCCCAGAACGGTACGGCGTATTTCAACTTTATCGCCTCGCATGACGGTATCGGGCTGCGCCCTGCCGAGGGCCTGCTCGACGACGAGGAGATCGCCACCCTCGTCAACACCATGCAGCGCTTCGACGGAAAGATCTCCTGGCGAACCGCCGACAGCGGCATCAAGCAACCCTACGAGATCAATATCGCGCTGTTCGATGCCCTGCAGGGCACGACCCGTGGTCCGGATGCCTGGGGCATAGAGCGTTTCATCTGTGCCCACGCCATCATGCTCGCCCTCGAGGGGGTGCCGGCGATCTACATCCACAGCCTGCTGGGTACCCGGAATGATGACGGGAAGGTGGAGCGCACCGGGCAGAACCGCTCCATCAACCGGCACCAGTGGGACTATGCGGCCCTGCAGGACAGCCTGGCCGACGAGGAGTCCGAGCATCACCAGGTCTTCAACCGGCTGAAGCAGATTATCCGGATACGCCAGCAGCAGGCCGCGTTCCATCCCAACGCCACCCAGTTCACCCTGCACATGGGTGAAGAGATCTTCGGCTTCTGGCGGCAAAGCATGGACCGTCGCCAGAGCATCTTCTGTATCTACAACATCAGCAACCAGCCCCAGTCATTCCTGCTCCACGATCTCAACCTGATTGTGACGGATAGCTGGAAGGACCTGATCAGCGGCCGGACCTGTGACGAGGCCGACGAAATACTGGAGCTGCGACCCTACCAGGTATTGTGGATCAGTAACGTGTGATGCAGTCAACAAGGCTGCCTGTGTCCGCCGCAGTCTCCCTGGTCTTCTAGCCTGTCAGCATGCGGTCCAACTGGTTGGCAAAGGCCTGGCGGTCGGCCTGGCTGAGCGCCGCCGGTCCCCCGGTATCCACCCCGCTGCTGCGCAGGGTGTCCATGAAGTCCCGCATGCTCAGGCGCTGGCGGATGTTGTCTTCGGTGTAGAGATCGCCGCGCGGATTCAGGGCCAGGCAGCCCTTGGCGATGACCTCTGCGGCCAGGGGGATGTCGGCGGTTATTACCAGGTCGCCGGCTTGCGCCTGCCGGACGATGTGATTGTCGGCGACATCAAAACCGGCGGCCACCTGGATGGAACGGATATAGCGAGACCCGGGAACCTGCAGGGGCTGGTTGGCAACCAGGGTTACCGGCACGCCCACCCGCTCCGCGGCCCGGAACAGGATTTCCTTGATGACCTTCGGGCAGGCGTCGGCGTCGACCCAGATTTGTTTTAGATTCATCATCTTCCCGGCGGGGCTATGGTAATCACTGGACAGGGATTATACTGCGTCGCCCGGCCACGCCCATGGCCGCGTCTTTTATGCTCACCAGGAATCCCGATGTCCGATCCCAGTCCCGCTGTCTCCAGCTTCCGCGACCTGAAGTTGCCTGCCCCGTTATTGAGCGCGCTCGATGAGGTCGGGTATGAGACCCCCTCCCCGATCCAGGCACAGGCCATTCCCCACCTGCTGCAGGGGCTGGACCTGCTGGGACATGCCCCCACCGGCACCGGCAAGACCGCCGCCTTTGCCCTGCCTTTGCTGGCGCGAATTGTTATCGAGCGCCGACAGGTACAAGTGATGGTGCTTGCCCCCACCCGCGAACTGGCGATCCAGGTGGCCGAGGCCTTCCAGCGTTATGCCTCCCATATTAAAGGGTTCCACGTGATGCCGATCTATGGCGGCCAGGATTATGGCGTGCAGATACGCCAGCTGAAGCGGGGCGTGCATGTGGTGGTCGGTACCCCGGGGCGGGTGATGGATCACATGCGCAAGGGCACGCTCAAACTGGATGCCCTGCAGGCGCTGGTGCTGGATGAGGCGGATGAGATGCTGCGCATGGGATTCATCGATGATGTCGAGTGGATCCTGGAGCAGATACCGGCCCAGCGGCAAATGGCGCTGTTTTCGGCGACCATGCCGAAAGAGATCCAGCGTATTGCACGGCGTCATTTGCGCGATCCGCAGGAGATCGCCATCAAGACCCGCACCGCCACTGCCGCGACCATCCGCCAGCGCTACTGGCTGGTCAGTGGTTTGCACAAGCTGGACGCACTGACCCGGATCCTGGAGGTGGAGCCCTTCGATGCCCTGCTGATGTTCGTCCGTACCAAGACCGCCACCACGGAACTGGCCGAACGGCTGGAGGCCCGGGGCTACGCGGCTGCGGCGCTGAACGGTGATATGCCCCAAAAAAGCCGGGAACAGATGGTCGAACGTCTGAAAAAGGGCTCACTGGATATCCTGGTGGCCACCGATGTCGCCGCCCGTGGCCTGGACGTGGAGCGGATCAGCCACGTGATCAATTACGACATCCCCTATGATTCCGAGGCCTATATTCATCGCATCGGCCGTACCGGCCGGGCCGGCCGCCAGGGGGATGCCATCCTGTTTGTCGCGCCCCGGGAGAGGCGGATGCTCAGCACCATTGAGCGGGCGACACGCCAGAAGATCGAGCCACTGGAACTGCCCTCGACCGAGGTGGTCAACAACAAGCGGATCGCCGCCTTCAAGCAGGGCATCAGCGATACCCTGGCCGCCGGTGAACTGGATTTCATGCAGAGCCTGGTCGAACAGTACCAGCAGGAGCACGATGTGCCGGCGCTGGAGATCGCCGCGGCCCTGGCCCGGATCTCCATCGGTGATCGGCAATTGCTGCTGCAGCCCGATAAACCCAGGCCCGCGCGCCGCGATGTTGATTCACGGCCGGAGCGCGGGCAGCGTAAGGAACGGGGCGGGCAGCGGCAGCGCAAGCTGCAGACCCGGGCAGCCAAAGGCATGGAACGGTTTCGTATCGAGGTCGGTCACCGGCACGACGTCAAGCCGGGCAATATCGTCGGCGCCATTGCCAATGAGGCGGGGCTGGACGGCCAGCACATCGGCTCGATCGATATCCACCCGGACTTCAGCCTGGTCGACCTGCCCGTCGGCATGCCCAAAGAGGTGTTCCAGGACCTCAAGAAGGTCCGGGTGTGCGGTCAACGCCTGAATATTTCACGGCTGGACCAGCCCGGGGGGAAGAAAAAGGGCGGGCACAAGGCGAAAAAGCGCAAGAAAAAGGAGCGCTAGTGCGAGTTTCTGGTATAGTGCGTCGCTTCCGGGTGCTTGACCGGTTAGCACCCCTAGCGATCCAGAGGTCGCCGGAAATACTCTTGGGCCGTTCGCTCCGCCCCCTCCCCCCTGCATATCAGGGCCAGGGCAGGGCCTCCCGCTGAAACAAGAATTCCCTTAATCCAGCCCGGACCGGCTCCCGCCAGCAGATGCTGTTATCGGGAGGGCAAGACTGGAGTGTACTCCCTATGTCATTCGATACCCTCGGCCTTTCGGCCGGACTCCTGCGCGCCATCAGCGAGCAGGGCTACACTGAACCCACCCCTGTCCAGCGCCGGGCGATCCCCGTCATCCTGGACGGCAAGGATATTCTGGCCGGCGCCCAGACCGGTACCGGCAAGACGGCGGGCTTCACGCTGCCGCTACTGCAACGGCTGAGCGCAAGCCCCACCAAAAAGGGGCGTCGACCGGTGCGGGCCCTGGTCCTCACCCCGACCCGGGAGCTGGCGGCCCAGGTAGAGGACAGCGTGAAGACCTACGGCCGCCACCTGCCGCTGCAATCGGCCGTGATTTTCGGCGGGGTCAAGATCAATCCGCAAATAGAAAAACTGCGCCGCGGCGTGGATATCCTTGTGGCTACGCCGGGCAGGCTGCTGGATCATGCCGGTCAGAGGACGGTGGATCTGTCCCAGGTCGAAATCCTGGTGCTGGACGAGGCCGACCGGATGCTGGATATGGGCTTCATCCACGACATCCGCAGGGTGCTTGCCCTGTTGCCCGGGAACGGCGCCCGCCAGAACCTGCTGTTCTCCGCCACCTTCTCCAGCGAGATCAAGCAGCTTGCCGACCGACTGCTCAATCGCCCCGTACTGATCGAGGTGGCACGCCGCAACACCACCGCCGAGCTGATCCAGCAGGTGGTTCACCCGGTGGACAAGCGGCGCAAGCGGGAGTTGCTGAGCCACCTGATCGGTTCGCGCAACTGGCGCCAGGTGCTGGTATTCACGCGCACCAAGCACGCCGCCAACCGTCTGGCCCAGCAACTGGACAAGGACGGCCTGAGCGCTGCCGCCATTCACGGCAACAAGAGTCAGGGTGCCCGTACCCGTGCGCTGGCCGGATTCAAGAGCGGGAAGCTGCGGGTGCTGGTCGCCACCGATATCGCGGCCCGTGGCCTGGATATAGACCAGCTGCCCCATGTAGTGAACTACGAACTGCCCAACGTACCGGAGGACTATGTACACCGCATTGGCCGCACCGGCCGCGCCGGCAACGAGGGTGAGGCGATGTCACTGGTGTGTGTGGATGAGCACAAGCTGCTGCGGGATATCGAACGGCTGTTGAAACGCGAGATCCCCAAGGTGGTCCTGGAAGGTTATGCGCCGGATCCCGCTATTCGGGCAGAGCCCATCCAGAACGGGCGCAATGGTGCCGGGCGCTCCGGCGGGCACAAGCACGTGCGGCGCAAGTCCAGCGATTCCCGCTCACAACCGCAGCATCGGCACCCGCGCCCCGGTCAGGGCCGGAAAAGGGCAGTGCAGGCCTGACCGCCAGCGGTCCCTGAGGTCGCGATGACGGCCCGCTAGCCGGTTTCGGGCTGCCCGGTCAGCAGCCCGGAGGCATGTTCCGCGAATCCCGACCCCGCCTCCGCATACAGGTTGAATGCCGCATGTATACCGGCCTGCTGCAGGGCCTCGACCTCGTCGTCAAACTTGACCGTGGCGGCGATCTTTCCATGGTAGCCGGCCTCGGCCAGTTCCCGGGCCGCCTGCAGGTCCTCCTGGTGGTTGGGTAACGCCAGCAGGATCAGCTCGATGCGGGTGTCTGTGAGGTGCAGGCGAGACCAGAAATCCGGGTCGGTGGCACTGCCGAGTACAACCTTGCGCCCGGCGCTGCGGTGACTGGCAACGGTCCTGGCGTCCAGATCGACACCGGTGACGTCCTGGCCGAATTTCTTCTGCAGGTTGTCATAGGCGCTTGCGCCGACATGTCCCATACCAAAGATCAGGATGCGCGCATCGCCCACATCGATCGGCCGTTCCTCGGGCAGCCGTTGTGGATGCTCGTAGTGTTTCAGGCGGGTGCGGATGCGCATGTAGATATCGTGGGCAGCGGTATTCAGCGGTGAGGCCAGGATGAAGGTGATCGACAGTGCCATGGCGATAATGGTCAACCACCCGCTGTCCAGCCAGCCACTCGATACACCAATGGCGCCGACGATCAGCCCGAACTCGCTGTAGTTCGCCAGTCCCAGCGCGGTCAGCATCGAGGTGCGCGCGCGCAGGCGAAAACGCGTCAGCAGGAAGAAAAACAGCCCCACCTTCAGGGGTATCGCCAGCGCGAGCAGCATGGCCATGCCGAATTCGGCGAGAGAGGGTGTGCCGGAAAGCCCTATGTTCAGGAAGAAACCGACCAGGAACAGGTCCTTGAATCCGTACAGTACGCGCGACAGTTCGGAGGCCTTGGCGTGTTTTGCCAGCAACACCCCGAGCAGCAAGGCACCCAGATCGCCTTTCAGGTTGACCAGTTCGAACAGTTGCGCGCCACCCAGCGCCAGCGACAGACCGAACAGCACCAGCAACTCGCCGTGGCCGCAGCGTTCCAGGATCCAGGCCAGCGCAAACCGCAGCGGGATGAAGCCCAGCAGCATCAGCGCCCAGGGTGAAGGTATCTTGCCCGTGGAGAAGGCGAGAAACACCACCGCGGCGATGTCCTGCATGATCAGTATGCCGATGGCGACACGGCCATACAGCGCCGACATCTCGCCTTTTTCCTCCAGCACCTTGACCGCGAACACTGTGCTGGAAAAGCTCAGCGCGAAACCGATCAGCAGGGCCGTCGGGAAATCCAGGCCGGAAACGACGGCGAGGCCGGTACTGCCCAGTGCATAGAGACCGGCACCGAACAGCAACACGGTGAGCAGCATGTGCGCGCTGGCCGTCCCCCAGACCGATGGCTGCTTCAGGCCGCCGATATCGAGCTTCAAACCGATGGTAAACAGCAACAGGGTGATGCCCAGATCGGCAAAGCGCTGCACGGCCTCGCCCCCTATCGCCCCCTGGCTGGCAAGCAGGAATCCGGCCAGCAGGTAGCCGACCAGGGGCGGTAGTCCGACCTGCCGGACACCCAGGCCAAAAAAGAATGCAAGTACGATCCAGAGAATATCCATTCCGGTTAGATAAAGGTGTCAGGAACCTTTTTGGTTCTCGATGAAGTAGAAATTGGATATATCAATAAGGTTCCTGACACCTTTACGCCGATAATCAACAAATGTGAATAGTTTACATACCTGGAGAATACTATCCTACATTCATTTGTCTCCGGATCTGTAATGATGCAGGCGTGGAAGATCAAAATGGAGTGCTGAAATGATTACGAGTTCACGACAGGTATGTGCAGACAGGCAGATGAACCAGGCAGACTGGAGAAATGTAAACCTGCTAACGGTAGTGTCAAAGCTGGTACTGGCGCTGGTGATGGGCGTTGTCGTCAGTATTGTTTTATTTTTTGGTTGACGCCCGAGGCGCTATGCGGAGGGTGATATGTCTGGTTCAGGATCACGTCATCAGCGGATATGAACAGACCGTTCTCCAGGTCCAGTATCCAGAAAATGTTTATCGCTGTTTATTGACCTGGATCAAACGTCAACGGTCTTGCAGGCTTGCTATAATCTGGCTGCTGAACGCGAGAAGATACGGCCACAAGGTTGAAGGCTGTATCTGCAATCAACCAGATAGAAATAAACAGGAGGTCAACACCACCAGTTCGAAATGGAAACCCGTGGAGCTGTACATTCATAGATGAATATCAAGGAGTAGTTTTTTGGTGAATAAATGCAATAGCTGTTGCCTGTTCAAGGCAAATCTTCTGTTTTATGGGTTGGTTTTTTCCGGAGTGCTTGGTGCGGCAGTGGATGCAAACTGGACCCAGAATTTCCTGTCTTCTGAAATCTTCATGGCCTATGTCTTTCCACTGGCTGGACTGCTGCTGTTTGTCGGCGTCATCATACTCTCCCAGTTGAAGGAGTCCTGCGACATGAACTGACGCTGCCCTGGTGGCCCGGCACACTGCCGCGGTGGTCATGCGAACCGGACGCTGGCGCCGGCTTTCAAAAGACGGCCTTGGGAGTCGGCGTTTACCTTGATAGCGCAGTCTGGATGAGGAGGCGCGCCGGCACCTCCCGGGGTGGCCGGGGTAACCAGCTCACTTGTCAGTCATGATGACCGATTGTTTCCAGACCGCCATTGCCTGACTGTGCGACACAATAGCTCACAAGAATATAATGAAATACTGATCATTAAGTGCTAGCATGGGTTTGCGGGGTTGGACCAGGGATTGGCTGGCTCGGCAACAACCGCGACGGCCTGCGTTCATTCGCAGGTCGTCGCTTTTTTTCGCCATAAAGAATCATCACCAGCGCCGGCTCGCCCCGAGCCGGTCTGGCGGGAGCGATCCTTATTTCAGCGCCGCGTGGGCCTGCTGGTCGGCGTGGTAGGAGGAGCGCACCATGGGGCCGCTGGCGACATGGGTGAAGCCCATGTCATGGCCGATCTCGCCGAGGCGCTCGAATTCGTCCGGGTGCACGTAGCGGTCCACGGGCAGGTGGTGCACGCTGGGCTGCAGGTACTGGCCCAGGGTGAGCATGTCGCAATCATGGGCGCGCAGGTCGCGCATCACCTGCTCCACTTCCTCGATGGTCTCGCCCACGCCCAGCATCAGGCCCGACTTGGTGGGCACCTCCGGGTGCAGGGCCTTGAAGCGCTTCAGCAGGTTGAGTGACCAGGCATAATCCGAACCGGGGCGTACCTTCCGGTAAAGACTCGGCACCGTCTCCAGATTGTGGTTGAAGACATCCGGGGGTGAGTTGATCAGGATGTCCAGCGCACGGTCCATGCGGCCGCGGAAATCCGGCACCAGCACCTCTACCTTGATTTCCGGGCTGTGTTCGCGGATGGCCTCGATGCAGCTGGCGAAGTGCGCGGCGCCGCCATCGCGCAGGTCGTCACGGTCGACCGAGGTCACGACCACATAACGCAGCCCCATCTGACGAATGGTACGTCCCAGGTTCTCCGGTTCATCCGCATCCAGCGGGTCGGGGCGGCCATGCGCCACGTCGCAGAACGGGCAGCGCCGGGTGCAGATGTCACCCATGATCATGAAGGTGGCGGTACCGCCGGCGAAGCATTCGCCGATATTGGGACAGGAGGCCTCCTCGCAGACGGTGTGCAAGCGGTTGTCGCGCAGCACGCCCTTGAGTCGGCCGACGGCCGGATCGGCCGGCGATTTGGCGCGGATCCAGGCCGGCTTGCGCAGCGGCCGGGTGGTGGTCTCGATCTTGACGGGGATGCGGGCGGTCTTGGCCGCGCCACGCTGTTTCTTTTCGCTGTTGTTCATCTGTTCGGCTTGTCCAGTAGGCGTTCGAGCTGTTGGTGAAATTCCACGGCGACTCGGGCTAGCGATGCGCTGATGCCCAGGTCGGCCATCTGGGTGACCTGCAGGCCGGCAAAACCGCAGGGGTTGATCATGGAGTAGGGCGCCAGGTCCATGTCCACGTTCAGGCACAGGCCATGGAATGAGCAGCCCTTCCTGATGCGCAGCCCCAGGGCTGCGATCTTGCGATCTCCCACGTACACCCCGGGGGCCTTGTGGCGGCGCCGGGCCTCGACGCCATGGCCCGCCAGCAGGTCGATCACCGCCTGCTCCAGCAGGTGTACCAGTGACTGCACCCCCAGCCCGCGCCGGTTGAGATCGAGCAGGGTATAGGCCACCAGCTGGCCGGGGCCGTGGTAGGTGACCTGGCCGCCGCGGTCGACCTGGATGACCGGGATAGTGCCCGTATCGAGCAGGTGCTCGCGTTTGCCGTTGCGTCCCAGGGTAAATACCGGCGGGTGTTCCAGCAGCCACAGTTCATCCGGCGTGGTGGCGGTGCGCGCGGCGGTGAAGGCCTGCATGTCGCGCCAGACCTGCTGATAGTCCGCCCGACCCAGCTTGCGCAGCACCAACGCCGCGGGCTCGTAGTCGTTACCTGAGTCAAGCAGTGCAGACATGCGCCGCTCTCAGATGGCCATGATGACGTCGTCGTGATCGACCAGGTCCTGGTAGATCGCGTCGAGTTGCGCGCGGCTGGTGGCGCGCACCACGACGGTCACGGCGATGTAATTGCCCTGCTTGCTGTCGCGGGTGCGGGTGGCGCCCTCGCGCAGGTCAGGGGCATGCCGGCGCACGATCTCGACGACCGTCACGTCGAGGTTGCAGTCGGACTTGCCCATCGCCTTGATGGGGAAGTCGCAGGGAAACTTCAGCGGGCTTTCTTCTTCGTCACTCATGCTGTGCAGTACACGGGGCAGACGGGCAGGACCGGCATTTTAACCTGTCAGCCGGGGGGAGTATAAGGCCGCGGCCAGGGGAAAACCGCTAAATCATTATATTTGCAAAGGTTATAGGGTGCGGATTTGTTTTTCGACGGTCTGGCGCACAGCGGTTTTCCCGCCAAACAGAAAATCAACCTGGCCCTTTATTTATGATGTGGGCGTGGCCGGCGGGCGGATTCGCGTTCGGGTTCCGGCTTGTATTTCGGGTTGCGGGTGTAGGGGGGCGGTTGCTTCCTGTCGTCCCGGTCCTTCCGGTAACGGTCGGGGTGAGGCCGGGTGTCCTGGTCGAGCCGGTGGGGCGGGTGAACGGGTACCGGTACCGGATAGACAATGGCGGGTGCCGGTCCGTTCGGGTCTTCCTGCGCCTGTGCTTTCGCCTCGGCGGCTTTGGCCTGGCGTGCGGCGGTCTCGGCCTGGAGGCGCTCCAGCCTGGCCCGTTCGTTTTCCAGGCGGCGTTTCTGCATGCGTTCCAGCTGCTGGACCACGGAATAATAATCATCTCCACCGGTATCGCCCACCACGGGTACCGGTTCGACCTCTATCTGCCGGGCCTTGACCGAGCCGTTCTCCGGCGGGGACTCACTGAAGTGGGTGACGCCGTCCTTGTCGACCCAGGTGAAGACCGCGCCGGCAAATGCCGGCATCAGCGGGACGACCAGCAGGAGCGAGGCGGCGAGGAGGGTGGTGTATTTCGTGATAGACAAGCCCATGCTCCCTATGATGCCGGAAACGGCGGGCGAGTTCCCCCTCCCGTATCCCCGGCCCGGTTCAGAAATGCCGTGCCAGGCTGATCTGCACATGGTCATCGTCGCGGAAGCTGGACAGGGGGTCGCCCGGCTTGGCGCTGGAAAACAGCCGTGCCTCGACCTCCACGGTCCAGTTATAACCCAGCCGGCGACTGGCCTCGAGGTTATAGGAGCGGGCATTGTCCTTGCGGTCGGCGATGATGCCGAACAGGGCCTCGGTGGACTGGATGTCATTCATCGCCAGGCGCAGGCCGACCATGATGTCATCCTCGAAGGGCGTCGGAGCCTGTTCGCCCCGGTCATCGAAATGGTATTCACCGATAAAGCCGAGATCGGCCGCCGTGTCGAAGATGCCGACAGCGGTGTATTCGAAGCCGCCGACCAGGGCGCTGTAGCGGTCACCCTGGCCGGAACGCGTCAGCCATTCCAGTTTCCACAGCCAGTCGCCCTTGGTCGCCTGCAGGTCGAGGCTGGTCTGGTCGATGGTCTCGTAGAGCGGCAGCAGCACGGTCTCCCCGCCGCCCGACAGGCCGGTGATCAGCCGTGGATCGCGCGAGGTACCGGAAAAATGCGCCAGCCCGAAGTCCCAGTCGCCAATGTAGTGTGACCAGCGAATGGCAAAGTCCACGCGCCTATCCTCTGCGCCCGAGGCATAGCGCGGCTGGTCGGTATCGACAGGGGGCAGGCTGCGCAAGCGGCCTGCGCGACCGGGGAAGCTGCGTTCGCGAAATCCCGGGAGCGCGAACAGGTCAAGCGTACCCCAGTCTCGGATCAGTGCGAGGTTGACCATGGGTTGCCCCAGCTTGTCTTCCTGGTCGATGTTTTCCACCAGGTCGGTCTGGTTGATGATATCGACCAGGTGCTGTGACTCCGCCACCCCCCAGAACACCTTGCTGATGCCGGCGCGCAGTTCCCAGCCCTCGTCCCATTCGGTGTAGTACTCCGGTTCGGTAGCCAGGGACATGCTGTCACCGTGCTGGCGTGGATCCGCCGGTTGGTGCAGAAACACCCGGGCCTCGGCCTGGATATAGCCCGACCAGGTGCCGGCAGGGAGGAGCGCGGGTGCGGCGAGGCCGGTGACCAGCGCCAGCAATACGAACCGGCGGGGCGGGTGTCTGGAAATGCTCGTGTCCTCAGGTCTGCCCGGGTCAGCGTCCCCGTCGTCTCCGGGTTAATGATTAAATATTCTTTAAATATCAATTGCTAAGCCTGGTCCTGCGACTTCCGGTAGGGGCCGGGCCCGGACCTTGACGGTGCAGCTAAAGCCGTATCATACGGCGGCCGATATCCCTTTCATAGTGCAGGGAAAACCACTTATTCACGGTATGCACACGATGGGGGCAGATATGAGCGTTGCAACTCACGATGACGTGCTGAAGAAACGCAAGTCGCGCCGCGGGCGCCGCAAGGGCCTGGCCGCACTCAAGAAGCTGCGCCGGGCACTGGCACGACGCAAGCTGGAGGAGATGCGCGATGAAGAAATGCTGAGAGAACAGATCTACGACGTACTCGCCGACGAATGAACCGTCGGCACGGTCATCGCTCGGCACCTGTCTGCCAGGTGCCTGGCAGGCCGTAACCTGCCTGCTTCCGGTAGCGGCATGTCCCTGCACGCGGGCCCGCGCGCGGCGTGTTTCGAATAATATACCGGCATGGCCACCAAGACCCTGTCACTGCATTGCGATGTCGAGGTCAGGGACATCCTGACCGCGGCCCTGCGTGAATACGCCCATGCCGCCTACCCGGAGGGCGGCTCCGAGTGCGCCCAGGTAGCGCGCTATACCCTGTTGCAGGCCGCGGACACGGTCGAGGCAGGAGTCACGAATGACAGCGGGGTGGTGCAGCTCAGCAGGCGCCTGCGTACCCAGCTGAAGGCCGCGCTGGAATATTACTTCGATCGCCTCGATGGACAAACGGGCGCGCCCTCGGTGCAGCAACGGGCGCTATTCGCGGGACTGCTCAAGGGCAGTCCGTTATCCAAAGCCGATCTCGATGCCGCACGGCAGGCCGACCGGGCATAGCGTGTCGTGCTGCGTCACGCATCCCGCGTTCTGACATGAATCGTGTGTTTTAACAGCGCTGTGCGAGCGTAAAGAATATCAATCGCCACGGAATCTACGGAAGAACACGGAAAAATTAACATCAAAAGCCAATAATTGTAGGGTCTTCCCCTGATTGAGTGGGTAACCCATCAATTCAGACGAGATGCATACCTTCTGATGACAAGGTTGTTGGCCGAATGAATTCGTTCCTACTGTAGGGCCGAATTCATTCGGCCAACGGTGTTTTCGACCAACGGTGTTTCATCGTCATCTGTTATCCAG
>CAMYIX010000059.1 GCA_947258615.1 uncultured Ectothiorhodospiraceae bacterium | reverse complement strand
CTCGAGCAGGCTGAAATCCGCCAGGCGCCAGACACGCACGGCACCATCACTATGCCCGGTCAACACCCGGTCACGTGACTCACTCGCCACCATGTGGGTCACCGGTGCGGGTGTCTGGACCCGCCGGACCGGTTCGCCACCCGGCGTCCACTCGGCCAGCACCCCGTCATAACCCGCGCTCAGCACGCGCCGGTCAGCGGCGACAAAGGCCAGCCCGTTGACCGAATCGCCGTGGGCATGCCAGCGCGCGATGCGTTTGCCGTCCGGCAGGCGCCACAATTGCACCGCCCCTTCCCAGCCGCCCGAGACCATAAGCTCGCCTGTCTGGCCAAATGCCACCACGCTGCCGCCGCTGTGGACCTGTTCACGGATTATGTCTGCCGGTTCGGCGATGTACTTGCCTGAACAGGCCGACAGCAGGCCCGTCGCGAGCAGCATTAGCGCCCGACAGCCAGGTTTGAATGAAGAAATCGCGTGCATGATGGAGAGAATTATAGCGACCCAGGCCGGATCAGGTGCATGGTGCTGTCACCCGACAAGGTCACGGCGGGTTGCGCATGCACGTTAGACCTAAGGAATCTCTGATTAATTCGAGTATCACGCCATTGCGAGCGTAGCGAAGCAATCTCCAAACAGTCATATCAATAGTCTACAGATTGCTTTGTCACTTTTTTCTTCGCAATGACGAATAATTCAGAGACTCCCTAATGTCATCCAGGCCGAAACCCGCAGCTTGGGCAAAGGCGCGAAGGGGGATGCCCAACATAATGCCGGGGCCTCCGATGTTGGGCACGCCACGATTTGCCCAACCCACAAAATTCCAGCCAGAAAAAAACGGGGCCCGAAGGCCCCGTTTTCCGTCCCGATCAAAACATCCGATTAGAACTTGTGCTTCAGACCGACGCTGAACTCATCACGATCCGAACCGGAGGCCGGGTCCTGATTGTTGTAGCCAGCGTAAACCTTGGTGCGCTTGCTCAGGCTGTGCATGCCAGCAATGGTGAAGGCATCGGATTCGGAACCGTCATCGTCGGTCTCACCGTAAGCAGCATACAGCATGTTGTTACCCATGGTGTAGGAAGCACCGATGTGCCAGAGCTCGAAATCAAAACCGCCGTCGTCCTCGTCCTCGTACTGACCCATGACAGCGAAGTTGTTCAAGCTGTACTTGCCGCCGACCTTCCAGACGGTGACCTCATCTGAACCATCCTGCTGGTTGTCCATGTAGTCCGCGAACACGAAGACGCCGCCGTTCTTGTAGCTGGCGCCGATACCGAATGGGTTCTCGTCTTCAGGCGTCTCGCTGGGGTCGAGGGTGTAGTGCGCACCCACCTTCAGGCCATTGAAACTCGGGCTGTCATAGCGGAAGGTGTTGGTGGCACGACCGCGCAGCTCGTCGTTGGCACCGGTGTGGAAGCTGGACTGCAGACCGTGGTCACGACCCTGCAGGGCGGTGCGATACAGCGGGTCGAGCTTGGCGCCGTGGGACTTGTAGACCGTGGAGATGGTGCCGATACGGACCTGACCGAAGCCGCCCTTCAGGCCAACCCACTGGTCACGATCGAACAGCGCACTTCTCTCGTCAGCGTCACGGAGGCGTTCATTCATGTTGAACTGCCAGTCCAGCTTGAAGATCGCCTTCAGACCGTTACCCAGGTCCTCGGAACCCTTGAAGCCGATGGAACAGGTGGTGCACTGCAGCTTGACATCATCGCTGCTGCCAGTATCGATAGAGGTGATGGCCTGATCGAGGTGACCAAAGACCTGCACGTCGGCCTGGGCGACGCCCATGCCGCCGGCCAGGATGGCGCCGATCATTGTTGGTAAAAATTTGGTTTTCATGATTTTCCCCTTAACACAGGTTAGGTTTTAAAAGTGATTGGTAATTCACAGTCATTGCACGCTGCGTACTCTACACCACCCCAAAACCAAAATGCAACAACTTTATTCAAAAAAACCACACACTGTTGTTTTTGTGTCTAATTAGCAACAAAACGGCGCCCGGATGAAACTTCAATCATAGATAATATTGATAAACAATGAGTTATAAATCCACTTAATCCCACCGCTTTGTTGCAGCCGTCGCTCACGACCCCCGACCCAGGCTCGCCACTCCACCCTGTTGCGTAAAAAGGGGACAACCATGAAAAGGTGTCAGGAACCTTTTTCAATGTCTATGCCATGACACGATTCCAGAAAAGGTTCCTGACACCTTTATCTGCCTGCTTGACCTGGATCAAATAAGTCACCAGCTCCCCCTTCCCCGGCCAGTGGCTGGACTATATTTACATTAGAGTGTTAGCAGTTTTAAACATGCTAATAAAGTAATTCGATCGATCCATAAATCCAGGCAGGGACGCCTCGACCAGGAGGTGCATCATGGGATCGTCAAAGCCGTTCCTTGCCGGGTTCACCCTTGCAGCCCTGCTGTTCTCCGTCATCGGCGACGCCTTTGCGGCCGATATCAAGGCCAACAAAAAACGCGGCCAGGTCTATTACCGCATGGTCTGCACGGCCTGCCATGTCGATATGACGGGTAGCTCCATTCCCCCATCGGGCTTCACCATGGCCGAGTGGCGCGCCTACCTGGATGCGGACAAGCACGACGCCTCCGGCAGGACCAACCCCTCGGTGCGTTACTACCTGCAGCAGACCTACCGAGAGAGCATCAAGGACGAGAACAAGGCGGCAAAGAAGTTTCTCAAGCTGCCAAACGAACAGCTGTATGCAGACGTCTACCAGTTTGCCGTGAACGGTGCCAAGGATTCCGATACCCCGGCGACCTGTAATTGACACACGGCCCAGCGGATACAAGGAGTCAGCGATGAAACCCGATCCACACAAACAGGTGGCCCCGTCCGGTCTCAGCCGGCGCGGCTTTCTGACACTGTGCGCGGGCGCCGGGGCGGGCGCGGCCATGCCGTGGCGCTCGTTCCAGGCGGCCGAGAGGCAACAGCAGGTGCCGGCCCATTCCTGGTCGCGCGGCGAAGTAATCCCGTCGACCTGCAACATGTGCGTGAACCGCTGCGGCATCAAGTGCCACGTCGTGGATGGGGTACTGGAAAAGATCGACGGCGACAGCCGCAACCCCAAGACGGCCGGCGGCACCTGCGCCAAGGGCCAGGCCGGGATCATGGCGCTGTACGATCCCGACCGCATCACCCATCCTCTGATCCGAGCGGGCAAACGCGGTGAAGGCAAGTGGCGGCGCGCCTCCTGGGAGGAGGCCTTCGAGTACACCGCCGACAAGATCGACAAAATCATCGAGAAGCATGGCCCCGAGGGACTGCTGTTCTCTTCCTGCACCGACCTGACCGAGGTGTTCTTCATCAAGTTCGGCAAGTACCTCGGCACCCCGAATTTTGCCCGCCATGCGACCCTGTGCCTGGCATCGCGCAATGTCGGTTATTTCGCCACCATGGGCGGCGTGCCCGATGCCGATCTCGTCAATGCAAAATACATCCTGATGTTCGGCGCCAACCGCATGGAGTCGTTCGAGCTGCCCCACAACCGCGACCTGATCACCGGGCTGCAGAACGGCGCCAGGCTGGTGGTCGTCGACCCGCGCATGACGGTCACCGCCTCCAAGGGCGAGTGGCTGCCGATCCGGCCGCGCACCGATATGGCACTGACGCTGGCACTGATGCATGTCCTGATCAAGGAAGATCTCTATGACAGGGAATTCGTTGCCAGCGTCACCACCGGCTTCGACGAACTAAAGGCCCACGTCGCCCCGTACACCCCCGAGTGGGCGGAACAGGAGACCGGGATCTCCGCCCGCACTATCGTCAAGATGGCACGCGAAATGGCGGCGGCAGCACCCGCGGTGGTGGTCTACCCGGGACGCCGCAGTTCCTGGTACACCAACGACGCCCAGTTCCGCCGTACCCTGCCGATGCTGATGGCGCTGCTTGGCGCCTTCGACACCCGCGGCGCCAGCTTCTTCAACGCCGGCAAGGTAAAGCTCGGCAGCTTTGACTGGGAGCTGGAACCGGTCGAGGTCGCGCCGCGTTTCGACGGCTTTGATGAGGAAAATTTTCCCCTGGCTCACCACGAGGACGGCGGTTATATCAACCTGCGCGACAACATCCTGAACGGTACCGGCAAAAACCCGGTGAAGGGCTGGATGCTCTACAAACAGAACACGCTGGCCTCCGTCGCCGATAGTGCCAAGACATTGAGGATGATGGAAACAATGGATTTTATTTGCGCGATTGATATTCAACCGTCGCAAACGGCCTGGATGGCCGACATCATCCTCCCCGAAACCCTCTACCTGGAGCGCCTCGACCCGCTGTGGACACCGGCGGGTACCACCAAATACGTCGGCATCCGCCAGCCCGTGGTGAAACCGCAGGGCGAGGCAAAGACCCTGCTGGAGATCCTCCAGGGCCTGGGGGCCGCGCTCGACAAGCGGCGCGAGTTCGAGACGCCGTTTGCCGATGTATACAACTTCACCATGGAAGACTATCTGGATGCCCAGTTGAAAAAGCTGCCCGTCGACCGCGTCACCCTGATGAAGGACGGCCTGTGGATTCCGCCGGGACAGGGACTGAAGCTCGGTGAGTACCGCAACGGCAACAAGCAGTTCAAGACGCCCTCGGGCAAGATCGAGTTCGTCTCGGAACGCTTCCGCCGCAACGGCTACGACCCCCTGCCGGTCTATGAGCCGGTGGTCGAGGAACCGGGCAGGCAACGCCTGGTGACCGGCCGCTACGCCTGGTTCACCCACGCCTCCAACCAGAACAACATCTGGCTGAATTCCCTGCACCCGGAAAACGAGGTCTGGATCAACCCCGACCTGGCCAAAGAGAAGAAGATCGAGGACGGCGAGTATGTGAAGGTGCGCAGCCCGGTGGGCGAGATACGCATCATGGCCTACGTGACGCCGCGCATCCGCAAGGACACGGTGTTCATCACCCACGGCTTCGGCACCAACTCGGCCGGGCAGAATACCCTGTACGGCAAGGGCGGTGCCGACCAGGCGCTGATGCAGGACCGGGCAGATACCATCTCCAATAACCAGGCGCTGCACGAGACCTTCGTCGAGATCGTGAAGCTGTAACACAGTGAGGATACGGCGATGACCCACCATGCAAGAAAACTCAAGCCGGAGCGCCGGGACTTCCTGAAAGGCCTGGGCGTGGCGTCAGCCGCCGTTGCCGGCGCAACCACGCTGCCGGGCAAGGCATTGGCAACAGTATCCGGCAGGAAACCCCGCTACGGCATGCTGATCGACACCCGCAAGTGCGTCGGCTGCCACGCCTGCAGCGTATCCTGCCGCAGCGAGAACAACGTGCCCATGCGCAAGCACCGCTCCTGGGTGGAGTACGTCGAGAAGGGCTCCTTCCCGGATGTGACGCTGAATTTCGTGCCGCGGCTGTGCAACCAGTGCTCGGAGCCGCCGTGCGTGGAGGCGTGCCGGGATGACGCGACCTACATACGCGAGGATGGCATCGTCGCGATAGACCCGGACACCTGCTCCGGCTGCAAGCGCTGCGTGCGGGCCTGCCCCTACAATGCGCGCTTCATGAATCCCGATACGGGCGCTGCCGACAAATGCGATTTCTGCATCGATCGCCTGGCACAGGGTATGGAACCGGCCTGCGTGGCATCCTGCTTCAACAAGGCACGCATATTCGGCGACCTGAACGATCCCGACAGCAACATCTCGCGCATGATCGCCGGCAACACCGTGTCTGTGCTGCACCCGGAAGAGGAGACCCGGCCGAACGTCTTCTACATCGGCCTCGACAAGGCATATGAAGACGACGCGCCAGCGCCGGAGTCATACCTTCGCATCACCACACAACGCAAGCAGAATCTGAGGAGATAGGGATCATGCCAGCGTGCACCGCGGATGTTCCGGCTTTTGCCCTCCTGTTCAGAAAAGGTCCGTGGCCATTCACGCGCCTAACCTGCCCCCGGGGTAACCGCCCACGTCACCGCACCGGGCACTGATGCAAAGGAACAGACGACATGGACCAGGCAGGCACATCACAGGGCGTGTTTTCCCGGATGACAGCCGCGGGCTGGCTGGCCGGGCTGCGCGAGGACTACGAGCAGATCTTCGTGAAGGGCTGGTCTCCCTACCTGGGCGCCATCCTGCTGGTGATCGTCACTTCGGCGCTGATCAGCAGCGGCCTGTTCTGGGGCGTCTACGGCGGTCTCAAGCTGTGGGGTGACTGGTTCAACAATTTCATCGGCCTCGGGCCGCTGCTGGGCATCAAGAACGAATTGCAGAGCCCGTTGCTGCACCGCATTTCGCTGATGGACCTGACCCTGGTGATCGGCGCCTTCTGTGCCGCGCTGCTGGCCGGCCAGTTCCGCATCAACCGGCCACCGCCACTGGAGTTTGTCACCGGCGCCCTCGGCGGCAGCCTGATGGGGATCGGTGCCTCACTGGCCGGCGGCTGCACCACCGGTGGTTTTTTCACACCGCTGACCTTTGCCTCGCCCGCCGGCTGGGCCATGTGGGCCGGCCTGCTGGGCGGTGCATTTCTCGGCCTCAAGGCCCTGTTGTGGACGATGGAACATGTCGGCTGGGGGACCGCGGCCCCGGCGATGACAGCGGCGTCCCCGCTGAAACGTCTCTACCCGCTGTTCGGCCTGGCCGTATTCCTGCTGGTCGCCTGGTGGGCCACCCGCTGGTTTACCTCGGACGACCAACGCCTGGCCAGCCGCGGCATCATTATCGCTGCCGGTTTTGCCCTCGGTTTCATCCTGCACCGCTCGCGGTTCTGCTTTTCCCGGGTGTTCCGCGAACCCTTCATGACGGGTGAGGGCACCATGACCAAGGCCATGATCCTGGCCCTGGTCCTCGGCATCCCGGTCAGTTCACTGCTGTTGCAACAGGAGACCGTGGACCCCTACCTCGCCATACCGGCGACCTTCTGGCTGGGTTCGGTGCTGGGCGGCGTGGTCTTCGGTATCGGCATGGTGTTCGCCGGCGGCTGTGCCTCCGGTTCGCTGTGGCGCATGGGCGAAGGCCATCTCAAGCTCTGGGTCGCGGTGTTCTTCTTTGGCTGGAACGGCTCGGTATTCAGCGCCATCGTGAAGCGCTGGGACCTGCTGACCCGCGAGATGTCGCTCGACCTGGTGGAGGTCTCCCGGGTCGGCAGGCAGGTCTTCCTGCCCGATGTATTCGGCGGATGGGGCTGGGCCTACCTGCTAAGCCTTGTCATCCTGGGCATCTGGTACCTGCTGGTACGCTACAACGAATCAACGAATCGATTCACCGTGCTCTAGAACAGTGCCGGATCAGGGTCCGCAGCAGGTTTCCCAGTGGCAGGTAGAAGGGATGTCCGGAACGCTGTTCCAGCGCATCGATAAAATTATCGACCCAGTCAAGCTCCGTGAAAAACGCGGCCAGTCCCTGCTGGATGCGCTCCACGGAGTCCTTGCGCTCGCCGCACAGTGTCAGTTGCAGCAGGTCGAACAGGTAGGCGACGAACTCCAGTTCCACCGCCAGGTGATCGGGCGGCTCGGTCGCCTTTTCGACGTTCATCTCGAGCGCGAATTCTCGGTAAAGCTTCTGCAGGCGCCGGTAAACCGAAGCCGGCTCCGGCCGCCCCTCCATGTAGAGATGGGCGTTCAGGTGCAGCGGCGCCTCATCCCGACTGAGCTCAAACAGGGCGTTGTAGTCGACTTCCAGCTGCCGCTGGCTGCAATCACCGGCGAGTGTCTTCAGACCCGCAGCCAGTGACTCCAATGCCGCCCCCAGTTCAGGCGGGTTGCCCAGCAGCGCCACGTTGGATTCCGCTGCCTCGATATAGCGCCCATCGGTCAGCGCCCGGTACAGATCCTGGCTCGGGTAGGCGAAACCCATCGATACCAGATCGAACAGCGCCGCCAGGGCCGCACTTTCATCTGCCGCATTTTGCCGTGCTGTCGCCATTGCACCGGATAGTGGGAGTACCGGCACCTATGGTAAGCGAAAAGGCGACATTCTGCTTTTTTGCACCACCATGCAGCATATGGAGAAGGTGAGACCGGGAACCGGTCGAGAGGCTGGCCTGGGCCACGTACAAGTGTCGCGAGAGGGCAGGATGCCCAAAGCGACTGCAGGAGGTACGAGTCCATGGAAGGACTCGGTAGAGCGAAGCAGGATGCCAGAGCCGAGAGTACCAACAGTAGGCGTTTTAGGCGACGCAGGAGCAGTTACCGAAAGACGCCAAGCGCGCAAAGTTAAGAACAGAACAGGAATCACCGCGGAGACGCCGAGAACGCGGAGCAAATGAATTCATTCCCCGTAAAGTCGGTATCATCTTGTGTAGTTGTGCGCACCCTACGCTAAAAATTATTTTACAAAGAGTCGCTTTCTCTGCGGGCTCTGCGTCTCCGCGGTGAAATCTTGTTTTTATTTGTCTTTGCGCCCTTCGCGTCTTTGCGGTGAATAGAGTCGGGCTGAAACGCTCCCGGCGATTTTGTCGAACCAGGCTAGCTCCTCACCCCTCGACCTCAACCAACAAAAACCCCGCCAAGGGGGCGGGGTTTTTTGTTGGCTGGCGGACTAGGATTCGAACCTAGATTAGAGGAGTCAGAGTCCTCTGTCCTGCCGTTAGACGATCCGCCAAAAGCGGGTAGCGATTAACGCTTGGAGAACTGCGGCGCGCGGCGTGCCTTGTGCAGGCCGACCTTCTTGCGTTCGACCTGGCGTGCATCGCGGGTCACGAAACCGGCGCGGCGCAGCGGTGAGCGCAGCTCGGCATCATATTCGATCAGGGCACGGGTGATGCCGTGCCGGATGGCGCCTGCCTGACCACTCATGCCGCCGCCCCTGACGGTGACCTTGATATCGAAGCTGTCGGTCATATCGGCCTTCTGCAGTGGCTGGCGCACGATCATGCGTGCGGTCTCACGGCCGAAGTACTGGTCCAGGGGACGGTTGTTGACCATGATGCTGCCGCTGCCCTTGCGCAGGAACACGCGCGCGGTAGAGGTCTTGCGGCGTCCGGTGCTGTAGTAGGTATCGCTCATGCTTGGGTCTTCCTGTTACTGACTGTGGGGCGAGTCAATACTACGCCCGTGTTAGAAATCCAGCGCCTTGGGCTGCTGGGCCGCGTGCTGGTGCTCCGGGCCGGCATAGATCTTCAGCTTGCGGTACATCGCGCGGCCCAGGGAATTCTTCGGCAGCATACCCTTCACGGCCAGTTCGATGACACGCCCGGGCTTCTTCGCCTGCAGCTTCTCGAAGCTGATGGATTTCAGGTTGCCGATGTAGCCCGTGTGGTGGTGATACATCTTGTCGGTCGCCTTGCGGCCCGTGACCGCCACCTTGTCGGCATTGACGACAATAATATAGTCGCCTGTATCCACATGCGGCGTATAGATCGGCTTGTGCTTGCCACGCAAACGGCGCGCAATCTCGGAGGCCAGCCGTCCAAGTGGCTTGCCCGAGGCATCAATCACATACCAGTCGTGATTGACCTCATTCGGTTTCGCGGAAAATGTCCTCATCAGACTGAACTCCAGACCCTGCCCATTCAAAAGAGCGAGGATGTTACAAAAGACGCCCAGAACTTACAAGTCTGGCCTCTAAAGACGCCGCCATCAGGGCCCTTCCGGCGCATCGCTCTGCGCGCGAAGGACAGGATGTCAGAGTGCCATGGAGCACAGGGAGGTGCGGGAACGGCCATCGCTTCCGGCTTCCTGCCTCACGCAATGTACCTCCGTCCCTTCCGGCGCATCGCTTCCGGCTTCCTGCCTTACGCGATGTACCTCCGTCCCTGGAGGCAAAAAAAAAGCGCGGTTGATGTAACCGCGCTTTAAAAACCTCCTTGGGGGGAGGTGGAGGAGCACTGACCGGCCAAGAAGATAGGGGGGCAGGCCAATCAGTGTGTAATTATTTTCTAATATACTTCAGCCCATGTCAAGTGTCGAAAGTCTTTACCTGGAACAGACAAGCCGATTAAACACAAGCTACTGTTTTAACGAGGATATTTTATAATCGATTGATATTGTTTACAAAAATGGCCGCACCATAATGGTGCGCTGGTGCGTAGCTAGATCCTCAACCGCTCGACCACGCGCCCGTTCACCAGGTGCTCGTCGATGATCTCATCGATATCCTCCTGATCGAGATAGGAATACCAGATCTCCTCCGGGTACACCACGATCACCGGACCCTCCTGGCAGCGGTCAAGGCAGCCGGCGATATTGATGCGCGCCCCGCCCGGACCCGCGATACCCAGCTCCTTGGTGCGCCGTTTGGCATGGTCACGCATGGCCCGGGCATCGAAGCGCTGGCAACAGGCGCTGCCGTCCTCGCGCAGGTTGGTACAGAAGAAGACGTGATAACGGTAATAGGACATAGGCGAACGATACTAGCCATGGGTAAAAGCGGCAAACCACACCACCCGGGGGGGGGCGGAACGTGCTATCTTTTGTTGCATGACCGGACGCAATAAAAGTCTCGTTGACGACTGCATTCAACAGGTCGACCAGTCGGTCAGGACCCTGTTCGGCAAGCCGATCGGCTCCGGCCGGGACAATCCGGCCCAGACGATCCAGGACACTGAACTCACGGCCACCGAAAAGGCCGAAAGTCTGTGCCTGATGCGCGTCAACCACGCCGGCGAGGTCTGCGCCCAGGCGCTCTACCAGGGGCAGGCGCTGACCGCACGTCGCAAAGACGTGCGAGAAGAGATGGAACAGGCCGCCACCGAGGAGAATGACCATCTGGCATGGTGTCGCCAGCGCGTCGAGGAACTCGGCGGCCACACCAGCCTGCTCAATCCCTTTTATTACTCGGGTTCATTCGTGATCGGCGCCATTACCGGCCTGCTGGGAGACAAGTGGAGCCTCGGTTTCCTGGCCGAGACCGAGGACCAGGTCGTCAAGCACCTCAATGGACACCTGCAACGCCTGCCGGGCGGCGACAATAAATCCCACGCCATTCTGCAACAGATGAAGGCGGACGAGGCCAGACACAAGGCGACGGCACTCCATTCCGGCGGATCCGAACTGCCGGAACCGGCAAAACGGCTGATGACCCTCCTCTCCCGGGTCATGACCGCCACGACCTACCGGCTGTAACTCCGGCGTCCTGGCCAGGCCGCCGGCTCAGTGCCGGCCACGGCGCATATTGCGGCCGTAGAACATCTCCAGCATCTCGCGCTGCACCTTGGACCGGATCTTGCGCTGCTCGACCGCGTTCAGCGCCTCCTTGCCGACCCCGAACAGGTAATCGTCCAGGTCGATCTCCTTCAGCATCATCTTGGTGTGAAACAGGTTCTCCTGGTACACATTGACGTCGATCATCTGATAGGCCTCGCGGGTATCGCGTGACAGGAAATTCTGGATGGAGTCGATCTTGTGATCGATGAAGTGCTTCTTGCCGCGCACATCACGGGTAAAGCCGCGCACCCGGTAATCGATGATGACGATGTCAGACTCGAAGCTGTGGATGAGGTAGTTCAGGGCCTTCAGGGGTGATACCCGGCCACAGGTCGAGACATCGATATCGGCACGAAAGGTACTGATGCCGTGGTCGGGGTGGCTCTCGGGATAGGTGTGCACGGTGATGTGGCTCTTGTCCAGGTGTGCGACCACCGCCTCCGGCAGGGGGCCAGGTGCCTCGGTATTCGACAGCTGCTCGGCCCCAACGGGTTCCTCGGAAATCAGCATGGTCACGCTGGCGCCCTGGGGATCGTAGTCCTGGTGCGCCACGTTGAGAATAGTGGCACCGATAATCTCCGCCACGTCGGTGAGTATTCCGGTCAGGCGTTCGGCATTATAGGCCTCATCGATATACTCAATGTACTCACGCCGATGGGAAGGCGACTCGGCATAGCAGATGTCATAGATATTGAAACTGAGGGTCTTTGTCAGGTTGTTAAACCCGTGCAGTTTGAGCTTGCGCATTGCCACGACTCCAAACCGGCGCCGGTCAATCAAATCGGGTTGCAGCGGCCCCGGCCACAGAGGGAACGACGGCCTCGCCACGCAGGGAAACCGGGTAATGTCGCGCAGTGTACACAGGAATGTGCACCCGCCAAAGCGCTATTGGCACACGTCGGTCAGCTGGCGGACAGCGACAACCAAGGCGCTGTGCGCACAGCCCGCCCTAGCCGGACCCCGCTGCGGCAGCAACAATCTCAAAGTCGTGGCTGATCTCCACGGCCTTGCTCAACATTATCGAGGCAGAACAATACTTTTCAGCCGACAGCTGGACGGCGCGCGCGACCTGTTTTTCCGATAGGCCATCCCCGCTGACAATAAAATGCACATGGATACGGGTGAAAACCCTGGGTGGCTGCTCGGCCCGCTCGGCCTCCAGCTCCGCCACGCAATCGGTCACCGGCTGGCGCGCCCGCTTGAGGATGTGCAGCACATCGAAGGCCGTACAGCCGCCCATGCCGATCAGGATCATTTCCATCGGCCGGATCCCGAGATCGCGGCCACCGCTTTCCGGCGGCCCATCCATCACCACGGCGTGACCACTGCCCGATTCCCCGACGAAACTGACCCCTTCAACCCACTTGATACGCGCTTTCATGCCCTGACCCACACCACAAAAATGTGAAGCCTATCACAGTTCCAAAAGCCTTATGCCCCCGCTCTCAAGTGCCATGGGCGGGCGCCGATACAGAGTCTATGCACGCCTTGTCCAAACCAGCCAACCTCGAAAACAGGCCCGTCCCGGGAACGGTAAACCCCTGCGTGGAACGTTTTCTGGAGCACTGCCACCGGCGCACCTACCCGACCAAGTGCGTCATTATCTATGCCGGTGATCAGCCCGACGTCCTGTATTACATCATCAGCGGCTCGGTCACCGTCCTGATGGAGGACGAGAACGGACACGAAATCGTCCTGGCCTACATCAATTCCGGTGGTTTCTTCGGGGAGATGGGGCTGTTCGGGGAACATCCCAACCGCAGCGCCTGGATACGCACGCGCAGCGAATGCGTGGTGGCAGAGATCAGCTACAGCCGGTTCCGCGCCCTGGCCAAGGAAGATCCGGACATCCTGCTGGAACTGACCGCGCAACTGGCCACGCGCCTGCGCCAGACCAGCCGCAAGGTCAGCAACCTCGCTTTCCTCGACGTCACCGGGCGGATTGCCCATACCCTGCTCGAGCTCTGCAAGGAGCCGGATGCCATGACCCACCCGGACGGCATGCAGATCAAGGTCACCCGCCAGGAACTTGGCCGGATCGTGGGCTGCTCGCGCGAAATGGCCGGACGGGTCCTGAAGGCACTGGCAGAGGAAGGTCATATCTCGGTCAAGGGCAAGACCATCGTCGTCTTCGGCACCCGCTGACCCGACATCACCTGACACCCCCGCAAAATCTCATCCAGCCGTCATTTCGGACGGAGCCAGGCCAAGACCCGGAACCCGGGAGCGGCGAATCAGATGATTGCTGGATTCCGGCTTGCGGAATGACGCAAGCCGAATTAATCAGGCCTTTTCCAGTGAACCTCTGACTGCTTCGGGTATCACGTCATTACGAGCGGAGCGAAGCAATCTCCTGACAGTCATATCAATAGTTTGCAGATTGCTGCGTCACTTTGTTACTTGCAATGACGGAACAAATCAGAGGCTCCCTAGAAAAAAAGCTCCGCCAGCTTCCCGCCCGGATCAGCGGCCTTCATGAAGGCCTCTCCCACCAGAAAGGTATGCACGCCATGGTCGCGCATCAGGGTGACGTCGGCGCGGGTATGGATGCCGCTCTCGGTCACCACGGTTCGGTCTCCGGGAACCCGCCCCAGCAGGTCAAGGGTGACCTCGAGGCGGGTCTCGAAGTTGCGCAGGTTGCGGTTGTTGATGCCGATCAGCGGCGCGCCGGTCAGCAAGGCGCGTTCCAGTTCGTCCCCGTCATGCACCTCGACCAGGACGTCCATGCCCAACTCGCTGGCCAGGGCGAACAGTTCCCGCAACAGGGCATCATCCAGTGCGGCCACGATCAGCAGGATACAGTCGGCACCGATGGCGCGCGCCTCGTGGACCTGGTAGGGATCGATAATGAAGTCCTTGCGCAACACCGGCAGGCTGCAGGCCGCGCGGGCCTGCCGCAGGTAGGCATCGGAGCCCTTGAAGAAATCGACATCGGTCAAAACCGATAGACAGGCGGCCCCGCCACGCTCATAGCTGGCGGCAATCTGCACCGGGTCGAAGTCGGCACGCAGGATACCGCGGCTCGGCGAGGCCTGCTTGACCTCGGCGATCACCGCGGGCTGGCCGGACTCGATCCTGTTCTGCAGCGCTGCCAGGAATCCGCGCACCGGCTCCGCCACCTCGACCTGCCGGGCCAGGGCCTCTATTGCGAGTCCGCGCTTGCGCTCGGCGATCTCCTCGGCCTTGCGGGCCAGGATCTTCCTGAGGATGTCCGGGGTGTCGTTCATGGCGTCCTGTCAGACCGCGTTGGTAACCCGAACCAGCGCATCCAGCGTCTCCTTTGCCTGGCCGCCCTGCAGGACCTCGCCGGCGCGTGCGACTCCATCCGCCAGTGAAGACGCCAGGCCCGCGACATAGATCGCGGCACCCGCATTGAGCATGACAATATCGCAGGCCGGGCCGGCCTGGCCTTCGAACACATCAGTGATCATCGCCAGGCTCTGCCGGGCATCCTCTACCGCCAGCGATGCGACATCCGCACGCTGCAGACCGAAATCTTCCGGTGTCATGGTATAGACCGAGATCTCGCCGTCCTTCAACTCGGCCACGTGCGTGGGCGCACCGATACTGATCTCGTCGAGCCCGTCCTCGGCATGTACCACCAGCACGTGTTCGCTGCCGAGCTGCCTGAGGACATGTGCCAGCGGTTCGACCCAGTCGTCACTGAACACCCCGAGCACTTGCCGGGGGGCACCGGCCGGGTTGGTCAACGGCCCAAGCAGGTTGAACACGGTGCGTACACCCATCTCCTTGCGCGGACCGATGGCATGCTTCATGGCACTGTGGTGCTGCGGCGCAAACAGGAAGCCGACCCCGACCTGCCCGATGCAGGCGGCCACCTGCTGCGGGGTCAGATCGAGACGCACACCGGCGGCCTCCAGGACATCGGCACTGCCCGAACTGCTCGACACCGAACGGTTGCCATGCTTGGCGACGCGGGCGCCGGCTGCGGCCGCCACCAGAGCGCTGGCCGTCGAGATATTGAAGGTGCTGGCACCGTCGCCACCGGTTCCGCAGGTATCCACCAGGTGGGGGCCGGAGACATCGACATGCGCCGCGAGTTCGCGCATCACCCGCGCCGCCGCGGCGATCTCGTCCACGCTCTCGCCCTTCATGCGCAGGCCCACGAGGAATCCGCCGATCTGGGCGGGCGTCGCCTGCCCCGTCATGATCAGCCGCATCACGGCCTCCATTTCGGCGGCATCGAGATCACGCCGCTCGGTAACGGCACGGATGGCAGTCTGCATGTCCATGAAATATCCCCCTATGAATCGGGACCGTCAGGCCCGGGTATCCAGAAAATTACGCAGCAGGTCATGACCGCAACCGGTCAGGATCGACTCCGGGTGGAACTGCACGCCCTCGACGGGCACCTCCCGGTGGCGCACGCCCATGATCTCGTCCAGCTCACCCTGCGCATCCGCCGTCCATGCCGTGACCTCCAGGCAGTCGGGCAGGGAATCGGGCTCGATCACCAGCGAGTGGTAGCGGGTCGCCTCGAACGGCTGCGGCAGACCCCTGAATACGCCCTGGTCGTTATGCCGGATCATGGAGGTCTTGCCGTGCATGATCTCGCGCGCGTGACCGATGCGGCCACCGAAGGCCTGGCCAATGCTCTGGTGCCCCAGGCACACGCCGAGAATGGGCACCCGGCCGGCGAAGCGCTTGATGGTATCGACCGAGACCCCGGCCTCGTTCGGCGTGCACGGTCCCGGCGAGATGACGATGCGTTCCGGTGCCAGCGCCTCGATCTCCTCCAGGCTGATCTTGTCATTGCGGTATACGCGCACGTCGGCACCCAGCTCACCCAGGTACTGGACCAGGTTGTAGGTAAACGAGTCGTAGTTATCGATCATCAACAGCATGATGTCACCTGCCCGCGGCAGTTGTTCGGGCTAGTCATTTGAAGCCCCTTCCAGACCCCGGCTGGCCATGGCCACGGCGCGGAAAATGGCACGCCCCTTGTTCATGGTCTCTTCCCACTCGTTGCGCGGCACCGAGTCCGCCACGATGCCGGCACCGGCCTGGATGTGCAGGGTATCGTCCTTGATCACCGCGGTGCGGATGGCGATGGCGGTATCCATGTTACCCGACCAGGACAGGTATCCGACAGCACCGGCATAGACGCCGCGCTTCACCGGTTCCAGCTCGTCGATGATCTCCATGGCGCGGATCTTGGGAGCGCCGCTGACGGTGCCGGCCGGAAAAGTCGCACGCAGCACATCGATGGCGCTCATGCCGGCGCGTATCCGCCCGGTCACGTTGGAGACGATGTGCATGACATGCGAGTAGCGCTCCACGACCATCTTTTCCGTCAGGCTGACGCTGCCGATCTCGCTTACCCGGCCGGCGTCATTGCGGCCCAGGTCGATCAGCATCAGGTGCTCGGCCAGCTCCTTGGGATCGGCCATCAGTTCGGCCTCCAGTCGCTGATCCTCGGCCTCATCGCTCCCGCGCGGACGGGTACCGGCGATCGGCCGGACCGTGACCACGTCATCCTCCAGGTGCACCAGGATCTCCGGCGATGAACCGACGATGTGGAAATCCCCCAGGTCGAGGTAATACATGTAAGGCGAGGGATTGAGGCTGCGCAGGGCACGGTACAGGTCCAGCGGGGGTGCCGCGTAGGGGATCGACATGCGCTGCGACAGCACCACCTGCATGGCATCGCCCTCGACGATGTAGTCCTTGATGCGGCCGACGGCGGATTCGAAGCCCTCGCGGGTAAAACCGGATACGAAATCGGACTCCTCCACGGCCAGACCGGACGCCCCGCCATTGTATGCCGTGGTCGCGGCGCGCAGACCGTTTGCCAGCGCATCGAGCCGCGCCTGCCCCCGGGCCAGGGCGTCCTTGCCGGCCGGGTCGACATGCACGATCAGTAGCAGCGTACCGGCCAGGTTGTCGAACACCAGCAGTTCATCGGACACCATCAGCAGGATGTCCGGACAGCCGATCAGGTCCGGCTTGTCGAATTGCGCCAGCCGGGGCTCGATGTATCGCACCGTGTCATAGCCGAAATAGCCGACCAGCCCGCCGGTGAAGCGTGGCAGCCCGGGCAGCTCGGGGGCGCGAAAGCGCGCCTGGTAGTCTTCGATCCAGGCCAGCGGATCGTCACTGGTGACCGACTCCACGACCTCGTCATCCTGCAGCACGCTGACCTGGTTGCCACTGATGCGCAGCACCGTCTTGCAGGGCAGGCCGATAATGGAATAACGACCCCACTTCTCGCCGCCGTGCACGGACTCCAACAGGTAGGAATAGGGCCCCTTGGCCAGTTTCAGGTAGGTACTCAGCGGCGTGTCGAGGTCCGCAAGCACCTCGCGCGTCACCGGTATGCGGTTGTAGCCCTCGCGGGCCAGTGATTCGAATTGTTCAGGTGTCATTGCACTCACCTTTGAGTATACCTTCATGCACGGAAGCCTTGATCAGACAGCGACTGGCGCTACGCCATCGGCTGCTGACAGGTCCCCGTACCAGGTAGTGCTCTCCAGTGAACTGCATAACCGCTCAGGCCGCCTGTTCCAGCAAGGTCAGGATCTCCGTCATCCGGTCAACGACGGCATCAGGCCGGGCATCACGTATATCCACGCCATGGTTGTAACCGTAACTCATGCAGAAGATGCGAAAACCGGCCGCACGCGCGGCACTTACATCGCTGACCGAATCGCCGATCATCAGCGCGGCCCCGGGGGCGCAGCCGAAAAACTCCGCAGCATGCAGCAGCGGTGCAGGATCGGGCTTTTTTTTCGGCAGGGTATCGCCGCTGATGACAATGGAGAAATCATCGTACAGACCCAGGGCCTTGAGCAGCGGCTCGGTGAACTGCGCGGCCTTGTTGGTTACGCAGCCCAGCGGGTAACCCGCGGCCTTGAGCATGTCCACACCCGCGCGGACACCCGGATAAAGGCAGGAACGCTTCGAGGTGTTCTCTGCGTAGAGTCCCAGGAATATCGGGTAGGCGCGCTCGAAATCTGCCTCGTCCGGCTCGCCGTCCAGGGTACCGCTGAGGGCACGCCGCACCAGTCGCTCCACGCCGTTGCCGACCCAGTTACGCACCTCGGCCTCACCGCGTGCCGGACGCCCGAGCTCCGCCATCATGGCATCGACGCAATAGGCCAGATCCGGCACGCTGTCGACCAGTGTACCGTCCACGTCGATGAGTATCATTTCCGGCTTGTGCATGGCGATCAACCCAGGTCGCTCCCGGTCCGTCTGCCTAGCCAACGGCTTTGGCGATTTCGCTGCGCATGGCATCGATGGTCGCCTTGTAGTCATCGGTACCAAAAATAGCGGAACCGGCCACGAAGGTATCGGCACCGGCCGCGGCGATTTCACCGATATTGTCGATCTTCACGCCACCGTCGATTTCCAGGCGCACATCATGGCCGCTGGCGTCGATGATCTTGCGTGCCTCGCGCAGCTTGACCAGCGCCTCGGGAATGAAACTCTGGCCGCCGAACCCCGGGTTCACCGACATCAGCAGCACCATGTCCACCTTGTCCATCACGTGTTTCAGGTAGTCCAGCGGGGTGCCCGGGTTGAATACCAGTCCGGACTTGCAGCCGTTGTCGCGTACCAGTTGCAGGGAACGGTCGATGTGTTCACTGGCCTCGGGATGAAAGGTGATATAGGTCGCGCCGGCCTTGGCGAAATCGGGAATGATACGGTCAACCGGCTTCACCATCAGGTGCACGTCGATATCCGCGGTCACCCCGTGATTGCGCAGGGCCTCGCACACCAGCGGCCCTATCGTCAGGTTCGGGACGTAATGATTGTCCATGACATCAAAATGCACGATATCGGCACCGGCATTCAGTACGTTGGTAACTTCCTCTCCGAGTCGCGCAAAATCCGCCGACAGGATGGAAGGCGCGATCTTGTAATCGGCCATGTTGTTGTCCTCACTTAGAATTTCAAATGGATGGGTTTGAAAAAGAAACGCGCACTTTACCCTAACAGGACAGGATTTTCAGCTATTAAGCGCACCGCTCCCGCACAGCGCGGGCTTGCAGGCCGCGCTCGGGGCATACTTGCTGCGCCCCGGCAGGGGGCAGATCAATGCCTTGATTATAATATATTAAATCCCGTCACTCGGGCCATTACCGGGCGTCCCACCCGAGCCGTCCGCTAAGCGGCGGCGGCATAACCAGGTTGCTGAAACCGATCGTCCGGGCGCCTGCCCCGGCCGCGGCCGCTCCGATGTTTCCATGTTGACGCAGGGACTTGGATTGTTTTCCGGGAAATCTCCGCAACAGGCAAGTGATCGGCCGGTCGAAAAAACAGGCGTCACCGGCGCGCTTCCTGCATGTAAAAGCATGCCCCCGGGAGGCGGCCGTGGCGCTTTTTTTTCAACTTGCCAACAGGGTCGGCAGGCTCTATAAATAGGCTGAACAATCCAGAAACGAGCCTCCAGTAAATAAAACAACAGGCATACACGCATTCAGCCAAGGGCAAATCTAATGGTGAACGAATTCAAACCGTGTATCGGTGACTGGTACCAGAATATCGGTCGCGACAATTTCGAAATCGTGGCGCTGGATGAAGACGAAGCGACCATGGAGATACAGTACTTCGACGGAGCCGTCGAGGAAATCGACTTCGACTCCTGGCATGAAATGGAAATCCAGCCGATCGAACCACCCGAAGACTGGTCGGGGTCACTGGATATCGAACGCGAGGACTACGGTGTCGACCTCGAGCTGAATGCCCCCAACGACCACATCAACCCGCTCGACGATCTGGAATAGGCCGCGAACCGGCACCCCTGCCAGCGGCCCGGAAGCCTGTCAAGAAGCTGAAATAAAAGGCAATTAACAAATCACTCCGCCGCTACCTCAACCCCCACACCGTTCTGCCGATACATCTCTTGAGCCCACTGCGGCAGGAGAAGATCCATGGCTATCGTTTACGATATGGCAAGCGGCAAAATCCAGTCTGAACAGGAACAGGCGCACGGCAGCACCGAGCATGAGGCAACCGCCTCCGAAATGGCGTTGCAGCTGGTGCAGGAAATCGAATGCGAAATCGCGCAGGAGAAAGCATCCATTCATATCATCCGCACCCTGCTCGACCGGGAATAAACCGGTTACTCCCCGATCCGCAGTAACAGGCCGCGGCGCCGGGCGCTGTTGAACGCCTTGAGGAACACCCCGGTGCCCGCCATCAGCAGCAGGCCATTCAACAGCACGGCCTGGATCATGTGGTCGGCCCTGAATACCTGGTCGAACATCACGGCGCGCATGCCTTCGAACACATGGCTTGACGGCAGCGCCCAGGCCACCGCCTGCAACCAGTCAGGCAGCACCGAAACCGGATAGTAGATCCCGCTCAGCGGCGCGATGGCAAAAATCGACACCCAGGCAAAACTCTCCGCACCCAGGCCGTAACGCAGCACCAGCCCCGAAACCAGCAGACCGATGGCCCAGCCCATCACCAGCAGGTTGGCAAAGAATCCCAGCAACGGCAGACCCAAGCCGAAGATGGAATAATCGAACAGCGGGATCGCCAGCAGGGCGGCCCCGCCGACGCCGATCAGGGTACGGATCAGGCTGATCAGCAGCAGGGCACCGACCAGCTCCCAGGGCCGCAGGGGGCTGGCGAACAGGTGACCGAGATTGCGCGAGTACATCTCCTCGAAGAAGGCCAGCGACACGCCCAGGTGACCCCGGAACAACACGTCCCACAACAGCACCGCGGCCAGCAACACCCCGGAGGCCTGCATCAGCCAGGTGCTGTTGGTGACAAAGAACTCGGTAATGAAACCCCACAGGATCAGCTGCACCGCCGGCCAGTAGAACAGCTCGAGGATGCGCGGCCAGGAACCCCGCACCAGGTAGATATAACGCAGCACCATGGCATTGATACGCCGCAGGGCACTCATGCCGCCCCCCGACCGGACGCACGCGCCACATCGATGAACACCTCTTCCAGGGTTTCCCGGCCGTAGCGCGCGAGCAGTTCCCCAGGCGAACCCCGATCGACGATGCCGCCGCGGCGCAGGACGATCACATCATCACACATCCGCTCCACTTCCAGCATATTGTGGGAGGCCATCAGGACGCTTGCCCCGCTCTGCCCTTGATATTCCTTTAGGAAACGACGAATGGTATCGGCCGTATCGGGGTCCAGCGAGGCCGTGGGTTCGTCCAGCAGCAGCAACTCCGGCCGGTTGAGCAGCGACTTAGCCAGCGCCACCCGGGTTCGCTGACCGGCCGACAGGGTGCCGTAGGTGCGCCCCATAAAGTCGCCGAGCTCCAGCTGGCCCTCCAGCTCGGCCAGCCGCTGCCTGACCCTTTTGACCCCGTACAGGCGCGCATAGACGCTGAGGTTCTCGCGCACCGTAAGGCGTTGCGGCAGGTCCACATAGGGCGAGGAGAAGTTGATGCGTTCGAGCACCCGGTAACGCTGCCGCAGCATGTCCGTACCCAGCAGGGAAAGCCGCCCCGAGGTCGGCAGCAGCAGGCCCAGCAGCATGGACAGCAGGGTGGTCTTGCCGGCACCGTTACCGCCCAGCAGGGCGCACACCGCACCGCGCTCGACACTGAAACTGACCCGGTCGACCGCCAGCACGGCGTCGAAACGCTTGCTGACATCCACCACCTCGATCACCGGGTCACTCATGGTCGCTGCCATCACCCGGACTGTCCCGCACTCCCACCGGTCCGGGCCGAATGACGATGTCGCCGTTTTCAACACCCGCGGGCACGGCGGTGAGCCGGTCACCTGAACAGGGTCCGGCCACGCATAAACCGTCCTGGATGCGGAACAGGGCGGCATGGGTGGCGCACTGAATGTGGTCCTGTTCGAGATTCAGAAACTGGTCCGGCACCCAGTCCAGCGGGCCACCGGTGTGCGGGCAGCGGTTGAGATAGGCGTAGACCCGGTCACCCTGGCGTACTACGAACACCTCCCCGGGACCATCGGGCAGGTCCACGGTCATTGCCTTGCTGCCGGGATCAGCCAGCTCATCGAGCCGGCAGAGGACGAATGGTGCTGCTGTCGGGCCCATGGCTCAACGACCTGCCCGGACCAGTCCGTTGAAACCGGTCTGGCCACACTTTTTGCCGGCCAGTTCACAGGCCTGCCTGAGCCGGGATGCCGTATCCAGGCCGGACAGGTAGCCGTGTATCACGGCGGCATTGAAGGTGTCCCCGGCACCCAGGGTATCGACCACCCGGCGCGGCGCAATCGCCGGCTGGTGGCTGACACGACCCAGCCGGTCCAGGGCAACGGCACCCTGACCGCCCCAGGTACAGTACAGGTCCGCCCGGGGGCTGGAGTCGTGCACGGTATGCAGCAGGGCCTCGGGGCCATCATGGCCGCGGTGGCGGGCGTAATCCCCGGAAAACAGCAACACGTCGGCAAGGCCGAACAGGGACTCGATGCCCTGGCGGGGCTTCTCGATTTCGAGTGAGCGGGGGATGGACGGGAACCGGCTGCGTGACCAGTGCAACATCCGCTGCAACTGCTCGGTATTGCGGCCCTCGAAATGCAACCAGTCGCAGCTGCGCAGATCGAGCGACTCAAAATCGGCACAGCTGTATTCCGGCAGGTCCCGGTGATGCACGATGGTACGGGAACCATTCGCGGTATTCAGCAGGATGGTTGATACCGGCATGCTGCCGCTCGCGAGCAGACGGCTGTCAGCGGTGTCGATACCGTTGGATTCGAGGTCATCGCTGACCAGGCGGCCTTCCGCCGAATCGGCCAGTACACCGGCCCAGCGGCAGGCATGTCCCAGCTGACTCAGGACGACCAGGGTGTTCGCGACATTGCCGCCGCGACTGACGGTCCGGCCACTACAGCGGACCTCGTCATTTTCCCGGGGGTAGCCATCCACGGCATGAATGATGTCCAGCGTTGCATTGCCGATACCGAGAACGTGCGCCATGCCAGCAGACTACGGTGCTGCACACCGTTGTCAACCGGGCGGACGGCAAGGGCCGGCCGGTCGTTATTTGACGCGCACTATGCGGAAGCCCAGATTGTCGATGCGGGTGTCCTGCTCATAGTGTCCACGCTTGTTGCTGCGCAGGCTTTCGATCGGGCTGGAATAGCTCCCGCCACGGACCACGCGCTGGGTGCACCCCGCCCGGTCCCGGGCACTGCCATCCGCCGGTGCGCCTCGGTAACTCGGGTGATAGCAGTCCTCGGTCCACTCCTGGACATTACCTGCGGTGTCGTGCAGGCCGAGGCTGTTGGCGGCAAAACTCCCCACGGGGGCCGAGCTGTTGCCATCCCACTCGCTGCCGCAATTGAAGCAGTTGGCCTGGATCGTGTTCGTGGCCTCATCCCACCAGTAATCGGCTGTGGTGCCCGAACGGGCCGCATATTCCCATTCCGCCTCGGTCGGTAGCCGGTACAGATGCCCGGTCTGCTTCGACAACCAGCGGGTATATGCGCGCGCATCCTTCCAGGTGACATTGATGACCGGGCGGTCTTCCCGGCCCCACTTCTCATCGTGGGGGAGGCGACGACCGGTGGCCCGCACAAAGCGCCCATACTCGGCGAAACTTACCTCGTACTTGCTTATTGAAAACGGGGCCAGCTCGACCCGGTGCAGGGGTCGTTCCTCGAAATTCAGCGAGTTCCCCTCACTGCCCATCATATAACTGGCGCCGGCCAGCTCCAGCATCAGCGGACCACGCCCGCCACTGGACAAGGCATCCCTGAAAGAGCGTTTGGCCCTGGGCAGGTCCACAGCCGGCGCTGTTGCGGCCGAGGCGACCGCTTGCGGCGGGGTCTCGACCACGGGACTGCCGGGGGCGGCCTGCGTCTCCACGGGTGAGGTCAATACCGCCTTGATCTCCTGCGGGGCGCCACCTTCCTGCATGGCGGCGAAACCCGGCCATTGGGGCAAACGGAATTCTGACCAGGCCGATCGGGCCTTGTCCATATTCACCAGGTCAAGGAACCGCGCCATCGGATTTTCCACGCTCAGCATGAGCCAGATCACCAGGCCCACGATGCCGGCCATGGCGAGCCCGACCACCCCGCCCAACCAGCGGCGCTTGTCATCGCCGTCCTCATCAACGACATACTTGAATCCCGTACTGGCTTCGTCCTCGGGGGAAGTTTGCTGGCTTGCCGCCAGCAACTTGTTAGCCTCATCCGGTGCGGAGACGGGCCTGTCGGCCTGCACCGGGTCGCGCTCATCCAGCTGGCGGATCAGCTGATCCCGGTGCTCGGTGACCCGCTCGAGTTCGGTCTCGACCTCGGTACGCAGGCGAATGGCGATCTCGATATTCATCCTGGCATCCTCGAGCTCCTCGCGCAGCTTTGCCGCATCCGGGTCGGCTGGTTCGGTGACCTCCGGAGCATCCTTGCGCAATGCCTCGAGCTGGCTCTCCAGCGCCTCCCTGCGGCTCACCGCCACATCGCGCTCCTGTGTCAGCTGCTTCAGCTGGTTATTGAGGCCGACAATCTCGGCTTTCGCCTGGGCCCGCTGCTCCCGGGCTACGGCCAGCTCGGAACCGCTGCGCTTCTGCTCCTGCGCCAGTGCCGTGGCCGCCTCCTCGCGCAGCCTGTCGAACTCGGCCTGCAGATCGGCGTCCTGCTTACTGGATTGCCCCCGCTGCTCCAGCTCCTGCTGGAACCGCGCCCGCTCTTCCCGGCGCACCTCTTCCCTGGCTTGCTCTACGATATCTGACTGGCTGGCCAGTACACCTTCATGTTTTCCGGCCACCTCGGCGAGCTGCTGCTTGAGCTCCTTCTGGCGCGCCGCCATTTCGGCGCGCTCCCCGGTGCGTGCGCGGCGTTCCTCGGCCAGCTCATCCCTCAAGCGCCGGTCATTTTCCTGGGCCTCATCGCGCAGTTGCTGCAGGGTTTCGGCCGACTGTTCCAGCTGCTTGCCGAGGCGGTCAACCTGACCCTGCATCTCCCCTTCCAGATCATGCTTGCCCTCCAGCTGCGTGCACAGCTCCTGGAGTGCAGTCTGGTGCTCCTGCTGTGTCGCCTGCACCTGCGCCTCGTGCTGCAGCAGGCGCTCCCGGTCTTGCTCTGATTGCTGTTGCGCCGCCTGCAGCTGCTCCACAAGCTCATTGACCGCCTGCTCCTTGCGGTCCAGCTCCTGCTGCAGGGCAGCGGCCCTTGCCAGCTGTTCTTCCGCGCCCTGTTCCGCGCTACTGGCGCGTGCCTGTTCCCCGGCGAGGCGCTCATGCAGCATCTGGATCTCTTTTTCAGCCGTATCCCCGGCCGAGGCGACGGCTTCATTCAGCCGGTTGATTTCCTCTTGCCGGGCGCCCAGATCGTCTTCGACAGCGGACAGTCTCTGCTTCAAATCATCGCGTTCCGCTACCACTGCCTCATGTTCGCCCGCGAGACGCTGCTGCTCCTGCCGCAACTCGTCATGCTGTTGCTGTTGTTGCTCGAGCCGGGCCTGGGCTTCTTCCTTGTATTCCTGGTATTCCCGCAGCGTAGCTTCCAGGCCCTGCTGTTCCTCGCCGGCCGCCGCCCGGGTCTGTTCCAGCTGATCGCGAAGCTCGGCAAGCTGTTGTTCATAACTTGCGGCCCGGTCTTCGAAGGAATTGCCCTGCGACTCCAGCTCCTGCTGGAGTGTCTGCAAGCGCTCGAGCGTGGCCTGTTTCTCGGCATCCAGACCCTGGGTATGTTCGGCCAGCCCTTGATGCTGGTCCCGGAGGTGCTGATTTTCACCCTGCAGGGACTCGTAGTCCTGTTGCAGCTGCTGCAGCCTGGCCTGGCCGTCGTCGGCCTCGGACCGGCTCAGCTCGAACTGTTGCTGAATCTCCTGGTGCCGCTGTTGCAGCGCCTCGACCTGGCCCTCCAGCTCCCGGCGATCGGTATGACTATGATCGAGATCCTCAGTCAGCTGCTGCAGCCTGGCCTGGCCGTCGTCGGTCTCGGACCGGCTCAACTCGAGCTGTTGCTGAATCTCCTGGTACCGCTGTTGCAGCGCCTCGACCTGGCCCTCCAGCTCCCGGCGGCCGGCACGGGCATGATCGAGTTCCTCGGTCAGCTGCTGATTGTGCTCCTGCAGCTGCTGCAGCCTGGCCTCGTTACTGCCAGCCAACTCCTTCAGCTGCTGTTCCAGTCCATCGGAATTGGCCAGCGTATCGGCAAGCCTTCCGCTGAGCCCGTCGTTTTCCGTTTGCGCCTGCGCCAGCTGACGATTGAGCTGTTCCAGTTCCGTGCTGCGTTCGTGCAAGCTCGCAACCGACTGCTCGGCAACGGCCTGTTTCTGCTGTTGCAGGGCTTCGATCTCCTGCTGCAGCGTCTGGGCATGCTGTTCCGACCCTTCCAGTTCGGCACGCAGCGTGTCCACCATCTGCTGCGTCTGGTGCCAGGCTTCCGAATCGGCCCGGGACTCGCCGATCTGTTCCTGGGCGGCCTGCAGCCCGGCCTGCAGGGTCTCCACCTGCCTGGCAGCCTGCACGGACTGTTCGCGCAGGAGCTGCAACTCGTCACGTTGTGCAGCCACTTCAGCGCTGGCATCCTGCTCCGCGGCCTGCTTCTCCTGCTGTGCCTCCGCGATCCGGGCCTCCAGCTCAGCCCTGTCCCGCCTGGACTGCGCTAGCTCGGTGCGCAGCGTTTCCAGCAGCTGCTCCTGGTCCTGGCGCTGTGATCCCGATTCGGCCTGTAACCGGCCCAGCTGTTCGTTCGCGACCTGGAGCTCGTGCTGCAGGGCCTCGACATGCTGGGCATACTGTATGGACTCGCCTTCAAGGTGCTCGACCTGCAATTTCATAGACCGTTGCGCAGATTCCGCATGTTCCTGCAGCCGCTGCTCCTCCCGAACGGTTTTCCCGACCTCGTCCTGCAGTGACCGAATGAGCTGTTTCGATTCCCCCAGTTCAAGCTGCAACTGGTCGATGCGATCCTGATAATCTTTCTGCAGCAAGGCGTGCTGTTCGCGCAGCAGCTGTTTCTCTTCCTCTGCGGACTGCAGCTGCAATTGTCGCTTGAATGAAGCCTCTTCCTCCTGCTGATGTACATGCACCTGCTGGCGCAGTGATTCATTTTCACTGCGCAGCGAGTCGATCTCGATCGACCGGTCATTATCGGCAGCAGGCTGTCCCTGGTCGAAATTGACCATTTCCGCTTGCTGCTGCTCCGCGGCACCCAAATCGGGCACCAGGCCGGCACCATGGGCCGGCAGGCCGGCCTGGGCAAACTCGTCCAGGGACAAGCCGTTGAGGCCTGACTCCAGCACGTAGACCTCGAATCCCTTGTGACTCAGGATGAATGCAGCAGAGACACTGCGGCTGCCCGTATCACAACAGATAATGTATTGCGCATTGAAAACCAGCTCTGGTATCTCATTACGCAACGTTGACAGGGGAATGTTGACACTCTCTTCAATGGCGCCCTCTTCATATTCACCTTCCGATCTGACATCGACCCAGACCGCACCATCATCAACCATTCTCGTCGCGACTTCATAGTTAACGTAACGGACCAGGGGTTTCTGCAGCAGTTCGATGAAGTCTCTCTTGGCCAGACGCATCAACACGCCATCGGTCTGCATGCTGACCGTGGCATTGCGCCTGCTATCCGACACCAGCGCCTCTTCACCGAAGCATTCGCCGTTGGACAGCTCGGCAAGCACCTGTTGCTCGCCGCCCGGGGAGGATTCCCGGGTCACGATGCAACGCCCGCTGTGGATGGTGTAGAAGAAGTCGCCCACGTCACCCTCGCGGACGATGACCTCGCCGGCCTGCACCGGGAGCGACTTCATCTTCATCAGCAGGCGCTGGATCCCGGCCGGTGGAATCTTCTCAAACGCCTCCGACTGGAGCATACGGGTCATCCAGTCTTCATTGCTGTCGGAATTGATCTCGGTCACCTCGGTGCCGGAGGCATGGTCCCCGTTCAGATAGGCATCCAGCATGCCCGAGTCGATGCGGGCAACCACCACTTTGGTGACGGCCCGGGCGGACAGGGTGCGAGGCTGCTGGCTGGCGACGGGATAACGGCTGAAGTCCGTACCCCCCTCGAGTTCACTGGTTACCTTCCTGCGGCCATCTATCAGGTTGACCTTGCCGTCGAGCAGATAGATTGACTGGTTGTCACGGTCACCCTTGCGGAACAGGTAGCCACCCGAGCGAATTTCCTCGACGACAATCTTGTCCATGACCTCGGCAAAACGCTCGTCCGGCAATGCGTTCAGCGGCACCAGCTCCTGAAGGGTCTTTTTATCGGTAGTCTTTTTCTTGAATGCTCTCATTTTCCTCTATCCACGGCCCCGGCAAGTGCCGGTGTTGTCAATCCACAGGGAATCCGGTGCGGGTCCTATCCGCACCCAGCTTATCGGCCGAAATCGCTTTAGATTTAGGGTCGTATGAGAATCCGGCCGGGTGACGGGCCAGGCGCGCAGCGGGATGCGCCGACCGCTGCCTGCAGGCCGTTGCGCGGGCCCCACATGGCCGCCTGTGGATAATGCGACAGTGCGGGGAACGCTGTTAAGGAACACAGGGGCAGCACTGTCAAAACCTGCTTGATCGTAAAATTTCTCAGGACTATCATGGGCTTGAGAAGACAGCAAGGCGAGAGAGGCATGACAGCACCGGTATTTGCCAGCGCACAGGAGGCCGAGGCGGCCTTTTACGCGGCGTTCGAGAACGCCGACCATGAAGCGATGATGGCGGTATGGAGCCAGGATGAAGACATCGAGTGTATCCATCCCCTGGGCGACAGGCTGATGGGCATCGAGGCCGTTAGCGAGAGCTGGCGCCAGATACTCTCCCGCGGCAAGCGCATGCAGTTCCAGTTAAGGCAATCCAACCTCTATCAGAATGGCCAGCTGGCCATTCACAGCCTGTACGAGAACATCTCCATCGGCGGGAAATCACAGCCACCGGTTGTCGCGATCAATATCTACCGGTTCAACGGAAGCGGGTGGCAAATGGTCCTGCACCACGCCTCGCCGGCAACCCGCCTCAACGATGAACCCGGCAGGCAAGACGCCGACCCGGCCCGGATCATTCACTGAGTGACTTAGCAAAACTCCTACAAATATAGTGTTTTGCGCCACCCAGCTAGACGAGTTTATTACCCGGAAAAGATTCTCACCCCGGCCCTGACAGCCCGAAATCCCGGACCATGGCACCTGTCAGCAGCCGTGCCGGGCACCCTTCTGACAACGGTTTTACCGCCTGCCTGCAGGTGCAGATAAATCACCATCTCCTGAAACACTGGTATACAAGGCATTTCCTCAATCAAAACGCTTTAACATTTTTTTTATTGTGCTATCTTACGCGTGCAGTTTTACCAATCATCTCTACAGAGGAGCTTAATCGAATGGCTGTGAAACGGAAGACCAAGGCGAAAAAGAAGGCGGCACCCGTGAAGCGTGTGCCTACCATCAAGGAAGCAATGACCAAATCGGCAATGATGGGGGCAATTGCCGATGACACCGGACTGACCAAGAAAGAGGTGACAGAGGTCTTCAATTCTCTTTCCACCGTTATCAACGGTCATATCAAGAGAAACGGTGCAGGCGTCTGCACCATTCCCGGTCTGATGAAGATCAAGACCGTGCGCAAACCGGCAACACGCGCTCGCAAGGGGATCAACCCGTTCACCGGCGAAGAGATGATGTTCAAGGCCAAGCCGGCTCGTAACGTGGTCAAGATTTTACCCCTGAAGGGTCTGAAGGAAATGGTCTGACCGAACACAAACCGGGATCACAAACGTGATCCCGGTTTATTTTTCCCCCCTGCAAGCAACCGGCCGCTCAGTGCCGGCATCCCCGACGACCCTCAGGTCTCCAGCGCCAGCAGCTTGGCACGAATAAACTCCCGGTGCGGCACATGAAGAAGGTCGGCAACCCGCCTAACCAGGTGCTCTTCATGCTTGTCAGTGCAGTCATCTGCGCGAATCACCCGCCATAGCATCCTGATTATCTCCAGCTTGTCCTGGTAGTCGCACTCACGGTTTATCAGCCGGGTAAAGGGATACAGCGAGGTGGAGTGTTCCGCCTCGTGCTCGGCGGTACGGATGATTTGTCGGGTTGTTTCATGCGACAGGCCATAGTGTGTTTCTATCGCGTCGCAAATCGCCTGTCGTTCCTCGTCACTGATATGGGTATCTGCACGCGCCACTTCCATTAGCAGTGTCGCAGTCGCCAGCTGCAGAGCCTGCTCGCCCTCGTCCACGACAGCATCCACAGGAACCGCATACCCCGCAAATAGATTCTTGATTCTCGTAATCATGGTAGCCGCGAGCTAATTCACATACCTGTCGGTCATATACACGCCTTCCCTGAACTCGTCGAAGAACTCGCCCAGCAGCGGATGATTGACAGGCTCCAGGCTGAAGTCCGCGGCAAGGTTGCGCTCGGCGACATAGGTTTCGTGCTGCGCGTCATGCACCAGCACGTGGTACCAGGGATCGTCCCTGGGCGGTTGGCTCTTCGCCACGTTCTCGTACCACTCCTCCGTCCCCTGGAAACAGGGATCCACATCGACGATCACACCACGGTAATCGAAGAGCTTGTGGTGCACGCACTGGCCGATCGAGTATTTCGCCTGTTTCATTGCCTGGGCCCCTGTTGCAGAAGGAAGAGAGGGATTCGCCATCCTCCTGGCACACAGGATATGACAAAATCCGCAACGGCAAGTTCGGGTATAATCGCCACCTGCCGGTCGCGACCCATACCGCACATCCGGTAATATTAAACCGGAAATCACTTCCAATGGCAGGTCAACAGCATATCACCCGGAACAAGGTCATCACCATGCAATATTCCCTGCATAATGATCAGGGGGTGAGCGTGCGCGAGGCGGCAGGCACGCCGGTGAGATACCTGCACGGGGCCGGCACATTGTTCCCGAAACTGGAGCAGGCGCTGGAGCAGCATACGATAGGCGACATTGTCTCAGTCAGGCTGCTGCCCGACGACGCCTTCGGGAAACGCGACCTCGACCTGCTGCAGGAGGTGCCGCTGAGCAGCTTTCCGCCGGGTGAGGACATCGAGGTCGGTGGCAACGTGCTAGGCCATGGCGCGGAAGGCGAGACAGTGAACTTTTCCGTTGTCGATATCAGGGACGGTGTTGCACATATCGACGGCAATCACCCGCTGGCCGGTCAGACCCTGGTATTCGAGATCGAGGTGCAGGCAATCCGCGATGCCTCAGACGACGAAATCGCCCAGGGCAAGGTACTCGAGCAAGCCTGACCGGGTTATTTCCGGTAGCGGAAGCGCGTACCCTGATAAGACAACTTGATCCCGTCGGGGAGAATCTCTTCGATCACGGCGCCGCTCTCAAGACGGTCTCCCGAACGGTATTTCCGCAGATTGATCAAAACGAAGCGCCGCTGCGGGTCGGCATCATAGACATGCACATCCAGCCGTGGCATATCCAGACCGCTGCGAAACTCAAGCGACAGATCTTCCCAGTCACGCAGGCCCTGGCGCGGGATCTCCGCACGCTGCGCCGGTACAGGCGCGACGGAAGCAGTCACCTGCGGCTGCGCCTTGTCGGGGGGCGCCGGGACGACCGGCACACTGGCCGCGGATTTACCTGCGGTTAGCGTTGCGGTCTTGGACGGGATGACAGGGGCGGCGGGTGCCGGCCTGTCATCCCTCGACTCCACCTTCGGCGCTGTCTTCGGCAGCGCGGCCATGCGTACGGGTGAGCTGTCTGCCGGTACGGCCACACCCGCAGCCGATGGCGCCGAAGCTGCCGCTTCCTGTGCAGGCACGGCAGTCGGGCTTGCCACCTGGCGGGGAACGGTCGTGCCGGTATCCCGGGTCGCCAGCAGGGCCATCAGCACCCCGTTGACCGCGAGCAAGGCGACCAGTATCCAGACCCATCGGAAAGAACGCTGCGCCGGACGGGCGGCCTCATGGACAGACTCCAGGTCCGGCACGACCCCGGCCTCCCGCTCCTGGTCCGCCTTCCTGAGGGCTTCGAGAATATAGGACATGATTCAGGACACCCCGCCTACCAGCCTCGGTATGCCCGACCTCCGGGAGAGTGAATTGAGTTGAATGAGGGTTTGCTGGCCGACGACTCCGTCGGGCACCAGGCCACGGGAACGCTGAAAGGCCAGTACCTGCTGATGCAGGCCGTCATCGAAGTACAGGGGCTTGTCCGTTGACAGGTCGATCCCCTGGATGGTTTCCAGCTGCGTCCGCAGCCAACCGATGTCCGCCCCACTGCTGCCGATCTTCAAGTACATGCTCCCGGCAGGCGCTGCCTGCATCAGCAGGGCGAAGTCACCGTACCAGTGACGATCCAGCTGAGCGACGGGCAATCGGTAAAGTTTGCCTCCCAGCACCAGCTCGGCGCTGTCCCGGTCGAGGTGTTGCAGGGTAACAGGAATCTGCTGCCCATCGGCAGCCATCAGGGTAAGTATGACCGGGCGGTCGAAATGGCGCAGCGACGCCCAGGTACCCTTCCCCTGCAGGCAGCGCAGCCCGTTTTCCATGGCAAAGCTGCAAAAGTCAGGTTTCACATCGGCCGGCAGGTCCACCGACCACTGGGCGAACAGGGCCATCCAGGCATGCCGATAATAGGATGCATCGGCATCCAGTAACAGCGCGGCCAGGGATTCCTCCTGCAGACTGCCACCGCTCCCCTGCGGCGGCTGGTTGGCGGCGGAACGGGCCCCCGCCATGCCGGCTGCCGGCGCCAGTGCCGGCCCTGTGGACGGTATTGAAGGCGGGGCCACCTCCGCATCAACGTCGAGCGCGGCACGGATATCCATTGGCTGCCAGGGCCGGTAATAAAACGCTGCGATGGCCATGATGGCGAGCCCGCCCACGGCCAGCGGCAGCCAGCGGCGTGTACCCGGCGTGTCGGGTTTACCGGGCAGCAGCTCGCGCGCGGCCGTTTTTATAATCCTCTTGTCGATCTGCGACTTACCTTCGACATAGGCACCCAGCATGGAACGGTCACAGAGCACATTGATCAGCCGGGGGATGCCGCCGGACAGCCGCTGGATATGGTCAAGCGCAGCAGAATTGAATACATCGGTGGTGAGGCCGCTGACCTGCAGTCGATGCTGGATATAGGCGCCGGTCTCCTGCCGGGTGATCGGTTCGAGGTGATAGCGGGCCGTCACCCGCTGGGCGAGCTGGCGCATATCATCACGAGCCAGCAGGTCGCGCAGTTCCGGTTGCCCGATAAGGATGATCTGCAGCAGCTTCTGGGTCGACGTCTCCAGATTGGTGAGCAGCCTCACCTGTTCCAGCACCTCGGTACTCAGGTTCTGGGCCTCGTCGATAATCAGCACGATACGCCGGCCACGGGCATGGGCATCCAGCAGGTGCCGATTGAGGATATCGGTCAGGGTCTTGATGCTGTGGATCTCCGGCGGGTACTCCACACCCAGTTCATCGCAAACCGTGGCAATCAGCTCTTCCGCCGTTACCTTGGGATTGAGCACCAGCGCGATGTCGACATTCCCGGGCACCTGTTCGATCAGGCATCGGCAGATGGTGGTTTTGCCGGTGCCCACCTCACCGGTAAGCTGCACAAAACCGCCACCCTCGCCGAGCCCATACAGGAGATGGGCCAGTGCCTCACGGTGGCGGCTACTCATATAGAGAAAACGCGGATCCGGCGTGATCGAGAATGGACGTTCCGTGAGATTGAAGTGCTTCAGGTACATAGCTTGCTCGATGGGCACGGCCCGTTGGGCGCCCCTGGGGCCCTTTTTAACACCAGACTAGCCGCACTTCAAAGTGCCGCCCGGTCGTACCGGTGAGGAGAAACGAACGCAAGAGCCTCTACTATACCGGTGAGGCGCCGCTGTGACGACATATCCAGGCCGCACGCAGCCGCCATCAGCCGGGACGGGCTGCGATTTCAACGCGGTAGCGAATGCGCCTCCGGGATCGTTACGGAAGCTGGGGTAGCCGGGGGCCGGAAACGATACCGGCTCAGGAATCGCGCGCGGCGTGCTGCTGCTCCACGACCGGCGAATGCAGCACCAGGTCCATATTGCGCCAGCCATCGAGGTCCACGTAGTCCAGCTTGCCGTGGATATCCTCCAGGACGATGTGACTGCGCTCGCCTGACGTATAGAGGATTGCCCTGACCTGTATCAGCTGGCCAGAGAGGTTGCTGTACCAGTAACCCGGAATGGGTTTTTGCTGCAGAAACATATTTCCTCCTCTGCCGGGGGACAGGCCCCAACGCATGCTGTTATTGTTGTTGACGTCCACTCAGCCCATCGGGCCTGTCGAGCCTTTAACTGCTTTTATACCCGAATACGGGCCCTGCGATCAATGGGCCAGAAGTACTAGGGAAGCCATCTGATTTATTGATGATTCACGTCATTGTGAGCGCGATGTCCATGGAGAAGGTGAGACCGGGAACCGGTTAGAAGCTGGCCTGGGCCAAGCCGGGAACGGCCAGCGAGGCAATCTCAGGACAGTACGATCAATCAGTTACGGATTGCTTCGTCGCTTCGCTGCTCGCAATGACGATCTTTCCAGACCTCCCCTCAGCTGGTCAGCCGCACTTGGATTCGCCGCAGTTCAGGCAGGTCAGGCAGCCGTCCATCTGTACTGCCGCCTTGGTATTGCACTTGAGGCACAGCTGCGAACCCGCGGGGAAGTCACCCGGGTCCTCGGCCTCCGCCGTCTCCAGGGCAGCCTCGTACTGGCTGCGTTTTTCCTCCACCAGCTTCTTCTGGTGCTCATCGAGTCCCTCGTCCTTCAACAGGCCGATCATGCGCATGTGACACTCGATCGCGTCACCGATCTCGGCCACCAGTGACGGCATGTACTTGCCACCCTTCTTGAAGTAGCCGCCGCGCGGATCGAACACCGAACGCAGTTCCTCCACCAGGAAGGTAACGTCACCCCCCTTGCGGAACACCGCCGAGATAATCCTTGTCAGGGCCACAATCCACTGAAAATGGTCCATGTTCTTGGAATTGATGAATATCTCGAAGGGCCGCCGCAATTCGTTCTCGGTACCGGCATTGAGGATGATGTCATTGATGGTGACATACAGGGCGTGCTCTGAAAGCGGGGTCTTGACCTTGTAGGTCGACCCGATCAGCATGTCCGGCCGTTCCAGCTTTTCGTGCAGCTGGACGATGTTGTCCTGCGGCGCCGGTTGCACCTCGTTCGCGGCAGGGGCTGCCTCGTCCTGCTGCGACTCGTCCTTGCCTACCTTGTAGTCAACAATCTTTTTTTCGATACGAATTGCCATGTTCTCTCCTGCGTATATGTTCGCTTTCCGGGCGTTCAGAATTTCCCGTAATAGCCTTCCTTTAGGGCATCATAGAGATTGGCGGCCGTGTGTATCTCGCCGTCGTATTCGACCTCCTCGTTGCCCTTCAGGCTGACCGTGGTGCCGTCCTCCAGGGTGAACTCGTAGACCGTATTCTCCAGGTCCTTCTCCTTCACCAGTACGCCCTGGAAGGCCTCCGGGTTGAAGCGGAAGGTGGTGCAGCCCTTCAGCCCCTGCTCGAAGGCATACAGGTAGATGTCCTTGAAGTCCTCGAAGGGGTAATCCGTCGGCACATTGGCCGTCTTGGATATCGAGGAGTCCACCCATTTCTGTGCCGCGGCCTGGATATCGACATGCTGGTTTGGCGCGACATCATCGGCCGAAATAAAATAATCCGGCAGGGCATTGCCATCATCTTCCATACTGGCAGTGGCACTGGGATTTACCAGTGCACGGTAGGCCAGCAGTTCGAACGAGTACACATCCACCTTCTCCTTGCTCTTCTTGCCCTCGCGGATCACGTTACGAAAATAGTGATGCGCGAAACTGGGCTCGATGCCGTTGCTGGCGTTGTTGGCCAGTGACAGGGAGATGGTGCCGGTCGGGGCAATGGAACTGTGATGGGTGAAACGGGCCCCCGTCTCGCCCAGCTGCCTCACCAGTTCGGGCGCCTGCTCGGCCACGCGCTGCATGTAGCGGCTGTATTTCGCGTGCAGCACCTTGCCCTTGACCCTGTCGCCCGGCAGGTAACCGTCGCGGCGCATCTCGGGTCGCTTGCGCAGCATCTCCTCGGTGACCTCGAATTCCTCTTCCATGATCGGTGCCGGACCCTTCTCCCGGGCCAGGTCCAGCGCGACCTGCCAGCCGGCCAGGGCGAGTTCGCGGCTCACGCGCTCGGTGAACTCCACCGACTCCGCTTCACCGTATTTCATGCGCAGCATGGTGACCGTGGAACCCAGCCCCAGGAAGCCCATGCCATGGCGGCGCTTGCTCAGGATCTCATTACGCTGCCCTTCCAGGGGCAGGCCGTTGATCTCCACTACGTTGTCGAGCATACGGGTGAACACGGACACCACCTTGCAGAATTCGTCCCAGTCGAACTCGGCACGATTGGTGAACGGGTTGCGCACGAACTTGGTCAGGTTGACCGAGCCCAGCAGGCAGGAACCATACGGCGGCAGGGGCTGCTCCCCGCAGGGGTTAGTGGCGCGGATGGTCTCGCAGAACCAGTTGTTATTCATCTCGTTGACCTTGTCGATGAGAATGAAGCCTGGTTCTGCAAAGTCATAGGTGGAACTCATTATCATGTCCCACAGGCGGTGCGCCGGGATGGTCCTGTAGATCCGGCAGGCCACCAGCCCCGCGTTGTTGGTGATGTAATCGCCCTGGCTGGGCCACTCGCGCCACACCACCTGTTTCATGTCGTTCAGGTCGATGCCGCTGTCCAGCTCCTTGCGGTTTATCGGAAAGGCCAGCTGCCACTCGCTGTCGCTCTTGACCGCGTCCATGAATTCCTGTGTGATCAGCAGCGACAGGTTGAACTGGCGCAGGCGACCGGCTTCACGCTTGGCACGGATGAAGTCCATCACGTCCGGGTGCCCGACATCGAAGGTCGCCATCTGGGCACCGCGCCGGCCGCCGGCCGAGGACACGGTGAAACACATCTTGTCGTAGATATCCATGAAGGACAGCGGGCCGGAGGTGTAGGCACCGGCCCCGGATACGTAGGCACCCTTGGGACGCAGGGTGGAGAACTCGTAACCGATACCGCAGCCGGCCTTGAGCGTAAGCCCGGCCTCATGGACCTTTTCCAGGATGTCATTCATGGAATCCTGGATGGTCCCGGAAACGGTGCAGTTGATGGTCGAGGTCGCCGGCTTGTGCTCCCGGGCCCCGGCGTTGGAGGTAATGCGCCCCGCCGGAATGGCGCCGTGGCGCAGGGCCCAGAGAAACTCCGAGTACCAGCGTTCGCGCAGTTCCGGCGTTTCCTCGACATCGGCCAGCGCCCGGGCGACACGCTGGTAGGTATCGTCGATGGTCAGGTCAACCGGGGTACCGTCCTTGGCCTGCAGACGGTATTTCTTTTCCCAGATATCCAGTGATGCCGGCTGCAACGGGATCTCGGCAACGGTTGATGGTACAGCCTCAAGATGCGCAGTGGTGGTCATACGTCCGGTTATCCTCCCCTGAATTCAAGCTCTTGTTAGTAATTTTAGTAAAGCGCCCTATGCAGGCCATGGCGGCCCGGATACAGCCCTTGGTGTGATTCCCCGCAGACACAAGATATTGTGTCCATGGCGTGAAGATTATGCAGCCATCACATGCCTGTCAAGCTGTCTTTATATGGGTATAATATACCTATAATAACAATAGGTTATTAATATTTATGGATTGTCAAGCGGGAGATTCTGCTGCTATGGCAGCATAACAGTGCAACACTATATATTGTGTTTCTAATATTGGCCGGCGACGGCCTTGTTTTGCCCTTCAGCGCCTTCCAGAACCGCGCGGATGGTGGCCCGCGCCCGAAGGCCCTAAGGGTGGTGGTGGGCGTGCCCGTCTCCCGCAGGCATGGCATGTCCATTGTGCGCGGGCGGGGTCACCAGGGTATACAGCCCGAACAGCATGACGGTGACCCCCGCGAGGCTGCGTATTATACGGCCCTGCAGCAGCTGCGCCAGTCGGCCCAGCGCGAAGCCCATCGCCAGCATCAGCGGCAGTGTGCCCAGCCCGAAGACCAGCATGATCAGCCCCCCGTAAAACAGGTCGCTGCTGGCCAGTGCCAGGGCGAGGACCGCATAGACCATCCCGCAGGGTAGCCAGCCCCATACCAGTCCCAGCATGAAGGCCGGGGCCGGGCCGCGCACCGGGATAAAACGGCGTCCGTAAGGCTCGATCCGGCTCCACAGCCGCGCGCCGGCCTGCTCAAGGAAGCGCAGCGCATGCCACCAGCCGGCCAGGTAGAAGCCGAACAGGACCATGAACACGCCCGACACCACCCGGCCCACGGGGAAATCACCGAACACCTGCAGGGCGCTGACCTGCTGTCCCAGGAAACCCAGCAGCAGGCCGGCCGCGGTGTAACTGGCAATACGCCCGCTGTTATAGGCAAGCAGCGCGGACAGGAAACGCCATCTCGACTGGCGTAGCGGCGCCGCCAGGCTGCCCGACAGGGCCCCGACGATTCCGCCGCACATGCCGACGCAATGCACCCCGCCGAGCAGACCGACCAGAAAGGCCGCCGGGAGAGTGAGTTCCATGTTCATGGTTTATCCATAGCATCCATTCAACATATCCTAAAACTCACCGCGGAGTCGCAGAGAGCGCAGAGAGCGCAGAGAGCGCAGAGAAAATAATCTCATTAAAAAACTGCACTGGGAACTACATCAAACAGCAATTGTGATTGGCCTGTCCAAAGTGTTTTTTGTTATGACTGGCTCTGCGTTCTCTGCGACTCTGCGGTGAATTATTCGGTTTGATAACTCCGAGATTGCGGCGTACTGCATGCCCCACATCAGGACCAGCAATGTATCAGGAATCATCATCAGCCAGCGGCACCAGGACTATGCTGGTGTCAGCAGGCGTGCGGAAGCTGCCGAACAGGCGCCAGTCGTCGGCCTCCAGCTGCACATACCAGTTGCCCGGCGCGAGGGCCTCGAACACGCCCGCATAGTCACCTGCCTGCGTACGCGCCAGCTGCAGGCGCTGGTCCATCCCCTTGCGGGTCGGGTGCAGCAGGGACAGCATCAGGCTGTCCGGCGGTGTGTAATCACCGCTGGTCAGCCGCAGGGTAATCCGGCGTTCGTCCTGCGCCAGCCGGAGCTTGGCCTCCAGCCGGTGCTGCGCGGCCGCCCGGTCGCGCGCGAGATCGCGGTTGATCGCCTTGCCGCGCTTGTAATAGTCATCCACCACCAGGCCATCACTGGTCGATACCGCGATGGCGATAGTGATTATCCCGCCGATAACGGCCGACAGGGGCAACGCGATCAGCAGCCAGACCCAGGGCTCGCGATACCAGGGCCGTTTTGTTACCTGCAGTTTCATAATCCGTAGCTCATTTCCAACAGGGTGCCTGGCGACCGAAAAGTGGACCGCCTTGCTTGTGTACTTGGCGTCATTGCAAAGATGGTTTCTAACGTGGACCCAGGAAACGCGCCTCTTCCCGGACGGCCAGTTCGGGATGATCTGCGGCAATCAGTTCGAACACGATCTTGCTGCTGCGCGCTGTGAGTTCGGCCTCGTCGGCACGCAAGCGCACCGGCAGCTCCATGATATCACCGGCCATCACCTTGATTTCACTCATGTCGGTATGCAATTCGAGCCCCGGGATACCGGCCACACTCAGGTTATAGCGGTGCGTGTCCTTGTCCATGTTGAGTATCTTCAGGGTGTAGACATTCTCGATCAGCCCCTGGTCGGTCTCGCGGAAGAGGCGGTTGCGATCGCGAATCACGTCCAGCCCCAGCGAGGTCCGCGTCCCGAGAGAATAGGCAAAGATGCCCATGACGACCAGGAGCAGGACGGCATAGACCACCATACGCGGGCGCAGGATGTGCGTCTTGCCACCGGTCATCTCATGTTCTGTAGTGTACTTGATCAACCCCTTTTCATAGCCCATCTTGTCCATGACATCGTCACAGGCATCGATACAGGCTGAACAGGCAATGCATTCATACTGCAGGCCATTGCGGATATCGATCCCCGTGGGACAGACCTGCACACACAGGGTGCAGTCGATGCAGTCACCCAGCTCGAGTGCGCGCGGATCCGCGCCGCGCTTGCGTGAACCGCGCGGCTCGCCACGCTCGGGCAGGTAGGAAATGATCAGCGTGTCCTTGTCGAACATGGCGGACTGGAAGCGCGCATAGGGACACATGTACTTGCATACCTGCTCGCGCATATAGCCGGCATTGCCATAGGTGGCAAACCCGTAGAACACGACCCAGAACGATTCCCAGGGTCCGAGGTTGAACTGCACCAGGCGCGCCCCCAGCTCGGTAATGGGTGTGAAGTAACCGACAAAGGTGAATCCCGTCCAGATGGAGAACAGTATCCACAGGGCGTGCTTGGTAGCCTTGATGCGCAGCTTCCCGGCACTCATCGGCATTGCATCCAGCTTCTGCTGCTTCATGCGGTCGCCTTCCACCTTGCGCTCCATCCACAGGAAGACATCGGTCCAGACGGTCTGCGGACAGGCATAACCGCACCAGATGCGCCCGGCCAGCGCGGTGAAGAAGAACAGGGCGAGCCCGGCGATGATCAGCAGGAAGACGAGGTAGATAAAATCCTGCGGCCACAGGGTCAGACCGAAGATATGGAACTTGCGCGCCGGCAGATCCAGCAGGACGGCCTGGTGCCCTTCCCAGCGCAGCCAGGGGGTGAAATAGAAGATGCCCAGCAGGCCCAGTACACCGGCTAGCCGCAGGCGCGCATACAGGCCGTGCACCTGGCGCGGGTAGATCTTCTCGCGCTTGGCATACAGCGACTGTTCGAGCTTGTCGTCGGTCCGCGTCTCAGCGGGCCTTCTGCTTGCGGGGCTGGTCATGCGTGCCCTCGGTCAATCAACCGGCTTGTTAAGGCCCTGTCGAATGCAATTGGTAATCGCGAAATAAAGGGTGCCGATACCCGCCACGGCGGTAACCAGCCAGAACAGGAAAAAACCGATGGTATAGATGCCCAGCCGGCTGATCTCCAGATCGGCACCGAAGGGAAACAGGTCATCCGGATCGAAGGCCGAGAAGAACAGGCCGGTTGCGACGATCGCGGTCAGAAAGGACGGCCAGAGAATCGCGATGCACTTCTGCAATCGGGGTATCCGGCGGCTTATATCGGGGAGACCATCCTGCATTAGCGCCTTTCCTCACATGAAGTGGTACATCCAGCCCGCCACGGGGCACGACGCGTCCCTAGTCTTCCTCGCCCACCTGACCGGTCGACAGGCTGTAGACATAGGCGGCCAGCAAATGCACCTTGTCCTTGCCTAGAAATTCATCATGCGGGGGCATCTTGCCATTGCGACCGGCGGCAATCGATTCCTTTATGCGCACCGCCGAGCCACCGTACAACCAGACATTATCGGTCAGGTTGGGCGCACCCAGCAGCTGGTTTCCGGTACCGTCCGCTCCGTGACAGGAAGCGCACAGCATCCCGTATTTCTCCTGACCACGCTCCGCCGCCACCGCATCGAAATCGCGGCCACCCAGCTTGAACACGTACTCGGTCATGTCGGTCACTCCCTGCTCGCCGCCCAGCGCCTGTTCCCACGCGGGCATGACACCGTTGCGCCCGGCCAGGATGGAATGCTCGATCTGCTCCGGCGCACCGCCGTAGAGCCAGTCGTTGTCACGCAGGTTGGGGAAACCGCGCGCACCGCGGGCGTCCGAGCCGTGACAGGTGGCGCAGTAGTTCACGAACAGCCGCTCACCCATCTTGCGGGCATCGACGTCGGAGGCCACGGCCGGAATCGACATGTCCCGGTACTTGGAGAACAGCGGCCCGAACTGGGCATCACCGATATCGATTTCCTTCTGGTACTGGTTCTGGGATGTCCAGCCCAGCAGGCCCGGGAAACTGCCCAGCCCCGGATAAAGCACCAGGTAGACAAGGCCAAACACCAGGGTGATGTAGAACATGCCCAGCCACCAGCGTGGCAGCGGGTTATTCAGTTCCTGGAGGTCCTCGTCCCAGACATGACCCATTGACTTGGCCAGATCTTCAGGGGCGATCGCCGTCGACAGCCAGCGGATCATGAGAAAACACGCGATGATGCCACCAATGGTCGGGATGATGATGAACCAGTTCCAGAAGCCGCTGACGAAATCAGCCATGGGGTTTCTCCTTGGAATTTTCTTCAATTGACGCGGGCTCGTCGTCGGAGAACGGGATCTGTGCCGCCTCCTCGAAACGCTGCCGGCGCTTGCCGCTGTATGCCCAAATCACGATGCCGACGAACACCACCATCACCACGATGGTCCAGACCGCCTGTATCAGCGAATAGTCCATGCCCTATCTCCGGGTCTTGATCGCCGTACCGAGACCCTGCAGGTAGGCAATGATGGCGTCCATCTCGGTTTTGCCTTCCAGTTCGCCTGCCGCATTCGCGATCTGCTCATCTGAATAAGGTGCACCCAGGGTACGCAGGATCTCCAGCTTCCTGCCGATGTGACTGGCATCGGCCGGGGTCTCTTCCAGCCAGGGATAGCCGGGCATGATCGACTCGGGCACCACGTCACGCGGATTGATCAGGTGCACCCGTTGCCATTCATCGCTATAGCGTCCGCCGACCCGCGCCAGGTCCGGCCCGGTGCGCTTGGAGCCCCACTGGAAGGGCCGGTCGTAGACGAACTCGCCGGCTACCGAGTAGTGCCCGTAGCGTTCCGTCTCCGCCCTGAACGGCCGGATCATCTGCGAATGGCACACGTAGCAGCCCTCGCGGATATACACATCACGTCCGGCAAGGCGCAACGGTGTATACGGCTCCAGCCCGGCCACGGCCTCGGTGGTAGACTGCTGGAAGAATAGCGGAACGATCTGTACCAGGCCGCCGATGGAAATCACGATAATCACCAGCACGATCAGCAGGCCGACATTCTTCTCGATCTTGTCATGTCCAGTTGGCATTGCTCGTCTCCTCAGTGTGCCGCGGCCGGTGCCGGGATGGTGCCCACCGCCGGCTTGGCGCCGGCGATGGTCTTCCAGATGTTCCAGGCCATGACCAGGGCGCCGAACAGGAAGAAGGCACCGCCGATGAATCGCACGATGTAGTACGGGTGCATGGCCTGCACGGATTCCACGAAGCTGTAGGTCAGGGTGCCGTCGGCATTGGTGGCGCGCCACATCAGGCCCTGCATAATGCCGGCCACCCACATCGAGACGATGTAGAGCACGATACCGATGGTAGCCGTCCAGAAATGCACCTCGACCAGTTTCAGGCTGTAGAGCTCACGATTGAACAGTCGCGGGATCAGGTAGTACATGCTGCCCATGGAGATCAGCGCCACCCAGCCCAGGGCCCCGGAATGCACGTGACCGATGGTCCAGTCGGTGTAGTGCGACAGGGCATTCACCGTCTTGATGGCCATCATCGGCCCCTCGAAGGTCGACATGCCGTAAAACGAGATGGAAACAATCAGCAGGCGCAGCACGGGGTCGGTACGCAGC
>CAMYIX010000058.1 GCA_947258615.1 uncultured Ectothiorhodospiraceae bacterium | reverse complement strand
CCACCCGGAAAACGAAGGTGAAAACCGAAAAGGACAAGCGCCAGGATGCGCTCGACCTGGTGCTGGAAACCGTTCAGGCCCTGTTCAAGGAGCGCGGCGAGGAGGAAAAGGTGTGGGGCTCGATGGTCAAGCAGACCCTGAAGCGGCGCAAGCCCGGCTTCAACGAGACCTACCACGGGTTCAGGACCTTCGGAGAACTGCTGGAAGAGGCGCAGCAACGCAAGTTGCTGGTACTGGAACCGGATGACAAGTCCGGCGGTTACATCATCCGGGATTACGCCCACTGAACGACGGGGGTGACGCACCCATGTGCCCGGCCATGCCCCGGGGCTGCGCGGCCCCGCGGGCCGGTTTCCCTGCAGGCAGATCCGCTCACCGGCTCAGCGTCGCGGCCTGACCGAGGCGTCTTCCTCAAGTTCCAGTTCCCGCTTCTCGCCGCGGCGCTCGAAGGTCACCTTGCGGGCGTGGACCTGCTCCAGGGTCCAGCCCTTGTGGCTGTCGCCCTCCCCGAGGCGCAGGATCTCGCGGCTGGTGAGGTCGCGCACCACGGCGACCCGCGCCTCGCGGTTGATGGCCACGCCCTCCAGTTTCAGCTTCAGCGGTTCTCTCGGCGCCGCCTTGGCGGCGACCTCCTCGGGTGGCGGCGGTGGCGGTGGTTCGCGCCCGGGCCGGAACAGGGGACGCTCCAGGATCTCGCCGTAGACCTGCATCGGCGGCGGGGTGTAAGTCGAGCGCTCAAGCGGGGCGCCGCCGGCGGCGCCCGCCTCCGGCCGCTCGGCATCGGCAGCCTGGTGAACCTGCAGGCCGCTGCGCAGCTGGTTGGCGATCACCAGGGCCAGCAGCAGGCAGGTGCTCAGCAGCAGGACGGTGAAGCGGTTGAGGCGGGCAGGCCTTGTCATGATGAGGCGCGCATGTAGCCGATGAGGTCGAAATCGGTATCCAGGGTGCCCACGGCCGCACCCTTGGCCAGGCGCGAGCGCAGACTGCCGTGGCTGCGCAGCGAGACCTTGTCCAGGAACAGGAAGGGCGTGCTGGTCTCGAGGGCATGAATTACCCGCACGATCTGTTCCAGGGTGCCGCGGATGCGCACCTTGAGGCTCACCCGGGTAAATCCGCCCTCCTCCTGCGAGGGCAATATCTGGGTGCTCAGCAGCTGTGCCTTCTGCGCGACGCTGATGCGCTTGACGACGCGCTGCAGCTCGGCACCGGCCAGGGCCTCGCTGGTGCTCTTCAGGTACTGGGTGTCGCTGGCCTGCCAGCGCCTGAGCTGATCGTGCCGGCCCTGCAGGCTGGCGCCGATGGCGGCGCTGCGCTGCAGCTGCTCCAGCCGTCCCTCCTGGCCACTGATCACCTCGCTGTAGTGGCGATTGGCCGACCATACCGGCATTACCGTCAGCACCACGACCAGCGCGATGAGCGCGCCCAGGATTAGCAGCGCGAGCAGGCGGCTCTGGGTCTTGTTCAGTTCCAGGCTCATGGGCTCTCCATGTGGCGTATCGCGGCCGATAGGTGGAAGCGTTCGGAATCGGTGGTTCGGATCTGGGTGACCGGAGAGCGGAAGCGCGCGTTCTCCAAATGCTCCGAGCCCTCTATCAGCGGCAGCAGGCCGGCCGCCGCCGCGGACTGACCCTGCAGCTGGATCTCGTTGCCGTTGATCTCCATGCGCGACAGCCAGGTATGGTCGGGCAGCAGGCGGGTGACCTCGTTAATGAGCGCCAGCACCGTTGCCGTTTTCTGCTTCTTGTTCACCATGAAGTGGCTGGCAACGACCAGCTGGTCGATGTTCTCGCGCATGCCGCGCGCCGTGTCCGCCTTCACCTGGGCCTCCTGGAGCAGCGGCTCCATGCTGCGGATGACATGCTGCTTCTGCAGCAGCGGCAGGGCCAGCGCGGCGACCAGTAGCAGTGCTGCGAGGCCAGCCAGCGCCTGGTTCAGGCGCCTGGTGGCCAGCGGCTTGCGCGGCCGCCGCTCCACAGGTAGCAGGTTGACGGCGACGCGCCCGCCGCTCGCGCTGGCCCGCATCGTCACCACGTCGGGCCTCAGGCCGTGCGGCTCGAGCGCGTCCAGCAGGTCATCGAGCACATGGCGCGGTGTCAGCACCAGCTGCAGCTTCAGTACGTGCTCCGCGGTGTCGGTTTCCAGCACCCGGTAGTCGTAGTAGACCTGCTCGGCGCTGAAGGGCGTATGGCGGTCCATCTCGAAGGCCAGCACCTCGCGCAGGTTCTCCGTCGCCGCCAGTGGCAGGCTCAGGGTCTTGGCCAGCACCCGGTCCTCGGGCAGGTACAGCAGCACCTCGCGAATCCCCCGCGGCGCTGCGAGGGGCGTGGCATCCTCCACCCCCAGCGGATAACGCCCCACCTCCTGCGCGTCCTGGAGTGTGCCTTCCTGGATGACCAGTTCGCCCGCCTGCGGTTCCAGGAACCAGTAGCGAGCGCCCGGGAGGATCGCGGAACGCATCGCCGTGGGCAGGAGGCCGGCCAGCTCGCCGATCCACCAGCGCCATGCCCTGGCGAGGTTTCGTGCCAGCGGGTTGCCAAGTTGCAGGGAGGTGATTGCCATGTCTGTCTGCTGTCCGGGACGGCCGCCAAACGTGCCCGACGGACGGCCCCTATATCTCCCTGCCGATGGCCTGCACCGGCTCCCGCCAGGAGAGGATGCGGTAGGGCGTGTCGGCGCTGCCGGTGACTTGCACCACGGCCTGCAGCGAGGCCCGGGCACCCCCGGGGCTGGTGGCCTGGACATGGATGTGATAGGTGCCGGTGCGGGCCTGGTTGGCGGTGGCCCGGGTCTTGGTCGCATCCGCTGGTGGCGGCCGCTGTGCCCCGGCGGCTTCGTCGTTGCCGGTGAGCGCCGCGACCAGCGCCGCCGGTGCGTAATCGAGCTTGACGCCGGCCTGGCGTGAATGGGTCGTCAGATAGGGCGCGAGCCGGTTGTAGAGTTCGCGGGTCATACCCATTACATATCGCAATTCGTCGGTGCTGGCAAAGGCGCCGTCGCGCGCGCCCCAGTCCATCCCCGCGAGCCGGTAGTCCCCATCCTCGGCCCCCTGCAGGCGTCGCAGGTCATCGGTATCGCGCCAGTCGAGTATGGCGTCGACCAGCGCCAGGCGATCGCGCTCATCGATCCCGGCGCCCGCCAGCAGCGCTTCCAGCACCGCCGCCGAGGCGGCGTTCAGGTCCACCAGCCCGTGCGCATCGCGGACCGAGACGGTCAGGGCACCGTTTTCATCGGCAAGGGCAATCGGGCTTCCCTCCAGCGGCCAGGGCTGCTCGATATCGGGCATCAGCAGGCCCATGATGGCGTGGTTGAGTCCCGTATCGGCCAGCGCCCGGGCACGTGCGGCCTCGAGCTGGTTGAAGGCGAGGCCGGTTTCCAGGCGCACGTTGCGGCTGTGGCTGGCGGCGATGACCCCGAGCAGCACCACCAGCCACAGCACCATCACCAGGGCGACCCCGCGTTGGCTGTGCAGCGGCCGGGCGGCCTTCACCGCAGGTTCCCCGCGCGCACCGGCAGCTGCAACTCGGGCCATGCCTGCTTGCCTTGCTCGGAGCGCATGCGGATGCGCACCTGGACCGGGAAGCGTTCCGCGTCCGCCGGCCAGTTGCCATACCAGCGCGGCGGCTTCTTCTCTTCCGGGTATCCGTAGTAGGCGAAGGCCACGTCCTCGAGGCGATCGGCCAGGATGCGGCTCTCGCCGCGTCCGATGCTCCCGAGGCCCTCGCTGCCCGGATCGAGCGGGGCCAGCGAGAGGCGCAGCTGATAGGCGTCCGCAGCCTCCACCCGCTCGAGCCGATAGACCATCAGGCCGGCATCACCGCGCTGGCGCGGCGCCGGCGCCACGAAGCGCAGGCCGGCGCTACGGCCCTCGAAGGCGACTCGGGTCTTGTCCTCGTCGCGCCAGGTCAGTGGCAGCAGCTGCGCCAGCTCGCGGCGCAGGAAACCCGTGACCGTGCGCAGGCGCTCGGTCTCCCCGGCGCGTTCCACGCCCGCCTCCCAGCTGCGCCCGCCGACGCGCACGGCGCCCAGCGCCGCGGACAGGATCATGGCCAGCACCGTGATCGCCACCAGCAGTTCCAGCAGGGTGAAGCCCTTCATGCGCGCGTGCCCTGCCATCAGCCGCGCCCCTTTGCCGGCGCCGTCTCCTTCAGGCGCACGCTCTGGAGACTGAGCTGGCGGGTGCGCCCGTTGCGCTCCCATTCCACGGTGACGCTGACCCGGTAGGCCGCAACCGGCGGGTTGTCCACCGCGGCCACGCCCTCCGGTGGGGAGTATTCCTCGACGACCTGCCTCCAGATGAAGCGCTCGTCCCATTCGCCGCCGCTCTCGCCCGCCTGCAGCGGGGCGTCGACCCCGGCGGCCGCCAGCTGCGCCTCCGCCACCAGCACCGCGTGCGCATAGTCCCCGGCGATGGCGACGTTGTGCAGCCCGCCGGAGAAGATGCGCAGCAGCACCGTCAGGGTCATGCCGAGGATCATGAAGGCGACCAGGATCTCGATCAGGGTGAAGCCGCCTTCGCGGCGTCTAGCGCGCATCGCTGCCGCCCTCCGATAGCGCCACATCGCCGAGCAACCAGTCGACCCGCAGCCGGTATGCGCGTTCGCCCTGGCGCAGCAGGATGGTCTCGCCGCTGCTGCTGCCGTCGGGGTAGAAGTACAGGCGGCGCGGCTGGTCTTCCACGATGCCCTCCTGCGCCGCGCCCGGCATGTCCAGGGCGAGGCCATCGGGCAGGTCATGTGGCGCCGCGTTGCCGATGCGGTAGCGCGGCGGCCTTGTCTCCAGCACGACGCTCACGTCGCGGTTGCCGATGATCGCCTGGTTGCGCGCCTGGCGCAGGGTGGCGGCCAGCTCGCGCGCCTCGCTCTTCAGCCGGGCACCGGGCACGGCGGCCGAGAACAGCGGCGGGACCAGCGCGAACAGGAGACTGGCGATGGCCAGCACCAGCAGCAGCTCCAGCAGGGTGAAGCCGCCGTCGTGTTTATCCCTGTGTCGGTGGCGCCGGGGCAAGTTACCAGCTCACGATGTCCGCGTTGTCACCCTCGCCGCCCTCGACATTGTCATAGCCGTATGAATACAGGTCGTAATAGCTGTGTTCGCCGGGCGAGCGATAGTGATAGTCGTGGTTCCAGGGGTCCTTGGGGATCTGCTTCTTCTTCAGGTAGGGCCCGTTCCAGTTGTTTAAGCCCGCGGGCTTCTCCACCAGGGCGCCCAGCCCCTCCTCGGTGGTGGGGTAGCGCCCGACCTCGAGGTGAAACAGGTCCAGGCCGGCGCCGAACTCGGCGATCTGCAGGCCGGCCGTGTCGCTTCTGGCGCTGCCCAGGTAGCGCAGCACCTGGGGGCCGACCAGGCCGGCGAGCAGGCCCAGGATCATCAGGACCACCAGCAGCTCGATCAGGGTGAAGCCCCGGCTGCGGTGCATGTGCTTGGCATGTGTCTCTATCATGTTGCGTGTTTACCTGTTGTCTAGAATACAAGTTGGTTGATACCCAGTATCGCCATCAGGATGGAAATGATGATGGCGGCGATCAGCACGCCGAGCACCAGGATGAGCACCGGTTCGACCAGCGCCAGTGCGCGCTTGATCGAGGTCTGGGTCTCGCGGTCGTAGATCGCCGCGACCTGCAGCAGGATTTCCTCCAACCGCCCGGATTCCTCGCCGACCCGGATCATGTTGACGGCGAACGGTGGGAAGGTCTTCGTCTCCGCCAGCGGCACGGCCAGGCTCTGGCCTTCCTTCAGGCTGCCGGCCACGCCTTCGATGCCTTTCGCGATCACCGCGTTGCCCAGCGTGTCCTTGGCGATGGACAGGGCCTTCAGCAGGGTCACGCCGTTGTGCAGCAGGATGCCCAGGGTCCGCGCGAAGCGCGCCACCTCGATGCGGGTGATGATGTCGCCGGCCAGCGGCAGCCTGAGGAAGCGCGCATGCCAGCGGTAGCGGTGGCGGGGATGGTCGAGCTGGCGGCGCAGCCACCACACCGCGCCGACCATCACAAGCAGTGCAATCCAGCCGTAACGCTGCAGGAATTCCCCTGAGGCGATGGTGATACGGGTCGGCAGCGGCAGTGCCTGGCCGACGCCCTCGAACAACTCCGTGAACTGGGGCACGACATAGCCGAGCAGGATGAAAATCGACGCCACCGCGACCACGATCAGTATGGCCGGATAGATCAGTGCGGACAGGAGGGCGTCGCGCAGTTCCTTTTCCTGTTCCATGTGATCGGCGAGCCGCTCGAGGGTGACCTCCAGCGCGCCGCCCGCCTCACCGGCGCGCAGCAGGTTGACATAGAAGCGGCTGAACACACTGCCCTGTGACTCGATGGCGTCGGTCAGCGTGGCACCGCCCTTGACCCGCTCGCGTACATCGCCGAGCAGCCTGGCCAGCTGTTCCAGCTCGGTCAGTTCGGCGAGGATGCCCAGGGCGCGGTCCAGCGGCAGGCCGGCGCGCAGCAGGATGCTGAGCTCCCGGGTCATGGCCGTGATATGGGCGGCGGTCAGGCGCCGGCGCGGCCTGCGCCGGTGGCCGGGCTGCTTGGCTTGTGCGGCGGATTCATCCACCCGTATCGGAATCTGGCCCAGGGCCTGGATCTGTTCCACCACCTGTTCCCGGGTGCCGCCGGACAGGGTGCCGTTGACGATCTTGCCGTCAGCGGTCGCCGCCTTGTATTGGTAAACGGGCATGGTTTGTTTGCAGGTTCAGGTTCCAGGGTGCCGGATCCAGCCCGGCAGCGTGTAACGGCCACGGGCTGCGGCCGTCCGTATACGCTATCTTAAACCGTACGCGACCCGTTGTTCTATTGCGTCGCTGTCGGACAGTTGGTGCCGGATGCGCTCATGTGGATTGTTCCTGGGTGACGCGCAGCACCTCGTCGAGGGTGGTGACGCCGGACAGGACCTTTTGCAGGCCGTCGTCGAACATGAAACTCATGCCCTGTGAGGCGGCGGCCCGGACAATCTCGCCCGCATCGGCGTGCCTGATCACCAGCGACTTGATTGCATCATCCATCACCAGCATTTCCATGATGGCGATGCGGCCGGTGTAGCCCGTGTGGCCGCAGTGATCACAGGCACCGGGCTTGTAGAGTTTCACCGAACCGAAACGGCGGAAGCGCTTCAGGCGCCAGCGTTGCACGACTTCGCGCAGCGGGACGTAGGTTTCGCGACAATGCGGGCACAGGGTGCGCACCAGCCGCTGCGCCAGGATGGCATTCACCGTCGAGGTCAGCAGGTAGTCTTCAACCCCCATGTCCAGCAGGCGCGTGATCGCGCCCGCCGCATCGTTGGTATGCAGGGTCGACAGCACCAGGTGACCCGTTAGCGCGGCCTGCACCGCTATCTTGGCGGTTTCGCTGTCACGCATTTCTCCGATCAGGATGATATCGGGATCCTGGCGCACGATGGAGCGTAGCGCGCCGTCGAAGGTCAGCCCGATCTGGGGTTTGACCTGGATCTGATTGACGCCGTCTATGTTGTATTCAACCGGGTCCTCGACGGTGATGATCTTGCATTCCGGGGTGTTCAGCTGCTTGAGCGCGGCATACAGGGTCGTGGACTTGCCGCTGCCGGTCGGGCCGGTCACCAGCACGATGCCGTGTGGCCGGGCCAGCACCTCCTTCATCCGCTTCTCTAGCGCCGGGCTGAAACCGAGCGGGGCGAACTCCAGGGCAACGTCATCACGGTGCAGCAACCTCAGCACCACGCTCTCGCCGTACATGGTGGGCACGGTCGAGACCCTGAAATCGATTTCCTTGCTGCGTATGCGTACCTTGAAGCGGCCGTCCTGGGAGAGGCGCCGCTCGGCGATGTTCAGATTGGCCATGATCTTGACCCGCGAGACCACGGCGGCCGCCGAGCGCATGGGCGGGGCATCGATCTCGCGCAGCAGGCCATCGATGCGCAGGCGCACCTTGAGCTGGCCGTCGAACGGCTCGATGTGGATGTCCGAGGCGTTGGACTCGACCGCCCGGTTGATAATCTGGTTCACCAGCTTGATGACCGGGGCCTCGCTGGCGAGTTCCTTGAGCTGCTCGACATCGTCCAGGAACTGCACGCTGTCGGACATCTCGCCCTCCCGGCCCGCGCGATCCTGCGACTCGTAGCGCTGATCCAGCGCCATCTCGATCTCGGTCGGAATGCCGATACGGGGGGCAACGGACTTGCCCGTGAACAGGCGCAGCGCATCCAGTACGTAGCGGTCCTGGGGGTCCTCCATCACCGCCACCAGCCGCTCCTCCTCGTCGTCGAGGATCAGGGTCTTGTGCTGCTTGAGAAAGCGCGCAGGCAGCTCGGTATCGATGGGCAGTTCGTCCGGGAATTCCGCCCGGTCGACCAGCGGCAGGTCGAGCTGGTTCGAGAGGCCCTCGGCCACATCGCGTTCGGAGACCAGCCCCAGCTTGACCAGGATAGTCCCGATGCGTTCCCAGTGTTCCTGTTCCTGCTGCAGGCGCAGGGCGCGTTCAACGTGGGTGGGTTTGAGTTTGTCGGCCTCTACCAGGTATGCGCACAGGCCCCGGGAGTGGGGGGATTGGTCCGTGCCGGCCGGCTCGTTGCCGGGTTGCTGTGTGTGCTGGTCCATCTTGCGATTCTATCTTTATTATTTGTAACTGCTTTTATTAATTCTAACATCATTCCGGATTCCGTTCCCTCTACTTCGGGACCGCGCCTGGCCGCGGCCTCCTGCCGATGCACTCGCCGAAGCGCGCGCCGCTTCATCCCCGAGTCGCGTGGCCGGGGGATCCTTTTATAGTTACATTTCAGTTGCTTGTAAATACCCCCGTTTACCGTGCCGGCCAATGACCCGGGGCGGGTTGCCGCAGGGGGATGTCGGGGAAGGGGCGTGGCGGCAGCCGCTGCGGCCCACGGGCCGGGGATCCGCATCTCGCCGTGACAGCGCAACGGCCCCATTGCCGGATTCGCGGCTGCTCCTGGGTGAGCGCCGGCCTTGCGGCGGGAGCGGGGCGTGCAGGGGGCCGAGCGCGCCCGTGCAGGAAGGGTTCCGACCACACTGTGATCTCCTCCACATCATCCGTTGCGTGGTTTGAGTACCTTCATGAGGTCACGCCGAACTCGGGCGTTGCTGGCATGCCTGCGGGGCGGTAAGGCGGTGGTCTTCGCATGCAGGGTCCAGACCGCAATGTTCGCATGGACAACGTGTCCTCATCCAGGCGCTGCGCTGGCATGCTCAAGGCGTTTCACTGATTGACAATCCGGGCTTGTATACGGCGCCGGTTAGTAACTAGAATAGCGAAATTTTTTTATGTCAGTGGCAGACAGCCGGGAGGCGTTTGCAGGCAGCGGAAGGCGTCCGGATTCCGGAATCTACGAAGGGGGCGGTCGATGCAAGGAATCGGTGTGATCGAGCGATCAAGCATGCGTGAAGAACACTCTATCGGATGAGGGCTAACGGGCTTCACCTCGCCTTGGCACTGATCCTGGCCTTGCTGTCAGGGGCCTGCGCCACCACGACATCCCCGCCGCCGGATACCGAGCCCGAGACCACCGCAGAACCGAGCCCGCCGGTCACCCCGGGCTTTGTCACCGGGACGGCCCCCGCGCCCGCGGCGCCCGTGCCGCCCCCTGTGGTCAGGCCGGAATCCCCGGAGCGGGTCACCGGGGCCGTCGAGGAGCTGCAGCCGAACATCCGCCGCGGCACCGGGGTGTTCGTGCGCGAACGCCCGCGTCCGGACGGGCTGGCCAGCCCCTATGTCATCAATCTCGCCACCTACCAGGAACCCTATGACCTCGACACCGTCCCCGACCGGACGGTGTACCGGACCAACCGCGTCTACAACACCCCCTATGTGAAGGCCGGCCAGACCCTGTACCGTCTGCGGCTCGGGTTCTTCGATTCCCGCCCCGCCACCGCCGCCCTGCTGCGCGACATCGAGCGCGACTTTCCCGGGGCCTGGATCGACCTGGCCTCGATGAACGAACGCCGCCTGTTCGCCGCCCGGGAGGCCGTGCCCGATGAACCCGCCGCCGACAACCAGGTGACCCTGAACTTTGAGCAGGCGAGCATGCGCGAGTTCGTGCGCGTGATTTTCGAGGACATCCTGGGCGAGAACTACATGATCGACCCGAAGGTTACGGGGGAGGTGACCCTGCACACCACCTATCCCGTGACCCACGAGGCCGTGCTGCCGATCGTGGAGACGGTGCTGCACCTCAACGGCGCCGCCCTGATCGCCGACCACTCCATGTACCGCATCCTGCCGCTGGCCAGCGCCGAGGGCGAGTCGATCCCACCGCGGGTCGGGCGCCGGCTGCGCGATCAGGAATATGGCTTCGGTGTGCAGGTCGTGCCGCTGCGCCACGTGGGCGCGACCCAGGTGGAGAAGATCCTCAAGACCTTCCTGAACGAGGGCGAGACCCTGCGCATCGACGAGACGCGCAACCTGCTGATCCTCTCCGGACCGCGCTATCGTCTCCAGCAGCTGCTGGAGACGGTGCAGATCTTCGACGTCGACTGGCTGGCCGGGATCTCCTTCGGCATGTTCCCGCTGCGCTATGCTGATGCCACGACCCTGGTCGGCGAGCTGGAGAACGTGGTGGGCGCCGGCGGCGAGAGCCCGCTGGCCGGGATGGTTCGGCTGATCCCGGTGGAGCGGCTCAACGGCGTGCTGGTGATCGCCAACCAGCCCCGCTACCTCGACCAGCTCCGTGACCTCATCGAGCAGTTCGACTGGGGCACCGCGGGCGCACCGGGACGCCGCCTCTATGTCTACTACCTGCAGAACGGCGAGGCGGGGCACCTTGCCGGCATGCTGAGCGAACTATTCGGCGAGCCGGACGAGCCGCAACGGGAGCCCGGGGCGGGTGCGATCCCGCGCCAGCGTCCGGGCCAGGGGGTGGGCGCCTTCCGCACCGCCAACGAGGTCTCGCAGCCGCCGCCCCCGGTGGGGACCGCGGGCGCCGGCGGCCACTACCCCCCGGCCGTTGCCGCCACGGGTGCCACGCCTGGCACAGCCGGTGCGCCGCCGGCCGCGCCCGGCGAGGCCGGCGTCGCCGTGGGCGCGGTGAGCGGCATCAGCATTATCGCCGACGAGGACAACAACGCCCTGCTGATCATGGCCAGCCCCGAGGACTACCGCGGCATCGAGGCGGCCATCCGCAAGCTCGACATCCCGCCGCGCCAGGTCCTGATCAACGCCACCATCGCCGAGGTGACCCTGACCAACAACCTCGACTACGGGGTGCGCTGGTTCCTGCAGGGCAACCGCCACGAGCTGGCCTTCAACACCCCGCTGCCGGGCGGGGCGGGGGGCGACGGGCTGTCGCTCGCCCTGTTCAACGACACGGACAACGTGCGCATGTTCTTCGACCTGCTGGAGTCGGAGTCCTCGGTCAAGTTCATCTCCACCCCCCAGGTGCTGGTGCGCGACAACCAGTCCGCGAGCATCAACGTCGGCGACCAGATCCCGGTCACGGTGCGCACCACCCAGGGCATCGTCAGCCCCGATGCCCCCATCGTCACCGAGGTCCAGTTCCGCAGCACCGGCACCCTGCTCAGCGTGACCCCGCGCATCAACGCCGGCGGCATGGTCACCCTGGACATCAGCCAGGAGGTGAGCCTGCCCGGGACCGAACCGGCCGTGGGCGGCGGCGGCAACGTCTCCATCGCCCAGCGCAGCATCAACAGCTCGGTGACCGTGCAGAGCGGCCAGACCGTGGTGATGGGCGGCCTGATCCGGGAGTCGCGCACCGAGGGCGAGGCGGGCATCCCGATCCTGCGCGACCTGCCCGTGCTCGGGCACCTGTTCAGCAACACCACCGAGGACATCAACCGCACCGAGTTGATCATCTCCATCAGCCCCCTGGTGATCGAGGACCAGGACGTCCTGCTGCAGGTCACCGAGGAGCTGCGCGAGCGCATGAAACGTGCCACCGCCGTGGAGCGCGCCGAGACCCTGGCCCCGCGCAGGATCACCTGGTAGGCGGACGTCACCGGTTTGACTCCTCCCGCCGGGGGGCATACCCTCCATCAGAGAAACCCGAAAGTCCGCTAAGCACTGGCGCGGCGCGTCCCGTGGCCTTGCGGTGCCGGCGGGTTTCCACGCACACCGGGGCCGCGAGCCACACGGACCAGGCCCCCCCCGGGTCAAGGCGGCATCCCGTCCGGCGCATCGGCCGCAGGAGGCCGAGCGGGCCGCTGGGCGCCCCGGCGTCCCTCGCCTGGCGGGCTGCGGCACGTCTGCAAGCAGCGAGGGGACCTCATGTCCAGGCGAGTCTTCTACTTTTCCCTCATCGCCCTGCTGGGCACGGCCGTGACGGCGGCCCTGCTCACCGTGTTCAACTACCAGGTGGAGTTGCGCAATCTCAAGGAGTCGAATGCGGAACAGAACATGCTGCTGGCCGAGTCGCTGCAGAACACCCTGCGACCGCTCATCAACCCGCTCCTGCGAGTGACCCCGGAGACGGGATCGGCGGACATCCGCGCCATGCCCCAGGTCAGCCTGCTGAATTCAGCGGTGAGCGAACGTATCCGCGGGCTGCCGGTGGTCAAGGTCAAGATCTACACCCCCGGGGGGCGCACGGTTTACTCCAGCAAGAACGAAGAGATCGGGCGTGACAACCCGCTCAACCCGGCGATCCCCAGGGCCCGGGCGGGGGAGAATGTCAGCAGCATCGTCCGTCGCAACACCTACAACGAGTTCGACCGGATCTACGAGATCCGCAACCTGGTGCAGAACTACATGCCCCTGCGCGATGCCGACGGCCGTGTGGTCGGCATTTTCGAGATCTACACTGATGCCACGGCGCTGCTGGAGCGCATCCGCGGATCGCGCTACTGGATCGTGTCCGGTGTCAGCGGGGTGCTTGGCCTGTTCTACCTCATCCTGGTGGCGCTGTATGCGCGTACCGACCGGGCCCTGCAGCGGGAGCAGGCAGCCACCCAGGGCTACCTGAAGGAGATCGAGCAGGCGCGCGACAACCTGGAGGAGGAGGTCGCCGAACGCACCGGTGAACTGCGCCAGACCAGCAATTTCCTGCGCACGGTCATGGACGCGGTGCCGCTGCCGGTTGCCGTCATCGACCGCGAGTACCGCATCAAGGCCATGAACGAGACGGCCGCTGCCTTACTGCCGGCGCGCGGGGAGGCGGAGCAGCCCCTTTATTGCTACCGCGACGTGCATCATCGCGACAGCCCCTGCGAGGGCGTCGACTACAACTGCTCGCTCAAGGAGGTCCTGAGGACCAACCGGCCCTGCAAATTGGTGCACACCCACTATCTGCCCGACGGCGAACCGCGCACCGTCGAGGTGCTGGCCTCGCCGCTGCACGATGCGCAGGGGGAGATCAGCGGCGTGGTCGAGGTCCTCAACGACATCACCGAGCGCGAGCAGTCCCACGTCGAGCTCAGCCGCGCCAAGGAGCTCGCGGAGAAGGCCAGCCGGGCCAAGTCCGAGTTCGTGGCCAACATGAGCCATGAGATCCGCACCCCCATGAACATCGTCATCGGCATGACCGACCTGCTGCTGCAGACCCGGCTTACCCAGAAGCAGCAGGACTACCTGCACACCGTCCAGAGCAGCGGCGGCATGCTGCTCAGCCTGGTCGATAACGTGCTCGATTACTCGCGGCTCGAGGCGGGTGCGCTGACCATGGAGCTCGGCGAGTTCTCGGTCTGCGAGCTGCTCAACGAGGTGCTCGCCATGATGGGCTACCTGGCCAGCTACCGGGGCCTGGAGCTGGCGGCCATCAACCAGGCCGGCGGCGGCCTGCGCTTCGTGGGCGACCGCAACCGCCTGCGCCAGATCCTGATCAACCTGGTCACCAACGCCATCAAGTACACCGAGCGCGGCGCGGTCCTGATCGGCGTGCAACGGGCCGATACCCCGGAGGGCCAGCCCGTGCTGCGCTTCGAGGTGAAGGACAGCGGTATCGGCATCGAAATCGACGCCGGGAATCCCGGGCAGCTGTTCGAGCCCTTCACCCGGCTGGAGTCCGACGCTGGCGTCGACCATCCGGGCGCGGGGCTGGGGCTCCACATCTGCAAGCGCCTGCTGGATCTGATGGGCGGCGAGATCGGTGTGCAGAGCCATCCGGGCGAGGGCGCCACCTTCTGGTTCACGTTGCCGGTGCAGGTCGTCCGGGAGCAGGCGGCCCCGGCCCCCGGCAGCGACCCCTTGCACGGCCAGCGGGCCCTGCTGGCCTACGGGCACCCGGAGATAAGCGCCATCATCGCCGGTTTCCTGGCCGGCTGGGGCCTGCGGGTCGAGACCGCGGGCGCCCCCGAGGCCGCGCTGGAACTGCTGCGCGAGGCGGCCCGCGCGGGTCGGCCCTTCACGGTGGCGGTCCTCGACACCGAGCTGCCGGAGGCCGGCGAGACGGCCCTCGCCGGGCGGATCGCCGCCGACCCGGCCCTGGCCGGCCTGCCGCTGGTGCTGCTGACCCCCATCGCGCGCCCCCTGGAGGTGGGCGTGGTCTCCGCTCTCGAGGCCCGCGTGGCCTGCTGCAACAAGCCCGTGGTGCCGGGCAAGCTCCACCAGGCCCTGCGGGCGGTGCTGGACCGGGAGGGGGCTGGCGCCGCAACCGGGCCCCTGGAGGATTCCGGGGCGCCAAATGCGGGTCGTCCCCACGGGGAGGCGCGCGTGCTGGTGGCCGAGGACAACCCCGTCAACAGGCGCATGCTCCTGGACATACTCGCCGAGCTGGGCCAGGCCGCGGATAGCGTGGCGACCGGTCCCGCCGTCCTCGAGGCGCTGGCCGCGAAGCCCTATGACCTGATCCTGCTCGACTGCCAGCTGCCCGGAATCGACGGCTTCGTGGTCACCCGCAAGATCCGGGATATGGGGCCGCAATACCGCCAGCGTCCGGTCATCGTGGCGGTCACCGCCGATGTCTCGGCGGACCGCCGCAACCAGTGCCTGGACGCGGGCATGAACGACTTCCTGGCCAAGCCGCTGCGGATGGAGGGGCTCAAGGATCTGCTGCAGCACTGGCTGGCGCCGCAGGAGGCCCCCCTGGGCCAGGGGATGTGGGACCAGCTGAGCGCGATCACCGGGGTGACCGACCGGGATGTCCTGGGACGCTACCTGGCGGTGTTCATGGAGGATGCCGGCACCCGCCTGCAGGTGCTGGACGAGGCCCTGCAGCAGGGCGACCCGGCACGGCTGGAGCGCGAGGCCCATGCACTCAAGGGCAGCTGCATGCAGCTGGGGATGACCGGCATGATCGGGCATTGCGATGCCCTGCGCCAGGCCGCGGCCAACGGCGAACTGGATGTGGCGGTGGGTTCCCTGAAACGCCTGCAGCAGGAATACGCACGCCTGCAGCCCGCCCTGGCCCGCGGCACCATGGACTGAACTTCCCCCGCGCCACCACGGGCGCGGCCAGCTACGCATCGCCGGTCTCCGCGAGTGGTGCCTGCCATGAAACACCACGCCATGGCGAGCCGGACCTTTCAGGAATCGCCACGTCTTTGCGAGCACCTGTCATGACATACCACGTCATGGCGAGCGCAGTGAAGCCATCTCCCTGAAGAAGACCTATGCAGCAACAGATTGCGTCGTCGCTCTGCTCCTCGCAATGACGCGGCATTACCCATCACGTCATTCCGGGCGGAGCAGCGCGGAGACCCGGAATCCACCAGGCGCGGTCAAGGTAATGACTGGATTCCGGCTTGCGCCGGAATGACAAAATGAACAAGGTGTTGCTACAGGCAACGGAGCGCGCCGCGCCTGCGATGCGCGGATAAGCCAGGGGTTCCCTAGAGGGCGATAATGCCTTTCTTCACCCCGATCTTGACCGCCTCGGTGCGGTTGTTCGCGTTGAGCTTGTTGAGGATGGCGTGGACGTGGAACTTCACCGTGGCCTCGCAGATGTACAGGATCTTCGCGATCTCGCGGTTGCTCAGGCCTTCGGAGAGCCGCGCGAGCACCTGGATCTCGCGCTGGCTGAGCTGCCCGGCGGGATCGGTCTCGTGGCCGGAGGCCTTGTTCATGCGCTGCATCAGCTGCCGGGTCACGCTGGGGTCGAGGACGCTGCCGCCCTGGTGCACGGTGTGGATGGCCTGCGCCAGTTCCTCCATCGGCCGGCCCTTGAGCAGGTAGCCGTCCACGCCCAGCTCGGTGGCCTGCATGACGCGCTCCTCGTCGGAGTGGGCGGTGTAGATGATGACCCGGGTCTCGGGTGATTCCCTGCGCAGCAGGTGCAGGGCCTCCAGGCCGCTGCAGTCATCCAGCTCCAGGTCCAGCAACACGACATCGGGCCGGGTGAGGTGCAGGGTGTTGGCCAGCTCCCTGCTGGCACCCACCTCGCCGACCACGTTGCATTCAGTGAGGCCGGTGAGCATCTGCCGAAGGCCGAATCGCACTACGGGGTGATCGTCCACGATGAGCACGCGGACATACGTGGTGTTCACTGCTTCCATGTCCCTTCTCCAACCGACCGGGTCAGCCCGCTTGGTCTTGCAAGTTGCTCTACTGGCAAGCGCACAACCCCAGAGTCGTTATTTATTGTTATTTGCATGTTCTTGTTGATTCAGTCTCAATCATAGCAACGATACTATCACTGATCAAAGGTTGGGTTGCGCCCGCGAATTCCTGATTGCGGGAAACCGAAGCCGCGGGGTGAAGCCGCTTTCCCGGGCAAAGATTCACCCGGTGCGCCTGCCTCCATTTCAACTTTCGTTAAAACAATCAGTTGTGCCCGGTTCCCGCGGGCATACGGTTCCGGGCGCTGCGCGGATCGTTGACCGGGGTCCTCCCGAAAACGGGAATCGCCGCGACCGTTTTTTCCCGCCGCGGGCCTACCCCAATACGCCAGGTGCCTATGTAAAGACGCCGTTTTTACGCCGGCCCCGCCTTTGGGCTAGATCACGACTCGACTTTATTACAGTCCAAAACCAATCGGGCCATTGGTGGCTTGCGAGACGCTGGGGGCTATTTTGAATCTACGGAGAAGAGCAACTTATTATGAAGAGAGCATCGAAAAACCCGCCATCCCCGACCGCGACGCGATCCGGCGCCCGGTGTGCGGCGGTTTTTTCCATGCGCGCTGCGCCTGCCGTGTAGGTCAGACCCGCTCTCTTCCGGACAAGTTCCTTATCCACTGGTCATGAATGAAAACAACAGAGGGAGAATGGCATGTCATCATCACAACACACGCTGACACGGGAAGGGAGAGGCCACGGCCTGCTCGCCCTGTTACTGCTACTGGTGACCGCCCTGTGCCTCGCGGGTCTCGCCCGCACGGTACAGGCGGAGACGGACTGTCCTGATGTCGACAGCTGGCCCACCTACAAGGCCGATGTGTCGATCCTGGACACCGCCATGGTCTTCAACCGCCTGGGCGCGCAGAATCCCAACTGGATGATCTACGCCCTCACCCGCGACCTGGTCGTGCTGCGTGATGTGGTTGATGTGGGCGGTGATGTCACCATCGCGGCGGACACCTCACTTGCCAACCTCAGCCCGGGCCAGATCGCCGGTCTCGCCGGCAACGTGGTGATGCGCCCCGACAAGCGCCCACGGCCCCTGCTGCTGCGCCTGCCGCGCTGCAGCAAGCTGGAGGTCAACTTCACCAACCTGCTGAACGCCGGTTTCCGGCCGACCACCCCCGCGGGGGGCGCCAACCCGGTGGAGAACCTCGCCGACCTGGAAGAGGTGCTCGAGGACCAGGGGCTTGAGAACGTCAACAACAACGAGCTCGGCTTCCCCATCGTGCACATCGTCGACGACCAGGTGAAGACCCGCTTCGCCGGCCTCCATGTCACGGGCCTGCAGCTGGCCATCGATATCGGCGACGATGCCAGCAACGTGGGCATGAACCTGAACGCGTCGAACTGCACGGGCGCGGCGGTGGAAGGCAGCACCGTGGCCCCGCGCGGCACCTGCATTTACACCCTGCTCGCCGAGAACGAGGGCGCCTTCAAGATCTCCAACCCCGCGGCGGCCATCGGTGGCGAGGCCACCGGCGGCAACAACGGCCTCGGCGCCTTCGGCGTGGTGGCGGTGCAGCCCAAGGGGGCGCAGATCTACCGCAGCCAGGTCTACGAGGAGGAGTTCCGGCTCGCCTCCGACCTCGCCGACGGGACGCTGGACGGCACCTACAGCAGCCTGACGGCCAACGGCCAGCCGGTGATCGACTACGACGCCCGCTACCCGACGCTGGACCCCTGGATGTCGGAGGGCAAGGCCGGCCTGCCGATCCTGCGCGTGATCGACCCGGTTTCTAAGAAGATCGTCCATTCCGAGATCAACGCCATCGTCGCCGGCAGCGAGGCCGACGGGACTTTCCACAAGAGCACTTACCCGCTGGAGAGCGTGGATCTGCGCAACCCGACGGTGCCGAACCGGCTCGAGCCGTTCCGCGACTGGGCCTCGATCTTCCACGACGAGGCGGCCGCGCTGAATGCCTTCGAGGCCTTCTTCGCCCACCCGGTGCTGGGCCACACCCTGCACGGTGTGCGCGACGCCTTCATGATCAACTACGGCTCCGGCGGCATCGGCTCCGAGATCATCGCCAACCGTCTCGGCGTCGGGCCCATGTACGACTGCCTGGGCTGCGCCTACGAGGAGTTCTTCCTGACCTCCTTCACCGTCGGCGACCCCTCCATGCGCGTCGACGTGCCGGCCAACTTCGGCCTGGAGAACGTGACCCCCGAGGCCGTGGCTGCACAGGACCCGGCCCTGGTGCCGCTGATCGGCCCCAAGGCCACCACGGCGCTGTTCCAGGACGACCCCGGCAACATCCACAACAGCTACACGGGTGACTTCGCCAAGTTCCGCAACATCCACGCGGGACCCAAGGAACAGCACGTCTTCCACCTGCACAACCACCAGTGGCTGTTCAACGCCAACGACGACCGGTCCAACTACCTGGATGCCCAGGGTGTCGGCCCCGGTTCCAGCTACACCTACGAGATCAACTTCGGCGGCTCCGGCAACCGCAACAAGACCGCGGGTGATGCCATCTTCCACTGCCACTTCTACCCGCACTTCGCGCAGGGCATGTGGTACCACTGGCGCATCCACGACGTGACCGAGACCGGCACCATCCTGGCGGCCAGCGTGGAGGGCGGCCCGGGTAGCAACCGTTACCACGATGCGCCCTTCGAGCTCGGCAACAGCCAGCCCGCGCTGGCATCGGCCACCAATGCCGCCGGCCTGACCAATATCGACCTGACCGACCTGCCGGCGAATGCGCGCAACCGCGCCCATCCCGACGGCGAGATCCTGGCCGGCATCCCCATCACCGCCATCGTGCCCATGCCGGGCAAGCCCATGGCGCCCATGCCGGGTGACGTGGTGGTGGTGACCAAGGACTCGGACGGCGACGGGGCCCCCGACTCCAGCCAGAACTTCGTCGTGGAGCGCGACGTCAATCCGGGCTTCCCGTTCTGGGTGGCCGGCACCGACTGCTCCAACGGCGTCAACGGCGTCTTCGACCCGGCCTGCTCCAAGGCCTTGGTCGGCCAGCGCCCGACCACCCCGCCGCTCGACATGATCACGGTGGCCGAGGCGACGACCGCGCTGGCGAATGAATATTCCCCAGCCAACGTCGATCTGCCGGACGGCGTGACGCGGGAAGAATACGAGACCGCCTTCAAGAATGCCGCGGGCGGCTTCGACGGCGGCCTGCCGCGGCATGCGCTGGACGGTTGCAAGGGCTCTGCCGGTAACGACGGTATGGGTAATGCCCTTGTTCCGGGCTGCCCCCACGTGCCGGCCCTGGTACCCGAGATCGCCAACCTGTTTGCCTCCGCCGAGACCCGGCTCGACTTCCACAAGGAGGTGCTGAAGGCCAAGGGCATCTTCTTCCCCGAGGCGGGCACCGACCTGGAGCGGCTGGCGATGAAGGCCCATGGCCAGCGCGAGCACGCCACCTCCACGATCCTGCCCAATGGCACGGTGGTGGACGACGGCGGCATGAACGACGTGAAGTTCGTGCTCAACGGCCTGCCCCCGATCCCGGGCGCGCCCTACCAGGATCCCTGCGTCTCGGATACCGGCCAGGCCCTGGAGAGCGGCGGCAGCTATAACTTCTTCGACGCCGAAGGCTTCTTCAAGGGTCCGATCACGGCAGGCCGGGCCTGGGACAAGCCCTTCACCTACGCCGCGGCCAACATCCAGATCGACGCCGTGTTCAACAAGGTGGGCTACCACTACCCGCAGCAGCGCATCATCGCCCTGTGGAACGACGTGCTGCCCACCATCAACAAGGAGAAGGCCCCCGAGCCCTTCGTCATGCGCCTGAACACCTTCAACTGCGCCAAGTACCAGCACTCCAACCTGGTGCCGAAGGAGTTCGAGGTGGACGACTACCAGGTGCGCACACCGACCGACATCATCGGCCAGCACATCCACCTGCCCAAGTGGGACCTGACCACGGCCGATGGCGCCGCCAACGGCTGGAACTACGAGGACGGCACCCTGAGCCCGGGCATGGTGGTGGAGCGCATCCACGCCATCAATGCCTTCAACAACGACCACGCCTTGGCACCCGAGCCGCACCCGGTACTCGGTAAGGGCGTGGGTAACGATTGCAATGACGCCACCAACCCTGCCGAGTGGTGTGGTTCGCGCGTGACCCTGCAGCGCTGGTTCGCCGACCCGGTGGTCGATCGCGACGGCGTCGACCGCGGCCTCGGCATCGTGTTCACCCACGACCACTACGGTCCCTCGACCCACCAGCAGATCGGCCTGTACTCGACCCTGCTGGCCGAGCCGGCCGAGTCCACCTGGGTGCACAACGAGACCGGTGTCCAGCTCGGCACGCGCCAGACCGGTTGCGGCGACCCGAACGCGGGCTGCGACGGCGGCCCGACCAGCTGGCAGGCGGCCATCCTGCCGGGCGGATGGTCGGCCGCGCAGGGCACCGAGGCCTTCCGCGAGTTCTACTTCGAGTTCAGCGACTTCCAGCATGCCTATGAAGCGGGCGTGTACGTCGGCGCCGGACCCGACGGGCGGCCGGATCCCGACGGCGGCATCCATCCGGAACATAACGCGTTGGGCATCAACGTCAACTACCCGGTGACGGCCAACAGCTTCCGCCACGCCATCAATCCCTCGGTCCGCCAGGAGGCGAACTGCAAGGGCGATCTGGCGAACAACAACTGCCCGGATGTTACGGTCAGTGGCGACCCGTCGCCGTTCCCGGACATCGCCCGCTATCCGGCGGTCTGCGACGATGTCGGCACCCCGCGGCCCTGTCCCGAGGCCATTACCGCGGACGACGGCGGCATGCTGGTGGTCAACTACCGCAACGAGCCGGTGGGGCTCAGGGTGTTCGATCCCTTCAAGCTGGGACCGGATAACCATCCCGGCACCCAGGCCGACGGCCTGGCCGGCGATCTCGCCTTCGCCCTGGCCACCAAGCTGGTGGACGAGGACGGCACCGTCATCCCCGATGCCAGTGTCGATGCCGAAGGCTTCATCAACCGCGCCATCCCGCAGCTGAACGTGCAGCCGGCGGCCGGCGACGCGCTGGCCGTGGGCCAGGCCGGGTTCTACGTGCCCAACGAGTGCCCGGGCTGCACCATCATCGCGACGGCCTTCCCGCCGCCGATCAATGCCGGGGGCCCGCTCTCGCACGACCCCTTCACCCCCATGATGCGCACCTTCCCGGGCGACGTGGTCAAGGTGAAGATCCAGGCCGGTGGCCACGAGCACGAGCACAACGCCACCATCCACGGCCTGAAGTGGGTGCAGGGCAACTCGGGCCACGGTCCGGACCGCCCGGCGTCGGGCTGGCGCAACGGCCAGAACGCCGGTATCTCGGAGCAGTTCAACCTCTCCATGCCGGTCATCTCCGACCGACAGGCCCTGCCCGGCGGCGAGCTGCGCCAGGACTATGCCTACACCATCGATGCCTCGCAGGACGGCTGGTGGTCGGGCACCTGGGGCCTGCTCACACTGCACCGCGAGGATAACGGCGATTTCGCCCCCGGTGAGGTCCTCCCGAACGCCGGCGGCGGCCCGCTGGTGGTCCTGGACCAGACCGACATGCCGGCTGCCGGCAACCGGAGGAACTTCGCAGGTGTCTGCCCGAGGGAAGGTCCGCGCAACCGGGATCCGATCCTCAACCTGCGCGAGTACACGGTGGTCGCCGTGGCGGCCAACGACGTGCTGAACAACCCGGGCGGCGCGACCATCACCGGCGGCCTGCCGGATGCGGCCGACGTGCTGGTCGAGGGCGGTCCGCTGGATCCCGCCGGCGGCACCCTGGTGGCCAACCCGCGCCCGACGCTGATTCCGGGCAACACGATCGGCCAGCCCAGAGACCGCCACGGCCCGCTGCATGATCCGACGGGGCTGATGTTCGTGCTGGCCGAGGACCTGGAGCCGGTCGACCCGTTCCTCCGCGAATGCGGCGGGCGCAGGAATCGGCCCGGCAACGACGTGCTGAACCCGAACTGCCCGGTCAAGCTCAAAGACGATGCCCCGGTCGAGCCGCTGGTGCTGCGCGCCAAGGCCAACGACTGCATCGAGGTCACGCTGCACAACCGCGTGGTCCGCGATGTGGACGGCGATGGCGTGGTCGACCCGGTGGCCGACCTGGCGGGCTTCAACACCCTGCTGCAGATGGTCACCCGCGACCGCCAGGCGGAGCCCGACCCGGGCGAGCCGGCCAACAGCATGACCACCTTCAACAACAACCTGATCGTGTCCTCGTCCCACGTGGGCCTGCACGCGCAGATGGTCGAGTACGACATGAGCCAGCATGACGGTGTCAACGTCGGCATCAACAACGTCTCGACGGTCGCGCCGCCGCGCATGGAGAACGGCGAGCTGGAGGCGGGTGAGCCCATCACCTACCGCTGGTACGCCGGTGACCTGAGGCTGAATGCGGCGGGCGACATCGCTGCCACCGGCATCGAGTCCGGCGGCTCCAACCTGACCCCGGCCGACAAGATCAAGCAGACCCAGAAGGGCATGATCGGGGGACTGGTGATCGAGCCCGATGACGCGAGCTGGACCACGGCCGAGCAGGTGCCGGACCGCCAGGGTGGCGGTGGCATGCGCGGTACCCGCGCCGACGCGGTGGTCACCCACAACGGCACCGAGGTCTTCCACGACCTGGTGGCCATGAAGCAGTCGGGTCTCAACCACCGCTTCAAGGACGGCGAGGCGATCCCCAACATCGCCTCCGAGGGCCAGGGGATCCCCGAGGACTCGCATGACGCGGGCCAGAAGGGCATCAACTACGCCAGCGAGCCGGCCTGGTTCCGCTTCGCGCTCCAGCCCGATGCCAACTTCGGCAACGCCGGCGCCGGTCCCGAGACCCTGGGCGGCGTGGACGGCGAGCAGATGTTCAGCAACGCGCTGGTGGTCGGCGATCCCTGGACGCCGGTGTTCACCGCCACGGCCGGTCAGCAGGTGCGCATGCGCATGCTCAACCCGGCCGGCGTGGGACGCGGCTCGACCCTGGACCTGCACGGCCACATCTGGGCGCGCGATCCCTACCTGCCTGAGGACCCGCTTTGCCTGCTGGCGCCCAGCCTGGCGGGCTGCGGACTGTCCTCGGTCGAGATCGGCGACAACCCGCTGGCCTGGTACATCAACGCCCAGGAGAGCTGGGCGCCCATGGACCACTTCGACCTGGTCATGCAGGCCGGCGGCCTGAAAGCGGTCGATGGTGACTACCTGTTCCGCGACCACGCCTCCTTCGGCGTCACCGACGGCGTCTGGGGCCTGATGCGGGTCGAGCCGGCCGAGTAAGCGCCGCGACAGGCGTCACGATCCACGGGCAGGGAGGCCCGGTACACAGGGGGGGTGCAACCCGCGAGGGCTGCACCCTTTTTTAAGCCCCGCCGCCCGCTATTTCGGCCGTGCCGGACTGGCCACGGGCCGGCGATTCTTGTTAAGGTTATACATTAAGGATTTTCACGTTGCACAGAACAATAAACACCTCTTGCGCCAGGCACAGGGAGCGGGGCCGGAGCGCATCTCCAGGAGTCAGACCTTGAACGCATTGCTCAACTTTCGAACCCTTTTCCCCCTGCTGATCACCGGCCTGCTGGTGCTGGCCCTGGCCAGGGCGCTGCCCGCCGCGGACGCGCCGCCGGCCGCCGCGCCCGATGCCGCCGCAAGCGGCGAGGCCGCCGCGCAGCCGGTCCCCAACCACATCGTGCGCGAGGGGCTCAGCATCGAGTTCGACATCCAGCCCTTCCTGGGCAGCTCGGCCAGCGGCAAGCTGCTGGAGGCCGACCAGGCCGACGTGCGCTTCACCATCACCGACGCCGAGAGCGGCGAGCCGGTCTCCGGCCTCTACCCGGTGGTGTGGATGGACATCGCCGAGGCCTTCGACATGCTGCACGGCAGCGGTGGCAAGGGGGCGCGCACCGAGTGCAAGGACCGGGTCGCGGTCTACCTGCAGGGCATCGTCGGGGTACGCCCGCTCATCGACCTGAACAGCTACTTCGTGATGATCCTCAACCAGGACCCCACCATCACGGTCATCGATCCCATCATCGGCGTGACCGGGCGCACCAACCTCTATGCCCAGATCGTGCTCAAGCGGCGCGGCGCCGACTGGGACAAGACCGCTGACGAGAAGCGCATGTTCGTCAGCATGCCGGTGGCCGACCAGGTGGCGGTGGTCGACCTGCAGGCGTTCAGCGTCAGCCACAACATCCCGGCCGGCGACAACCCGCAGCGGGTGCTGCTGCAGGAGGACGGGCGCTACCTGTGGGTCGGCAACGACTCGCGCCTGGAGAAAGAGAGCGGGGTGAGCGTCATCGACACCGCGAGCCTGGACCGGGTGAAGTTCATCCCGACCGGGAAGGGGCACCACGAGATCGTGCTCTCCTCCGCTGACCGCTACGCCTTCGTCAGCAACCGCGACGAGGGCAGCGTGACGGTGATCGACGTGGAGAAGCTGGAGGTGGTCAAACAGCTCGAGACCGGGACCAAGCCCATCGCCCTGGCCTATTCCGGTCTCAGCGATGCCCTCTACATCGTCGACGGCGGCAGTGGCGAGATCGCCGTGGTGGACGGCAAGACCCTGGAGGTCAGCGGGCGCATCGCCACCGGGACCGGGCTGGGGCCGCTGCGCTTCTCCGGGGACGGGCGCTGGGGCGTGGCGGTCAACCCGGCCGAGAACCGCGCCTACATCATCGACACCGCGACCAACTCGGTCGCCCACCGGGTGGAGATCGAGGGGCGGCCGTTCCACGTGGTGCTGAGCCCCGCCTTCGCCTACATCCGCACCCTGGACACCGAGTGGGTCCACATGATCAACCTCAAGCAGCTCGGCAAGTCCGAGCAGCCGCTGGTGACCAAGTTCACCGCCGGCAAGGCCGCCCCGGGCGTGGTGCGCGACCTGTCCATCGCCGATACCATCGTGCCCGCACCGGGCGAGGCCTCGGTGCTGATCACCAGCCCCGCCGACCTGACCGTGTACTACTACATGGAGGGCATGAACGCCCCCATGGGCAACTTCCGCAACTACGGCCACCGCCCGCGCGCCGTGCAGGTGGCGGACCGCACCCTCAAGGAGCACGAGCCCGGGGTCTACTCCGCCAAGGTCAAGATCCCGGCCGCCGGGATCTACGACGTCGCCTTCCTGCTCGACACCCCGCGCATGCTGCACTGCTTCGAGGCCACCGCGGAGGTCAACCCCCTGCTGCAGCGCAAGCTGCCGGCGATGGCGGTGGAGTACCTCACCGAGCGCTTCCAGACCGCGGGCGAGACCGTGCCCATGCGCTTCCGGCTGACCGACCCGGCCACCGAGGGGCCCCATGACGACCTCAAGGACGTGCGCGTGCTCTACTACAGCGCCTCGACGCGCCAGCGCGAGGAGGTGGCCGCACGGCCGGTCGGCGACGGCGTCTACGAGGCGACGCTTAAGCTCAAGCACCCCGAGGCCTACTACGTCTTCGTCTCCTCGCCCGAGCTCGAGGTCGCCTACGAGGACGTGATGTTCTACTCCCTGCTGGCGCGACCCGCCACGGCCAGCGCCGTCCCCGCCAAGGCGGGGACGGGAGAGGGCTCGTGAGCGCCCGGGCGGGCGCGGCGCTGGCCGCGCTGCTGCTCTTGGCGCACGTCCTGCCGGCCGCGGCGCTGGAGCCGATCGTGCCCGGGGGCGCGGACCCGCACGCCGGGCACCGCGCCATGACGGGGGCGGATGGCGCGGCCGATGACCCGCACGCGCAGCACCGCGCCATGCTCGAGAAACCCAAGACCGCAAACGGCAGCGCCGCCGAGGTCACCCTGTTCGATACCGGCCTGCTGAACCAGGACGGGGCGTCGCTGCGCTTCGCCAGCGAGGTGGTGGGGGACCGGCTGGTGGTGATGAACTTCATCTACACCACCTGCACCACCATCTGCCCGGTGCTCACGGCCCTGTTCGGGCAGCTGCAGGAGCGGCTCGGCGAGCGGCTGGGCCGGGAGGTGTTCCTGGTCTCGATGAGCGTCGACCCCAGCCGCGACACGCCACCGCGGCTCAAGGCCTACGCGCAGAAGCACGGGATCCGCGACGGCTGGTCCCTGCTGACCGGCCAGAAGCGCGCCATGGACCGGGTGCTCGAGGGCCTCGGTGCCTATACCCCCGACTTCACCCAGCACCCGGCCATGATCCTGGTCGGGGACGGCCGCAGCGGCGAGTGGACCCGCTACTACGGCTTTCCGGGCCCGGACCAGATCGTGGCCCGGCTCGATGAACTGGTGGCCGCCCGCTCGCAGGCGCAGGCCACGCCCACGCAACCATAGACGAAGGTGATCGACATGCAGTATCCAGCCAGACTTTTACTGATCGCGGCCCTCGCCCTGCTCCAGCCGGGTGCCTGGGCAAGCGCCACCGATACGGCCGCCGCGGCGGCCACGCACGACGAGGAAGCGCGCGCCTACTTCAGCGACCTGCCGCTGCTGACCCAGGACGGGGAGGAGGTGCGTTTCTACACCGACGTGCTGAAGGACAAGGTGGTGCTGATCAATTTCATCTTCACCAACTGCGGCGGGGCCTGCCCCATCATGACCCAGGTCCTGACCAACGTCATGGACCTGCTCGGCGAGGAGCTGGGCCAGAAGATCCATTTCATCTCCATCAGCATCGACCCCGAGCGCGACGACCCGCCGGCCATGAAGGCCTTCGCCACCAAGCAGGATGCCGACCACCCGGGCTGGTTGTGGCTCACCGGTGAGAAGCAGAACGTCGACCTCATCGTCAAGAAGCTCGGCCAGTACACCGAGGACGTCGAGACCCACTCGACCCTGTTCCTGGCCGGCAACGTGCGCACCAAGCACTGGACCAAGATCACCCCCCGGATGCGCCCGCTGGGCATCGCCGAGAAGCTGCGCACGCTGGCGGAGGGCAACTGAGCGCATCCGCCCAGCGCCGCCCATGCGCCTCCCCGTTCGACACCCCGGGCGACCACCACGCACCCCGGTCGCCGCGCGTCGCGCCGTGGCACTGGGCCTGCTGCTCGGCCTCGCCCCCTTCCATGCCGCCGCCGCCGGGCTGAGCGCCGCCGAACTGCGCGGCAAGCAGATCTATTTCGAGGGCACCAGCCCCGGCGGGGAAGACATCACCGCCCTGGTGGGGGCCGCCCTGACGCCCGTGCCCGCGCAGGTCGTTCCCTGTTCGGGCTGTCACGGCGACGATGGCCGCGGCCGCCCGGAGGGCGGCGTGCTGCCCTCCGATGTCACCTGGAGCTACCTGAGCAAGCCCTACGGCCATATCCACCGCTACGGGCGCGAGCACCCGGCCTTCACCGAGGAATCCCTGGCGCGCTCCATCCTCGACGGGACCGACCCCGCTGGCAACGTGATGGACACCGCCATGCCGCGCTACCTGCTCTCGGAGGTCGACATGGCCGATCTGGTCGCCTACCTCAAGCGCCTGGAGCAGGACCGCGATCCCGGCCTGGCGGATGAGCGCATCCGGGTCGGGACGGTGCTGCCGCTGCAGGGCCAGCTGGCCCCGGTGGGCCAGGTCATGCGCGCGGTGCTCGAGGCCCACTTCGAGACGGTCAACGCGGGCGGGGGCCTGTTCGGCCGGCGCCTGGAGCTGGTCGCCGTGGACGCGGGCGCCGGGCCGCGCCACCAGCTGACCACGCTGCGCGAGCTGATCGAGACCCGGGACGTGTTCGCGCTGGTCAGCCCCTTCACGGCCGGGATCGATGGCGAGGCGGCGGCGCTGGCGGAACAGGCGCGCATCCCGCAGATCGGCCCCTTTACCCTGCTGCCGGAGGGGGGCTGGTCGCTCAACCGCCACACCTTCTATCTCTACGCCGGGTTGCGCGAGCAGGGCCAGGCGCTGATCGAGTACGCGGCCCATGACCTGGCGCTGGCGGACCCGGTGCTGGCGGTGCTGGCGCCGGACGGGGAGGGGCACGCCGGCATCGCCCGGGCCATCGCGGAGCAGGCCGGGGCGCACCACTGGAAGCGTGTCCGCATCGAGCATTACCCTGCGCCCGGCCTCAACACGCCCGAACGGGTGCGCACGCTGGCCGAGCGCAAGACCGAGGTCCTGCTCTTCCTCGGCGGGCAGCGCGCGCTGCAGGCCCTGCTGGCCGCCGCCGCGGAGGCCCAGTGGCATCCCTACCTGCTGCTGCCGGGCGCGCTGGCCGGGCAGGCCATCCTGGGCCAGGACGCCGCCTTCGACGGGCGCATCTTCTACGCCTTTCCCACCCTGCCGGGCGATGCCGGCGGCCGGGGGGCGGCGGATTTCAACGCCCTGCACGCGCGCCATGAGCTGCCGCGCGATCACCTGGCGGCCCAGTTCTCGGCCTACAGCGCGGCGCGCATCCTGGTCGAGGGCATCAAGCGCAGCGGCCGCGAGCTGAGCCGGGCGCGGCTGGTGGACGCGCTGGAGGGCCTGCACAAGTTCAGCCCCGGCGTCTCGCGCCCCGTCAGTTACGCCCACAACCGGCGCATCGGGGTGCTTGGCGCGCACATCGTCGGGGTGGACCTGAAGAACCGGCGCCTGGCGCCGGTCGGCAAGTGGATCGAGCTGGACGCCCTGAAGGAACCCTGAGCACGGCCCGCGCGGCGCGGCCGGGCCCCTGTCACCTGAACCATTTACCTGAACCATCGTCAAGAGGAAGCCTCGATGAGAGAGAAGATGTTGCTTAACCGGATCCTGCCGGCCGTGCTGGCCGCTGTCCTGAGCCTGGCACCGGGCGTGGAGGCGGCCGATACCCGGCTCGCGGCCCGGATCAATGACGCGGGCATCCCGCTGCTGCGTCTGGACCGCAGCTTCGACAGTTACCTGGGGGAGCGCGGCCTGAATATCCAGCTCATGTCGGACCCGGAGAAATACAGCGCCCTCAAGGGCCAGCTGCTGGATACCCTGATCGGACAGGAATTGCTCTGGCAGGCCGCAGAGGCGAACAAGTCCGTGGTCGCGGAGGAAACCGTGCGCCAGACCCTGGAGCAGCTGCGCGCCAAGCTGCCGTCCAAGGAGGCCTACGAGACCGAGCTGATGCAGGGCGGCTTCACCGAGGAAAGCTTCGCCGAGGATGTGAAGAAACGCCTCTCCGTGCAGCAGTACCTGCGCGAGACCGTGGTCTCCAAGCTCGCGGTGACGGACGCGGAGATCACGGACTACTACAAGGCCAACGAGCCGTCCTTCACCCGCCCCGAGCAGGTCCGCGCCCGGCACATCCTGGTCAAGGTCGACAGCAAGGCCGACGAGGACACGCGGACCGCTGCCCGCGAACGACTGGAGGCGATCCGGGTCCGCGCCGTGGAGGGCGAGCACTTCGCCGCCCTCGCCCAGCACCACTCCGAGGGGCCCTCCGCCACCCGGGGCGGGGACCTGGGATTCTTCGAGCGCAAGCAGATGGTGCCGACCTTCTCCGAGGCGGCCTTCGCGCTGGAGACGGGCGCGATCTCGGACCTCGTGGAGACGGTTTACGGCTACCACATCATCAAGCTGGAGGAGCGCCGTGCGCCCAGCCTGGCCCCCGAGGCCGAGGTGGCCGACCAGATCCGCGGTCACCTGATGCGCGAGAAGGCCCAGGAGGCGATCCAGAAGCGGATCCAGGCGCTGCGCGAGCAGGCAGACGTGGAGGTCCTGGCGCCGCTCTAACCCACATCCGGTCCCGGCCGGCCCCCGGCTCGTTCGGGCCGGCCGCGGGACGGCGCCCTCCGGTTGACCAGCGCGTGGCCAGGGCCGCCCCGATCCCGCCCGGCTGCCCCGGAGCCATAAGAGACGGCCTGGCGGGTACCCGATAGCGTTCCGTATCTCACTGGATTTACTGAGGAAAGTCAGAGCAGGCCGTCATTCCGTGCCGAGCGTAGCGTAGACCCGGTATCCAACTGTTGTTTATCTGGCGGTCGTTGGATCCCGGCTTGCGCCGGAATGACCAAAAATGGCTTCATCCGGGACTTGTTTGTCTGACGGTCGCTGGATTCCGGCTTGCGCCGGAATGACGCAAGGTAAATTTATCAAATGCTACTTAAGCACTTGATTATAAATTAATAAAAGGCGGTGCCGTGGAGCGGTTCAATCGCCCCAGGTCTTGTAACACTATTTTGCGTTAAATTATTGACTTTTTTGTGGGAAAATTATCCAATATATATTAAGGAGGCCCTGATTAATTCGTCATTGCAAGAAACACGATGTACAGGGAGAAGGTGAGACCGGGAACCGGTCGAGAGACTGGCCTGGGCCAAGCCGGAAGCGGCCAGTGACGAAGCAATCTCCAAGAGACGGATTCCAAAGGATGAGATTGCCGCGCTACGCTCGCAATGACCTGACTTTGTTTATCAATCAGCGCTTCCATTAAGTAGTTGTACATAACATTACGCTCATCCCGTTGACGCGGTCCCGTCGCAGGGCCGGGAACCGGGACGACAAAGAACAATAACAACAGCGGTATCACTTGAAGGACTTTGATGATATTTGCCTGCCACCCGGACGTGCCCGCGGCCCGTTTTAACGAGCGTTGCCCATTCGGTAACAGCACCCGCTTGATCCCGGACCCGCCGTCAGCGGCCGGCTTCAGGGAACTGCCGCCGGTGTCGATATGAAACCTGCTGTACAAAAGGCAACGCGTCGGCTCGGACGCGGTGCCTCCATTACCCGATCCAGGATGAATCGGTCTACGCAACTGCAAGGATGCATATTAAACCCGGCAGATTGAACGGATGACCAAGAATAAAATCCCTGGACAGCAAGCACAGTCCCTCACGGGCGGCATGACCCGGAACGCCACTGCAGAGTCCGGCGATCGGGCCGGGCACGCCCGTGCGCGGCCCGCGATGGAGCGGGTCAGTCATGCGCGGCCCCCGCGCATCGTGCTCTATTCCCACGACACCATGGGCCTCGGCCATGCCCGGCGCAACCTGACCATCGCCCGTGCCCTGGCGGGGCCGGGGCTGCGCGCCAACGTGCTGCTGGTCACGGGGGCGAATCTGGTGGCCGGCCTGTCCCTGCCACCGGGGGTGGACTGCCTCACCCTGCCGGCGATCCACAAGGACATCGACGGGGGTTACCGATCACGCAACCTCGACCTGCCGCTGGGGGAGCTGACGGCCCTGCGCTCGGGGAGCATTCGCGGCGCGCTCGAGGCCTTCGATCCCGATGTGCTGATCGTGGACAACGTGCCGCGCGGGGCCAACGGGGAACTCGACGAGGCCCTGCGCTTCCTGGAGGGGCGCGGCGGTACCCGCTGTATTCTCGGCCTGCGGGATGTCCTCGACAGCCCGGAGACCGTGGTAGCCGAATGGCGGCGGCGTGACAACGCGGCCTGGGTCGAGCGCTATTATGATGCCGTCTGGGTCTACGGGGACCCGCGCGTCTTCGATCCCGTGCAGGAGTACGGTCTTTCGGAGCGCATCGCCGCCAAGCTGTGCTTTACCGGGTATCTGGAGCGCAACCTGGACAATCTGTCGGCATCCGGCTGCGGAGCACCACACGCCGGTGTCGAGCTGCCGCTCGGCGAGATGCTGCTGTGCATGGCCGGCGGCGGCCAGGACGGCGCCGCGCTGGCGCGGGCGGTTGCCGAGGCCACGCTGCCTGAGGGCATGGGTGCGCTGATCCTGACCGGCCCGTTCATGCCCGCGAACATGAAGCAGAAGCTGGCCGCCCATGCCGCGAACCGGCCGCAACTGCAGGTGCTGGAATACCATCCCGAGCCCCTGCGGCTGCTGATGCACGCCGATGCCGTGGTCTCCATGGGCGGCTACAACACCGTTTCCGAGATCCTCTCACTGCAGAAGCGGGCGCTGATCGTGCCGCGCATACTCCCGCGGCGCGAGCAGCTGATCCGGGCCGAGCGTCTTGCAGCGCTGGGCCTGTTGGATATGGCGCTGCCCGAGAAACTCACTCCCGCGTTGATCAGCCGCTGGGTGGGGGAACCGGCGCATCCGCTACCCCGCGCCAGCGAGCTGATCAGCTTCAACGGCCTGTCGCGCCTGCAGCGGCTGCTGCAGGAACAGCTCAGGGTGCAAGACCTGACGGTCGCCTCCTGAACCGGCGCGCGCTGTGAAGAAGATCCTCTTCTACTGTCAGAGCAGCCTCGGCATCGGGCATACCATACGCAGTCTGCGCATTGCAGAAGGCCTGAGCCGGCGCTTCGAGGTCCACTTTCTCCACGGTGGGGAACTGATACCGGAATTGCCGGTGCCGGACGGGATCAATATGATCCATCTGCCGGCCATCAGCAGCGATGCCGAGTTCACCACCCTGACACCGGCCGACCCGGCACTGAGCCTGGAGCAGGCCTTCGAGCGGCGCCGGGACATCATGCTCGATGCCCTGGAGCGGACCGCGCCCGCCATCGTGCTGGTGGAGCTCTATCCCTTCGGACGGCGTCAGTTCGGTCCCGAACTCGAGCCCCTGCTCGATCGTGCGAAACAGCGCGGTGCCCGCATTGTCTGCAGCCTGCGCGACATCCTGGTCGGGCGCAGCGATCAGGCGGCCTACGAACGCAAGGTCCGGAAGCTAATGAATCGTTACTTCGACCTGTTGCTGGTGCACAGCGATCCGGGCTTCCAGTCGTTGCACGATTCCTTCGCCGCGCTGGATCAGTTGCGGGCACAGGAGGTCTATACCGGCTATGTTGTCCCGCCCGTGGAACGGGCGCCGGATGCGCAGACGGACACCATCATCGCCAGCATCGGCGGCGGCCGTTTCGGACACGAGCTGGCCGAGGCCGTGGTCCGGGCGGCACCCCTGCTTGCCGGGCGCATTCCGCACCGCATCGAACTCTACACCGGCCCGTTCTGCCCGGAGGACGTGGCCGCGCGCCTGCAGGATCTGGCCGCCGGGGTGGAGAACCTGCGGGTGGCGCGCTTCACCCCGGACCTGCACCAGCGGTTGGCCCGGGCGTCACTCTCGATCAGCATGGGCGGCTACAACACCACCATGAATGTGCTGGCCACAGGGGTGCGCGCCCTGATGCTCGGCTGCAGCAACAACGGCGGCATGGACCAGGTGGAGCGGGTGGAGAAGCTCGGCCGGCTCAGGGTGGTCGACGTCCTGCGCCCGCCCGACCTGGAACCGGCGGTGTTCGCCGAGCGGGTGGTCGCCTGCCTCGGACGGGCGCCGGTGCAGGCGGCCATCGATATCGACGGTGTGGCTACCAGCACCCGCGTGCTGGATGAGTTCATCAGGTCTTCGGAAAGCGATAACCTCACAAGGATGGGCAACCATGGCTAACATGAAAATCTGTATCACGACACTGGAGTTCCCGCCCGATGTCGGCGGGGTTGGCGTGTCCGTCAAGCGTATCGGCAGCATGCTGGCCGCACTCGGCCACGAGGTCCACGTGGTGGTCTTCCATAGCAAGCGGCGCCACGAGGCGGGAGCGGACTCCGACAGGAAGGGTTTCCTGACGAGCCCGGAGGAGGGCCTCATCGTGCACCGTTACCAGTCCGTCTCGCGGGGCAAGTCCAGCGCCACCCAGGAATTCATGAGCGATGTCTACGCCGCCCTGCGCAGGCTGCACGAGCAGGAACGCTTTGACGTGTTCCACGGCTTTTATCTCAACGAGACCGGCTTCCTGACCACCCTGCTGGCCAGGGAGGTGGGCCGGCCCGTGATCAACAGCATCCGCGGCGCGGACCTGCACCGCAACGTGTTCGACCCGAAGCAGTACAGCCAGATCCAGTGGTCGCTGGAGCATTCCGACTGGCTGACCTTCGTGAGCCGGGAACTGGAGCGGCGCGCGCATATCCTCGCACCCTTGGCGCGCGGGCGCACCTCGGCGTTCTGGAACTCCATCGCCCCCATCGACTTCGGGGACGTCGCGCGGCCCCCGACCGGTAGCGAACTCGGCGAGACGGTCATCAGCACCTTCGGCAACCTGCGCGACAAGAAGGGCATCGATTACCTGGTCTGGGCCTGCACCGAGCTGGCGCGCGAGATTGACCTCAGCCTGCTGCTGGTCGGCGATTTCATTGCCAAGGAAAAGGCGCACTGGGAGGCCTTCTTGCGCAACAGCGGCATCGCGGAGCGCATCATGGTCACCGGCCGGCTGCCGCGCGAGCAGGCGCTCGGCTACCACCATGTCAGCGATATTTTCACCATCCCCTCGCTGCGCGACGGCTGCCCCAATGCCCTGATGGAGGCCATGCTGGCCGGCAAGGCGATCGTCGGTTCCAGCGCCGATGCCATCGGCGAGATCCTCAAGCACGGGGAAAACGCCCTGGTGGTCCGCCCGGGCCATACCGGGGACCTGGTCGAGGCCCTGGGACGCCTTGCCACGGACCCGGCGCTGCAGCGGCGCCTCGGCGAGGCGGCGCGGCGCAAGGCGCTCACCGACCTGGCCCCTGAACGCGAGCAGGAGAACTGGCTGAAGGTCTACAATCAGGTCATGCAGCCCCCCGCACCCTGCGTCGTCGAAGTGAGGGCCGGTCAACCGTCGTGATGTCATGGCGCGCTCCCGCAAGACCGTCCCACTGAAGGAGATCCTGCCGGGCCTAAGGCGCCTGGGGCGGGCCTTTTGGCCGCAGATCCGGCAGCAGGGCCCGATGCTTGGCCTGTCCCTGCTGGTGCTGCTGTTTTCCATCGCCGCCCGGGTGCTGGAACCCTGGCCGCTGAAACTGATATTCGACTGGATCATCATCCCGCCGGACCCCGCGGATGGCAGCGCCGCGCTCTCCGCGCTGCAGCCGCCCGGTTTCCTGGACGACACCGGGCTGCTGCTGGGGACGCTGGTCCTGGTCCTGGTTGCCTTCACGACCCTGCGCGCTATCGGCGAGTACTATTCCCGGGTGGGCATGGCCCTGGCGGCGACCCGCATCATCACCGATATTCGGGCCCGGATGTTCAGCCACTTGCAGCGGCTCTCCCTGCGCTATCACAACCAGGCCAGGAGCGGTGATCTGGTCACGCGCTTCACCTACGACGTGGAGCGGCTGCGCGACACCGCCGTGACCGCCCTGCTGCCGCTGGTCGCCAACCTGCTGACCCTGGTGGCCATGTTCGGGGTCATGTTCTGGTTCGACTGGACGCTGGCGCTGATACCGCTGGCCGTGCTTCCGCTGTTCTATCTCTCCACGGTGCGGGCCAGCCGCTCCATCCAGAAGGTGGTGCGCGAGCAGCGCAAGCGCGACGGCGCACTGGCGGCGGCCACCGCCGAGGTGATCGGCGCCATCAAGTACGTACAGGCCCTGTCGCTGGGTTCACTGCAGGAGAAGGCCTTCGCCCGCCAGAATAAAAAGAGCCTGAAACAGGGCGCCCAGGCGCAGCGGCTCTCGGCCAGCCTGGAGCGCAAGGTGGACATCATCCTGGCCGTGGCCACCGCCCTGGTGCTGTGGCGCGGTGTCTACCTAGTGGTCGCGGGTGCGATCACACCCGGGACGCTGATCCTGTTTATCACCTATCTCAAGTTCGTGTTCCGGCCCATGCGCCAGGTGGCGAAATACCTGACCCGGATTGCCCGGGCAACGGCCTCCGGCGAGCGTATCCTGGAGGTGCTCGACACGACGCCCGAGATCCTCGACCGCCCGGATGCCGTGGAGGCCGGTGCGCTCACAGGCCGCATTCGCTTCGACCAGGTGTCGTTCGGCTATCGCCCCGGCAAGCCGGCGCTGTCCGGGATCGATATCCGCATTGAGCCGGGCGAACGCGTGGCCCTGGTCGGACCCTCCGGCAGCGGCAAGTCGACGCTGCTGGCCCTGCTGCTGCGGCTCTACGACCCCGACGCCGGCCGCGTGCTGGTCGACGGTCGCGACATCCGGGAATACACGGTCGAGTCGCTGCGCCGCCAGTTCAGCATGGTGCTACAGGACAGCGTCCTGTTCGCGGTCAGCATCCGCGACAATATCGCCTACGGTGACCTGAACGCGGAACCGGCCGCGGTGGAGGCGGCCGCCCGGCTTGCCAATGCACATGACTTCATCATGGCGCTTCCCGAGGGTTACGACACCGTGATCGGCGAGCGCGGGGCCACCCTCTCGGGCGGACAGCTGCAGCGTATGCGAGGCCCCGGTGATGCTGCTCGATGAACCCACCCTGGGGCTCGACAACCTTAACCGCGCTGAGGTGGTGGAGGCGCTGGAGCACTGCACGGCGGGCAAGACCACCCTGCTGGTGACCCATGACCTGCTGGCCTCGCGCGCCTTCGATCGCATCCTGGTGATCCGCAACCGGCGCATCGAGGAATCCGGCAGCCACGACGAGCTGATGCGTGGCAACGGTTTCTATCGCCAGAGCTATCTGAAGCAGTACCACGAGCAGATCGAGCAGGGCGGCAGGTACCCGGTCCTGGAAGGGCTGGTCGGCGGATGAGCGGCCGTTCCACGGGCGCCGCCGCCGGGCAGGCCCCTGCCCGCGGAAGGGCCGGAGTGCGGCCGTGCTGAGCGCCGCGGATACCCGGCTGGCGAGGCGCGAACGGGCCATTCTCGGGCTGGCCACGGTGCTGGATCCCGAGGCCCTGCGCGCGGCCCTCCAGGCCGAGTATCCCGATTGCGCGATCGGGCAGCTATTTCCCTACTTCGTGCATTACAAGCCGGGAACGCGCTGCCACGTGGCCTTTCGGCTCACGGCCGGAGATGATGGCGATGACCTGCGGGCCTATGCCGCGGCCTATGGCCCGGATGCCGCCGCCAAGCTGCACAAGGCATGCAGACTGGCGCAGGCGGATACCGGTCCGCTGGGCCAGGCCGCCCTGGTCCTGGAAGCCCGGAACATCGTATTCCATGTCTTTCCCACCGATCGCCGGCTGAAGGCGACCGGTCTGCTGGAGCAGCCCGGGAAACGGGAGAGGCTGATGCGGGCACTGTTTCCGGATCGACCGGAATACAGCCAGGCGCGCCTGCGGCACCTGCGTTACAAGCCGGAGCGCCGCTACGTTGCCCGGGCGGATGCGCCGGATGGCGGGCGGGCGGTCATCAAGTTCTACAACGAGGACGGCTACCGCGCCGCACGCCGTGGAGCCGGGGCCTTCTCGTCGCGCGGGGCCCTGCATCATCTCGCCTGCTCGGGGCACCTGGATGCGCGCCGGGTACTGGCCTTCGACTGGCAGCCCGGGGAGTCGCTTCATACCCTGCTCTCCGACAGCCAGGACGACAGCGGCATGCAGCGCCGGGCACTGGAACTCACCGGCGCCGCGCTGGCCGAGCTGCATGCGCAGACCCCGCAATGCCTGGAGCGGCCCGGCAACGGTGCGGAAGGCGACCGGCTCATGGCGCAGGCGGGGACCCTCGCCCAGTTGTGCCCGGAACTGCGTGCCGTGGCCGAGCGGCTGGCACGGGATTGCCTGGCGCGGCTCGATGAGGCGCCCCCGATCCTGCGGTCCCTGCACGGCGATTTCAATGCCGAGCAGGTGCTGATCGGCGACGAACCGCGGGCGACGATCCTCGACCTGGACTGGGCCCGGCTGGGCGATCCCGCCACCGACCCGGGCCTGTTCATCGCCCATCTCGAGCGCTCGGTGCTGCGCGGCCATCTGCAGCCTGCGCGGATGGAACGCTTTGCCAATGCCCTGCTCGAGGGTTATGCCGCTGTCAGCGAGCCGCCGTCGAGGGCGGCGATCCGGCTCTATACCGCCATCGGCCTGTTCTACCTCGCCGCCGAGCCCTTCCGCTACCGGGAGCCCGCCTGGCCGGAACGGATCGAGGCGCAGCTTGCACGGGCCAGGACGATACTGGATGATCGTGCCGGGGTGCCGAAGACCGGCGCAGTCGCCCGATCGGGGCGGGGCCGAACGGGGTGAATAGCATGCGGATGTTGTCCATGCGGTGGCCGATCCGGGTCGTCAATGCATTGTGCTTGCTGGGCCTGCTCGGGACCCTGTTCGCGGCTCCGGCCGGCGCCGGGCAGCACTTTGCACTCAACCTGCTCTCGACCCGCTCGCCGATCAACATGGAAGACCTGACTCCCCTGGCCGGGTTCCCGGACCGGCAGGTCTATATCGCGCGCGAGACCATCGACGGCACGCGCTGGTACCGCCTGCGGCTGGGTTTTTTCGCCAGCCGGGTCGCGGCCATCAGCGCACGGGAACGGGTGGCGAACGACTACCCCGGGGCCTGGATCGCGACGGTAACGCCGGGGGAATACCAGCAGGTCCATGCCGGGCGCGGGACGCTGCCCGGCCTGACACATCCCGACCCGGAGCAGTCGTCACTGGCAGGCGCGGAGGAGGCCCCGGTCAGCGCACCGGAGACCATCCACTATGCCGCCGAACCGTCTCCCGCGCCGCAGGCCATGGCCATTATCGAGAGCCAGCCGCCGAGCGCCGCCGGGCGCAAGCGGCCCTTCAGCAAGGCCTTCGACTTCGATGCCCCGCCCAAGACCCGCTTCCGGCTGACGCCCGATCTGAGTTTCGGCGCCAAGCTCGAACTGGAGGTGGAGCGCGAGGATAACTTCGACCTGGATTCGGAGCGGGAACGCGACGAGACCAAGCTGGAACCGATCCTGTCGCTGTCGCTGTCCTACACGCCGACGGAAGACCTGCAGGCCTACCTCAACGTCGAGCCGTCGCGGCGCTTCGTGGACGATGACCGCGACCGCAAGGATCACGAAACGCGGCTGGAGGTAAAGCAGGCCTTCCTGTCCTATTCGGGGCTTCCCGGGGGCTCGACCATCAAACTTGGACGGCAGCGTTTCCAGGACAAGCGCGAGTGGCTCTACGACCAGGAGCTGGACGGCATACGCCTGTTCCACACCTTTCCCCGCTTCGCGGCCGAGTTCTCGGCCACCCGGCGCAGCGACCGGGATCTGCTGAACGACCAGGACCATGAGAACGTGATCAACTACCTCGTCCACGGCCGCTTCGCACCGAACAAGAACGACGAGGCCGGGCTCTACCTCCTTGCCCAGGATGACCGCGAGGCCGGTGACGAGGACCGGCTGTACCTGGGCCTGCATGCCGACGGCGAACTGATCGATGACATTGACTACTGGCTGGAGCTTGCCTATCTGCGGGGCGAGGCGGGG
>CAMYIX010000057.1 GCA_947258615.1 uncultured Ectothiorhodospiraceae bacterium | reverse complement strand
ACCTCCCAGCCCAGCGCGAACCAGGGAAACGACATGGCCACCCGGGTATTGTGCGCGATCTGCCTTGCCTTGCGACTTTCGTAGTTGGTAAAGAATACGAAGCCCCGCTCGTCGTAGGTCTTCAGCAGCACGGTGCGCACCCATGGCTGGTCGTTCTCGTCGACCGTGGCCAGGCTCATGGCATTGGGTTCGGGAATGCCTGCCTCGATCGCCAGCGTGAAGCGTTTCTCGAACTCCTTGTAGGGGTCCGGATCCAGGTCAACCCGCTTGAGGCCTGCCTCCATTCCCTGTTCCCTGATTTCTTCTACTCTTGTCGTCATAACTCGCTTTGGGCGCCTCAGCACGGCCCATTGGTCCTTTATCCGTAATTCTAGAAACTGTTCTCGAACAATACCTCGTCCAGCGGCAGTTGCCCTGGTCGCGGCCAGGACTCACGAATGCCCTTGCCGATGGCGATCATAAAGGCAATGTCATGGTCCTCGGGCAGATCGATGATCCGGGCAACCGCCGCGTAGTCGAAACCGTCCATGGGACAGCTCTCGTAACCCAGCTCCTGGGCCATCAGCATGATCGTCTGGCCCGCCAGGCCGCAGGAGCGCATGCCCTCGTCACGCACCACCTGTGGCTTGCCGCCATAATAGTCATTGATTGCCGGTACCAGCATATCCTGCACCTCCTGTGGTGCATGGACCCAGTAGCGCTCGGGGGTATGCGACCAGGCCGTATTGTCGAAGCACATCACCAGCAATTCCGAGGCCTCCGTGACCTGGGCCTGGTCCCAGGCCACTGCGCGGATCGCCTGGCGCTGTTTCGTATCGGTGACCCGTACGAAACGCCAGTTCTGGATGTTGAACGCCGTCGGCGACAGGATGGCGTGCTCCATCAATGTCTGGAAGGTTTCCTCGGGCATCCTGTGCGCCGGGTCGTACCACTTGATCGCGCGTCGTGCGCGCACCGCCTCGCTGACATTCATGTTTGTCTCCTCGCTGGAATGGAGACAGGTCGCATTTCAAGCCTGCCCTGTGATTCGCCTGGTCCACATCATCTCGTGCGGCCGGTCCTATACTTTGACAAAAGACACCTGCACCGCGACCCATGGATCCCGGGCAATGGAACTGATCATCTCATATGCGTGGAGCCACTTCTATCTGGCAAAGCCAGAGGTCATCCGGATCCTGCAGCTGTTTGGCGACCCGGCCCCCCGCGTCGACAAGACCAGCGTCATGGGTATCGCAATTGCGCATACCGTCCTGGACAGTCGCGAGGTCATCAGGCGCTGCCGGCGACTGTGGCGCGATAAGCCGCTCGATTCTTTCGAATTTGCCATCAAATGGGTACCTGCCGATTACTGGTGCCATACAGATCTGGATACGATGAAACGCCTGATTGACGACAGGATCATAAACCGGATCGGGAGGCACCAGACCTGGGGCATGAAGGTTCACAAGCGACGCTGGCAGCAGTTTCACAGCAGCGAGATCATTGAGTATCTGGCAAAGGACATCGACCGCAAGGTTGAACTGGATAACCCGGACCGGATTATATGGGTTGATGTCATCGGTCCGGAGACGGCTATCTCCCTGCTGAAACCGGACGAGATCTTTTCCATCAACCGCAACCAACGGTAAGCAACGCGTGAAATACTATATCTGGCTGGACCAGCATGATCGTCCCCTCTCCCGGGCATGGCGCTACGATGACGAAACCGAGCGCATGGCGGCTGAGCATCAGCCACCGGCGGCTGATGCGATACTGCGGGCAGGCACCCGGGAACAGCTTATCGAGCGTTTCGGTTTGCACGATGGTGATTTCGCCGACTAATATGTTTTAGGCCCTGCCATTTGCCGAGAGGGTAGCCGACACATGCCGACAACGATGAAAGCGCTGGTCAAGCAGCGGGCAGAACCCGGCATCTGGCTGGAGTCGGTCCCGGTCCCCGTCGCAGACACCAACGAGGTCCTGGTCAGGATCCACAAGACCGGCGTCTGCGGCACCGACCTGCATATCTACAACTGGGACGGCTGGGCGCAGCGCAACATCCAGGTCCCGCGCATCATCGGCCACGAGTTCGTGGGCGAGATTGCCGCCATCGGCCCCGGTGTCAGGGGCTTCGAAATCGGCGACCGGGTCACTGCCGAGGGCCACATCACCTGTGGCATCTGCCGCAACTGCCGTGCCGGCAAGCGCCACCTGTGCCACCGGGCGGTCGGTATCGGTGGCGGCCGTGACGGGGCCTTTGCGGAATACCTGGTGATGCCCGCCAGCAACCTGTGGAAGGTGCACCCGGACATACCGGCGGAAACTGCCGCCATCATGGACCCGTTCGGCAACGCGGTACACACCGCGCTGTCATTCGACCTGATCGGCGAGGACATCCTCATTACCGGTGCCGGCCCTATCGGCATCATGGCCGCCGCGGTCTGCCGCTTCGCCGGGGCCCGCCACGTGGTGATCACCGACATCAACGACTACCGCCTGGCACTGGCGGAGAAGCTGGCAGCCTGTCGCAGCGTGAATGTCAGCCGCGGGTCCCTCGATGAGGTGGTGCGTGAACTGAAGATGTCCAACGGCTTCGATATCGGCCTGGAGATGTCCGGCAACCCGCAGGCCTTCAACGACATGATCAGTCACATGTACCACGGCGGCCACATCGGCCTGCTGGGTTTTCTGCCACCGGCTACCGAAATCAGCTGGGACGACGTCATCTTCAAGGGTCTGCACCTGAAAGGCGTCTACGGGCGCGAGATGTTCGAGACCTGGTACAAAATGACCCAGATGCTGCGCAGCGGTCTGGATATCGCCGGGGTGATCACCCACGTCTACCCGGTCGCCGATTATCACCGGGCCTTCGAGGTGGTGCATTCCGGCGAGTGCGGCAAGGTGATCCTGGACTGGCTGTAGGAGCGGCCGCCTGGCCGCGATTTCGCACGCACATGACGATCAACGAGAGATACCACCAATGACAGAACCGTCCAGCCGCTTCCAGGCCGAACTGGAAGACATCGAGAAACAGGGGCTCTACAAGCACGAGCGAGTCATCACCACGCCGCAGGGCGTCGAAATCACCACCCGCGAGGCCGGCGATGTCCTGAACTTCTGCGCCAACAACTACCTGGGCCTGGCCAACCATCCCGAACTGGTGGATGCGGCCATCGATGCATTGCGCAGCCACGGCTTCGGCATGGCCTCGGTGCGCTTTATCTGCGGGACGCAGGACCTGCACAAGCAGCTGGAACGAGCCATCGCCGACTTTCTGCACACCGAGGACGCCATCCTCTACACCTCCTGCTTCGATGCCAATACCGGCCTGTTCGAGACCCTGCTCGGTGCAGAAGACGCCGTCATCAGCGACCAGCTCAACCATGCCTCCATCATCGACGGCATACGCCTGTGCAAGGCGGCGCGCCTGCGCTACCGCCACAGCGACATTGACGACCTGGAGACACAGCTGAAGGCAGCCACGCGGCACCGTACCCGCCTGATCGCGACCGACGGGGTGTTCAGCATGGATGGCGACAGGGCCCGGCTGGACGAGATCACCGCGCTGGCCCGCCGCTACGATGCCCTGGTCATGGTCGATGATTCCCATGCGACCGGTTTCGTGGGACCCGGTGGCCGCGGTTCGGCAGAACATTACGGCGTCATGGAGCACATCGACATCACCACCTCCACCCTGGGCAAGGCACTGGGCGGCGGCTCGGGCGGCTTCACTGCCGGGTCGCAGCAACTCGTGGACCTGCTGCGCCAGCGTTCCCGCCCTTACCTGTTCTCGAACACCCTGACCCCGGCACTGGCGGCAGCCGGACTCAAGTCATTCGAGCTGCTGAACCGATCGGACGAGCTGCGTGAACGCCTGTGGGCGAACACCCGCTATTTCCGGGAGCAGCTGGGTGCCGCCGGCTTCGACATCAAGCCGGGTGACCATCCCATCGTCCCGATCATGCTCTACGAGGCCCTGCTGGCCCAGCAGATGGCGACGCGCCTGCTGGAACACGGCATCTATGTCATCGGTTTCTTCTATCCCGTGGTCCCCGAGGGCCAGGCCCGCATTCGCACCCAGGTCTCCGCAGCGCATACCCGGGCGCACCTGGACCGGGCCATCGAGGCCTTCACCAGCGTCGGCCGGGAACTCGGTGTCATCAGCTAGGGAAGCTTTGATAAATTGAGGAAAACGCGTCATTGCGAGCGCGATGTACATGGAGAAGGTGAGACCGCGAAGCGGTAGAGAGGCTGGCCCGGGCCAAGCCGGGAACGGCCAGCGCGGCAATCTCGGGATTCGGAATCAATCGGTTGGAGATTGCTTCGTCACTTTGTTGCTCGCAATGACGGGTTAATCAGTGTTTCCCTAGGGGCGCCTTGTTCAGGCCCGGCGCTTAAGCGGGTACCGGCGCGGTTTTCTAACAAAGATTCAGCCACGGAAACCACGGAAGGACACGGAAAGATAAAAACAATACAAAAAGTGAGACGTGTCAATTTGCAGGTCGGATTAGCGACAGCGTGATCCGACAACAACGCTGAACAAGCGTCTACCGCCTTCCGCCGACGGGCATCAGCAGCAGGGGCTGGACATCGGCTGACAGCTGCAACAGGTTGGCCAGGGCCTCATCATGAAAGGCGCCGACGACCACGGTATCCAGCCCCAGGGCTTCCGCCTGCAGGAACAGGTTCTGGGTGGCATGACCGACCTCCATGTGCACATAACGCTCACCCCGTTCACCGTATTTCCGCATGGTCCGCTGATACACCGCCGCAAACACCACCACGGCCGCGGCATCGTGGATCCAGGCCTGGTCGAGGGCGCAGCCTGCCAGCCGCCTGCGCAGATCACCGCTGACTGTTGGGATCAGTTGATGGTTCCCGGGCCGGTAGTGATAGACGCCGGGCTCCAGGCCCTGCACTTCACCGGCGACGATATACAGCTCGAGCGGATACAAGGCACCGGCCGAGGGCGCCGTTCGAAAACCCTGCGGGTGGGTGATCCCCTGCACCGACCAGAGCAGCTGACCGATGTCCGCCAATGACAGCGCAGCGGCCCGGTATTCGCGCACCGAACGCCGTTGCTGGAGCAGCTGCTCCAGGGATGTTTCCCCGGAAGTTACCGGCTCCGGCAGCGGGATGTCCTCAAGCGACCCGGCCATAAGCTCTCCTGTCAACGCGCACCCCAACAACAGCAGGCACCCGCCAAAACAGCCAAATAAAGCAGTGTCAGTACACATTTATTATTAATATTAGTCCGAAATAAAAAAGGGGCTCTTCCCCGAATCGAGTGGGTAGATTACCGTTGTAGGGCCGAATTCATTCGGCCAACAGCTATCCTTGCCATTGGAGACAAGGAGGTCACCCTATCCTGCGACGCATT
>CAMYIX010000056.1 GCA_947258615.1 uncultured Ectothiorhodospiraceae bacterium | reverse complement strand
AGGCCGGATATATGAGAGCAATCCTGTCCCTGTCACCGCCCAGGCAAAATCTTGCAAAACGGGAGGAGACCATATATGGGCAAAGCGCAGCGTGCCCAATAATTAAGGACTGTTCTGTTGGGCACGTCGCTGCGCTCCTTTGCCCAACCTACACAACTTGTGGACCTCAGGGTCAATCAAGTTGGGGCCGGTCGCAGCACGCACGCCGCTCCTGCTGCTAAACAGGTCCGGTGCAGGCGAATCCTCCAGGGCGCGACCGATCGGCGTGAATAGTTATGTTGCCATGGTAATATTAAGAATACCTCGCTCTCCAGCGCGTCAATCGTTGCGAGATACCGGGTTGGTTACGTGTTTCATGATTACGAGATAATTACAATGAATCGATTATTACGAATGGTTGTACTGCTTCCCCCCTTGTTGTCCGGCATGCTGGTACTGGCCGCCAGCAGCGATGCACCCCGGTCGGCCGTGGCTGGCACTCAACAGACGCCTCAGGCGGACAGCGCCAGTAGCGGACAAGCCGCGAAGACCGGCGGGGCTGAACGGGGTGATGTCATTGCCCGTGTCGGCGATGAGGCCATCACCTTTGGCGAAATCAACGTCATGCTCAACAGCGCCGCCGTGGTGGGCCTCTCCATCCCCGCCCTGGGTACGCCCGCGCGGGATATGGTGCGCATCACACTGCTGGACAAGATAATCGACGCCAACCTGATCTACCTGGATGCCCTGCGCAAGGGCGTGGACAAGGATCCGCAGTACCAGCGCGATTTGCAGCGTTTTACCCACGGGATGCTGTCAGAGCAGTATGTGAAGCATGCGCTGGGCGATGTCTCGGTGAGCGATGAGGAAGTCGAGACCTATTTCAAGGAAGCGGTTGTGCCCGGGACGGAATTCAGCGAAGAGGCGCGCATGCAGATCAAGGCGGCACTGGGTAAGCAAAAAATCGAGGATCGGCGGATAAACCAGCGCAACCAGCTGCGCGAGGGTTATGAGATCACGGTCTATCAGAAAAATTTTGATCCGGCTGGCGATGACGGGCGCAGTGACGCTGTTCCGGTGGCCGAGGTGGGCGGTGAAACAATCAGCTGGGGTGAGACCCGGGGCATCCTCACGGCGGCCGGCATCGCCGCAACCCACAGGGACCCGCTTGCCATGGTGGTCGACGCACGCCTGAAGGCCCTGCAGCGGGAGATCGATACCCGCCTGATGGCACAAAAGGCACGCTCAGCCGGTCTGGAGCAGGACAGGGTCTATCAGGCCCGTGTGAATGAGTACAAAAAGACCCGTCTCATCAATATCCACCGGGCCAACCTGGCCCGCGAGATGGCGCCCTCGGATGCCCAGCTTGAGGAATTCTTCAAGGCAAACAAGCACACGATCACCATCCCCGAGTTCCGCAGGGTGCAGATGGTGGTGCTGGCGACCGAGGCGGAGGCGAAGGACATCAAGCGCAGGATAGGGGCGGGCGAGCTGACCATATTCGAAGCGGTATCGCGCCACTCGATTGCGCCCGATGCCAAGAAGGACCTGGGCGAGATCGGCTGGGTACAGAAGGGCAAGGTGCTGCCGGGTCTGGAAGAGGTGGTCTTTTCCCTGGGGCCGGGCGAGATCGGCGGGCCGGTGCAGGTCGGCGAGGTCTGGCACCTGATGACGGTACAGGACGTGCGTGCGGCACAGCGCGAGAACCTCGATGAGGAGGCGACCCGCAAGGAGGCCCGGCGCAAATACCTCCATGCCGAAATGGACGACTACACGATCAACCTGAGAAAAAATGACTTCACGGTCGAGGTCTACGAAGACCGGATCGTGCGCCTGGCGCAGCAGGAGGCCGACATGGTCAAGCAACTGGCCGAGAAGGCAGAGGAGCCCGGTTCGGTAACCGAGCAGCGGCTCAAGGAAATGCAGGAAGTGCTGAATCCCTGAAGGTAACCCGCTATACGGGGCTGCGAACAATGAAAACAGGGGGCATGCTACATTTTGCTACAGGTTCGGTCCTGCTGCAGCAGGGATATTATTTGCTGCTGGCGGCACTGCTGTCGTTCAATGTTGCGGCCAATGACGATTACCTCTCGCCCGGCCTGACGCCGGCGGAGCTGCAGGCCAAACTCGATACAGAGGCACCGCCGCTGGTCGTGGACCTGCGCTCACCAGCCGAATACGGGATCGCGCACATCCCCGGTGCGGTCAACATACCGTTGGAAGAGCTTGAAGAGCGCCTGAAGGAATTCAGGCACGACAACGGTGTACTGATCTACTGCATCAATGGCTCCCGCACCCTGCAGGCCGAGCCGGTGCTCTATGCCAATGACATCGACAATGTCTATCACCTCGAAGGGTCTTTCCAGACCTGGTTGAGGGACAAGCACCCCTATGAAAAGGGCGGCGTGAAAAAGAGCAGCTGGTAGGGGCTAAGGTGTCAGGAACCTTTTTTTACGCACGTTCAGTTACTCTGAAGAGAAAAGGTTCCTGACACCTTTATTGATGGAGTCAGTGATATGAAATCTCAGAACGGAAACCGGGTTCGCCGGTTCAAGGGGCTGTCAGTCAGCCTGGCGCTCTTTATATATGGAATCCCGCTGCTCGAGGCGGCCCAGTTCACCCCGCCCGATCTCGAGGGCTTCAACCTGCACGCCGAGCGTGACGGCGACGGCGATGGCGACGGGATCAACGAGACCCGTATCGGGCAGTACCTGAACGGCAATGGCGACAGCATCGTCAGTTTTACCACCAAGGAGCGGCTCTGGGCCTGGAGCCTGAATACGCGGGATAACGAAGCCGCCCTGCGCAACTATGTTATCCGCGACAGCAACTGCGACGGGGTGTTCGACGAGGTCTACGGCCTGGATGACGAATTCCATGTCCCTGACTGCCTGAAATAAGGCCGTTTGACCGCTGTTAATTCAGTAGGTACTGAAATAATTCAGTACATTGACAGGGCTTTATTTTCGTCCTAGCCTCAATGCAGATATACTCCGATATAACAGCTGTCTGTGACAATTTAAAGCGAAGGGCCCGTTATGATTACTTACGAAGAATTACACACCCAGAACCACGATATCACCGATCTCTCCAACGTGCTGTTGTACCTGTTCAAGGAACGCACCATGTGCGACACCGGGGCCTGTTGCGAGCTCTTCCACCGCTACATGGACAAGGTCAGGCAGCACATCGATCTGGTCGACAGGGACCTCATCAGCAAGCTGCTGACGCACGACGACCACGAGATCCAGAAACTGGTCAGGAATTTCATGTCCGGCTCGCAGGAGATCAAGAAGATCATGGCCGAATACTCCAAGGAGTGGTGTCCGATGAAAAAGACGCCGACGCTGGCAATTGGCGAGCATGACCGTTTCCTGGATGATACGGAGAAGATGTTCCATCTGATCCTGGACAGGATCCTGGATGAGACCGAGAGGCTCTATCCGCTGATCCGCGAAATCAACGGTAACCAGCACCACGCCGCCGCCTGAAGTCATCCCGGGTCGCGTCCGGTCGCCGGCCTTGCGACCGGACGCTGATCCGCCTCTGCAACGGGTGTTACCGCCCGAATACACCCTTATCAATCAGTTGGATACGTAGTTCCCATAATACGCGGATGACAAAATCCGCGGATTCGGATCTAACGCCACCCCATGCGCACACCCCGCGTCGCCGTTGTCGGCGGCTGCCTGTGCGTGACTTTGTCACAGACGGCACGACGGGGCGGGTATAGACTGTGGCGAAATTTTTTACGGACCGGTTTCTTAACTGAAGGGGAACCCGGGTGAACGGGGCTTCCCGACCAACGAGAGGTAACTGCAATGACCAAACTGAGTATCGCTGTAATCACCGGGCTGATGATGACCCTGGGCGCCACCGCGCAGGCGGCTGACGGCAAGGCCACCTATGATGCCAAGTGCGCTTCCTGCCACGCCACCGGCGCCGCCGGTGCTCCCAAGCTGGGCGACAAGGAGGCCTGGGCGGCTCGCATCGCCGCCGGCAACGATGCCATGATGGCCAGCGTCATGAACGGCAAGAACGCCATGCCGCCGAAGGGCGCCTGTGCCGATTGCTCTGACGACGACCTCAAGGCCTCCATGGAATACATGGTCTCCGAGTCCAAGTAAGTCAGCACCCGATCCCGCGGACCGCCAGTGCGGTCCGCGGGATTTTTCCTCATCCCGCGCGGTGTGACCCGCACCGCTCCCGATCACCATCCAATCAAACCCCGCTTGCGCCGGACAGCGCTGACAGCGTATTCGTGAGCCTGCCGTATAGAGGCCGCGGTGACTGGTCAGTCCGTGCGACAGGCCCGGTCGAGACCCAGTCGGCAGGCGATATCATGGTGTTCCTGCGCGGCGGCCGGTTGCCCGAGGCGCCGGTGGGCCAGACCGAGGTTGTGGTGCAGTGCGGCATCCTGTGGACGCAGGCCAAGGGCCGCTTCCAGGTCGGCCAGCGCCCGGGCGGGTTGCCCGGCCAGCAGCCAGGCACTGCCGCGATTGGCCAGGAATTCGGGGTTTTCCGGTTCGATCCTGAGCGCCCGGTGGAAATCCTCGAGGGCACCGGCATGGTCCCGCGTCGAGAGTCGCAGCAGGCCGCGGTTATTCCAGGCGAGCGCATAGCGGGGGCTGACCTCGATCGCCCGGTTGTAGTCCCGCAATGCCAGAGAGGGCTGGTCCATGCGTCGCAGCAGGTTGCCACGATTCACGAGGCTGCGCGTGGCATCGCTATTCAGCAGCAGCGCCTGCTCCAGATCAGCGAACCCCTCCTGTTCCCTTCCCTTTATCTTCGAACGGACTGCACCGCGGTTGCCCCATGCCATCTGGTTGGCCGGGTTGAGCCTGATGGCGCGTGTGAATGCCGATTCGGCTTCGGAGTTTTGTTCCGCATTTGCATGCGCAAGCCCCAGGCCGTTCCAGGCGCGAGACGAGTCGGGCACGTGACGAAGGATGTCCTGATAGAAACGGATCGGGTCGCCCCACAGGGCCACCCGCTGGTGAACCGCCACCACCAAGGCGGTGATGAAAAGCACTGGCACCAGCGTGCCGGTGATGAGCCCTGGCTTGCTTCGACGCAATAGGCTGGTAACGGCCAGCGCTACGAGTCCGGCAAAGCCGGCCAGGGGAAGGTAGAGGCGGTGCTCGAAGATCATTTCCAGAGGTATGACGCTGCTTTCGATCGACAGGGTCAGTGGTGGCCAGAGCATGAAGAAGCCGGTAAGCCGGCGTGTGCGTATCAGCAGCATGGTCAATCCGGCAGCACACCAGGCAAACACCAGCAGCAGGGCAGCCAGCGTTGCCGGCGGTTCCAGCAGGCCCTGCGAAAGCGGGAAATCATGTTCGAGGGAAAAGCGTTCCGGTAGCGGCCAGATCAGCTGGGAGAGATGGAACAGGATCACCCGTGGCTGCGTCAGCAGGCGCTCCTGCAGGGTGAAGTCCCGCAACGCATAGGTCTCGCCGATGAACGCCCGGTACAACGGGCCTTCTACCAGCAGGTCCCAGAGGCCATACCCGAACAGCAGCAGGGGCAGCGCCAGCAGCAAGCGATCGAGTGGGTGGCGGACCAGTGGCTCGCGGTGGCGGCAGATGCCGAACTCGGCAAGCCAGATCAGCAGCGGTGTGATCCAGGCATTCTCCTTGGAAAGGATGCCCATCGCGAAGGCGATCAGGGCCACTGTGTACAACAACCAGCGGCGGAGGCCCTCGTTCCGGCGCCCCAGCAGGTAGGCGATCACGGCCGTTAACGAAAACAGGGCGGCCAGTTCGGCCATGCGCTGGACGATATAGGCAACCGCCTGGACCTGGATGGGGTGCAGCGCCCAGAACGCGGCGCCGACCAGACAGCCCCAGATGACGGGCAGGGGCAGCGTTCGCTGTCGATAGGAGAGTGTGAGTAACAGCAGTCCACCGACCAGCAAGGCATTGATGAGGTGCAATACGAGGTTGGTTTCGAGGTAGGCCTCGGGGCGACCGCTACCGCGCCACCAGTCGAGGGCGAAGCTTGCATTTGCAACGGCCCGGCTGGGGATTTTCGCGTACAGGACGGCATCCCTGAATCCTTCCAGGGAAAACCGGTTTAATTGAATGGAATCATTATTGACGATGTTGGGGTAGTCATCAAAATGAAAGCCGATATTTGTTATGCCAACATAGGCAAGGATGGTGACGATCAGCAGGGCAATCGTACCCCCCGGCAGCAGAAACCGTGAGAGCCACAGACGGTCGGGCCGTGGTGTCTGTGGTTTTACGTGAGTGTCACTGGATTCTGTCATGTGTTGTTAAATGCCCGTCAATATTGCATCCGCGACAGGAAGACTGCCAGATCCTTGCAGTCCTTGGATGATCCCTGGCGGCAGGCGTGGGCCAGTTGCTCCCGGTCGGGGGATCTCTGGCCCAGTTCAACCAGGATCTCGTTGAGCAACAGGGCGTTGAGCGATTCGCCTGTATTCAGTTGAAAGGCGCGGCGCGCATGAGGCAGGGCCTGTGTCGGGGCACCCGTGGCCAGGTGAACGAGTGCCCGGTGTCGGTGGCCCTGGTCATCATTTGGCTGCAGGATTGTGGCCCGGGTGAAATCAGCAAGGGCATTTGGATAGTCCTTCTGTCTCAGGAAGGCGACGCCGCGATTGTTCATCACCCTCACATTGTCCGGCTCCAGTTCCAGGGCGCGAGTGTAGTTGCTGGCCGCTTCGGTCAGTCGGCCGAGCCGGAAATAGGCATTGCCGCGCTCGAGGTAGACATCGACCGGTTTGAAAATACCATGGTCTATTTCTTCAGGTATCGTCAGGGCCCGGTTCAGGAGGTCGAGGGCTGTTTCCGGATTGTATTCGACCTGCAGGTGATATTTGGCCAGGTTGAATAACGGCGAACGGTAGGTATCGGACAGTGCAATCGCCCTTTCGAAGGCCTCCCGGGCTTCTGGATAGCGTTGCACCTGCGCGTAGTAGCTGCCGAGGTTGTTCCACACCCGTGCCTTGTCGGGGGCGACGCGGGTAGCGCTCTCGTAGAGCAGGATCTCGCTGCGCCAGTCCTGCAGGCGGATCTGGGTGGCGCTGGCCAGCAATAGACAGCCCAGTGCCAGCAGGCCGAACCGAATCCAGGTCACCGGTATCCAGCGCGTTGCGGCCATGACCACCAGCAAGAACAGGGTGACGGAGGGCAGGTACATGCGGTGTTCGAAGGCCATCTCCAGCGGGACGAAGCTGCTCTCGATTGCGAGTCCGATTACCGGCCACAGCAGCAGGAAACCATAGCGCCGGTAGTCGCTGCGCAACAGCGCCCACAGGCCCGCACTGCACCACAGGATGAGGCTGGCCAGCGCCGCCAGTGTGGCCGGCGGGTTGAGCAAGCCGACGGAAGTGGCCACATCATGTTCGACGGTGAACCGTCCGGGCATGGGCCACACCAATTGTGACAGGTGCAAAGCGATCACCCGCGGCTGGGTGAGCAGGCGCTCTTCCAAGGTGAAATCCCGGTGCGCGTAACCCGGCAGAATCTGCTGCGACAGCGGTCCCGAACCGGATGCGATATCCAAAGTCACCAGCAGGGTGGCGATGAACGGCAGAACAAACAGTATCCGGTCCGCCGGGGTTGCCAGCAACGGTCTGCCCTGACGGATGAGCCCATATTCAACCAGCCAGATCAGCAGCGGGGTGATCCAGGCGATCTCCTTCGAGATCGCGCCGCAGATGAATGCCAGCAGGGACAGGATAAACCAGCCATACCGGTGTGCGCCCGGCTGTCGTCCCTGGATGTAGCCGATCACCGACAACAGCATGAAAAATGTCGCCATGGAGGTCATGCGCTGCACCGCGTAACTGACCGCCTGTACCTGTACCGGATGCAGGGCCCACAGTGCCGCGACCGCAAAGGCCATGAGCAGTGCCTGGCCGGGGCGCCAAGCACGCAGGACCTGCAGGCTGAACAGCAGGACCAGCAGACTGTTGAGGCAGTGGATGAGCAGATTGGTCTGCATGAACGGAACGGGACTGCCGTCGCCACGCCACCAGTCGATGGCGAAACTCATATTCGGTAGTATGCGTGTTGTCAGCAACCCGTTTGCAGCGGCATTTTTCAGGCTGTCCCAGTCGAGGGTCCCGATATGCAGGGCTGGCACCTCGATAATGTTGACAAGGTCATCGAACTGGAAGCTGTTACCGGTGATGCCGCGGTAACCGAGCAGGACCAGGACCAGCAGCAGACTGACGGCAATTAGGAAATGAGCGGCGGGTGTTAAAATCTGAATGCATGAAACAGTCTATCAATTAAGAATTAAACTTGATTTCTTGGTTGATGAGACATGAATTCAACGTGAGCGATATATAATACACATTCGCTCTCCCAATTTCGGAGAGGGTTAGGGTGAGGGATAAAATCCCTATGAAATAAGCACTTCTTTATGCAACTGCGTTGCAATCCCCTCATCCTGGCCTTCTCCCCAAAGGGGAGAAGGAATTAAGTGGGACAGCAGTGGGTGGCAGTCGTATGGTGAACCGACCCCGGTGGTGGCAGCGTGGACTGGGACATGCATACGGAGACGTCTGTGAGGGTGTTCGCAGTATGATCAAAGTGCAGCAGGGTGGCAACGATGGTGACAGGTCGCGCCGCTGGCTATGCTGTGCCGGCCCTGTCCGGAACGATTTTCACGCATGAGCCAGCTAGTTTCACCCTTATCGCGTGTATTGTCCCTGCTGCTGGTCATCGTGCTGTCGGCTGTGTTGCTGTTTGCCTACCGCGACAGCGACCAGAATGGTTTTCACTTCGATGACTATCCCAATATCGTCCAGCATACACCGGTGCAGCTGGAGCAACTGACCCTGTCCGGCCTGTGGCAGGCCGGCCGTGATGCGTTTCTGCCGTCCCGTCCACTGCCCTCCATAAGCTTTGCCTTTGACTGGTGGCGGGGGCAGGGGAGCCCAGAGGTCTTTCAGGCGACCAACCGAATGCTTCATGTGGCTGCCGCCCTGGTGGTCGGACTGCTGCTGTTCGAGGTGCTGGGGAAGATGCTGCCCCGGCGGGAGCTGTTGTGGCTGGCCCCGCTGGCAGCGGCCTGGTGGGCGCTGCACCCCATACAGGTTCAGGGTGTGACCTATATCGTGCAGCGCATGGCGCTGCTGGCAGCGCTGTTCACCCTGTTGTCGGTATGGTCCTATGTTCGCGCCCGGCAGAGCGGCGGCGCCCGTGGCCTGGGGTGGTGGTTGTTGACGTGGTCGTCCCTGGTGGCTGCCGTGGCCTCCAAGGAGAATGCCCTGATCGCCCCGTTCCTCTGGATACTGGCCGAGTATGGCGTGGTGAGGCACGGCCTGCGACTGCTGCGGGGACGCCTGGATGCTGTTGTGATCGCGCTGCCGTTTGTGTTGCTGGCCTGGGTTGTTCTGGACCTGCTGCTGGGCGGTCCCTTCTCCGGCTGGGCAACGCCCGGTTATGCCGGCCGGGACTTTACCCTGGAGGAGCGGTTGCTGACCCAGCCGCGGGTGCTGGCGTTTCACCTGGGGCAGGTATTCTGGCCGCTGCCGGGGCGCTTTTCCCTCGAGCATGACATTGCGCTGTCACGGGGTGTGCTCGACCCGCCTGCAACGGCTGTTGCGCTGGCGGGTCTGGTGCTGTGGATCGCGGCGGGCCTGTGGTGTCTGTTCAGTCAAGCGCTGCGTGGCGCGGGTTTTTTGATCCTGTGGGTACCGGCCACCCTGGTCATCGAGAGCAGCGTGATCCCGCTGGAAATGGTCTTCGAGCACCGCATGTACCTGGCCACGGTCGGGTTGGCGGGCCTGGTGGCGCTGGCCTGCGGCTGGCTGGCGGGTACCGGCACACGGGCCAGGCTGGGTGTGCTGGTGGCCGGCATGGGGCTGGTGCTGGTGCTTGCCGCCTTTACCCAGCAGCGTCTGCCGGTTTGGAGAACGGCGGTTACACTGGGCGAGCATTCCGCCCGGGTGGCGTCCACCTCCGCGCGCACCTGGCTCAACCTCGGTATCGCCTACCAGGAGGATGACCAGCTGGACAAGGCGGAAAGCGCGCTCAGCCGTTCGATAGCGCTCGATCCGGACTCGGCCACGGCCTACGCCAACCGGGGCACCCTCTACAGTGAGGATCCGGCACGGGCGCAGGCGGCGCGCGCGGACTTCAACCACGCCCTGCGACTCGATCCCGGGAATATCACGGCGCTGGTCGGACGCGGCACATTACAAAAACGCCTGGGGCACATCGGCCTCGCCAGCGCAGATTACCAAAAGGCGATTCGGGCCTATCGCCAGCGCCCGGCCGCTGCCCGTAGCAGGGACGCATTCGATATCGCGGTCGCCTATTACCAGCTGGGTCTCGTTTACCGGCAAAGTGGCCGCCTCGACGAGGCGGTGGCGGCCTATAAAAACGCCATCGGTCTGCGCCCCGGGCTGGCATCGGCCTGGTTCAACCTGGGTATCATCCAGCTTGAACGCAAGCAGTACCCTGACGCCGGCAAGAGTTTTTCTGCCGCGCTGGCCTATGGTGGGGAGGATGCCGACGCCTACTATTACCGGGGCCTCGCCGGCTGGCATGCGGGGGACCCCGGGAGCGGCCACCAGGACCTGTCGCGCGCCTTGCAACTCAACCCCCGCGATGGTGAATTCTGGTTGCAGAGGGGATTGTTGGGCTTGGAACGGGGCGACGTGAACGGTGCCAGGCATGACCTGCGCCAGGCCTGTGAGCTGGGCCGGGAACCGGCGTGTGCAAGCCTTTCCCCGGAGCCGGACCCGGGCAACACGCGGCCGGTCGACCGGTGATCTGGCGCAGCTATTGCACGCTTTGCATGCGTGACTTAGTTACTGATATATCAGCAACGTCGTACCACAATGGCAACTTTGTCATTATCGCCAACCCGCACCCCCGGACTTTCACATGTGCTTTGCCATTGCCCCGGAAAAACAGGAACCTGAAGGACGGCTGACACGCTACTGGAAGCGGGTGGCGCACAGCCCGCTGCGTCTGCTCTCGTTGGGTGCGATCATTCATGGCGTGGTCATCATTTTTCTGATCACCAGCGCGGGCCTGGAGCCGGTGGCCCGGAAAGGCCCCGTCATCGAGTTTATGGCTTTGTTCGGGCTGGTCGGATCGGTGCTGTTCGGCGCCCTGTTGACCTGGCTGCCGAACTGGTTCAACCGCTCACCGGTCGAGTACGCCTGGTATGCGCTAAGCAACTTCCTGATGCTGGTCGGCCTGGTGTTGCTGGCGGCGGGACTCCATGCGACTTCCGCCTGGGCGGTTGGCGGTGCGGCGAGCTACCTGCTGGCCTGGCTGCTCTTGCTGCGGGCCTTGTGGTGGACTGCGGTGTGGGTGCGCGGAACGGCCGGGAGAGTGGTCAATCTGCTGATCGGCAATCTGGCTTTGGGTGGCCTGGGCATTGTGGTGTTCATTGCCGGCCTCGCGCTGGACCACGCGAGGCTCATGCTGGTCCCGGTCGAGCTGTTCCCCTGGCTGGTCGGGCTGCCGGTACTGACCGGTCTGGCGGTCCTGTATCGCGCCCGCTATCGTCCGTGTGTCAGTCGTGTATCGAAGCTGTAGGCCGGAAGTCATTAAGCATTAAAGGGCAGGGTGCCGCCGTGCGCCGTTCCCTGTGCTGGTCAGGGGCATCGCGCAACCATCTATCGCATACCGGTATCCGGGGGTGGCGGTGTTCCCCGCATCCCTGAGTGTCACCTGCAAGCGGTGCACCGTTTGGCACGCCATGAACGGTCAGCCGGGGGTGTATTGTCACGGCCAGGCTGAGGATGCGACAATCAGCCGGGTCCATTGAAAAAGCAGGCTTGTATAACATGTTGTATTTCCGTTGTCTGATGGTCGTCCTGTTCGTGGTCTCGGTTAGCGGGTGTGCCACGGTATCCATCGATTCGGACTTCGATCCGGCGGCTGATTTTTCGAGCCTCAAGACCTACGGCTGGCTGACCGATCCCCGCGATGCGGCTTCCGTGGGCAGCAAGGACTTTGAAATCCAGGTGCCCGAACCGCTAATCGATGCCAGGATCCGTGCTGCCATTGACAGCGAACTGTCTGGTAAGGGATACCGCAAGGTGGCACCGTCGGAGGCTGATTTCCGCGTGGTTTATTACCTGGGTGTGCGCGATGTGCGCGACATCCAGATCGTGGAGCGCTACCACGGCTACAGTCATTACCATGGCTACTACTGGCACGGCATGCCTTATACCACGGTGGTAACCGAACCCATTGTGTTCGACTACAAGGAAGGGCGGATGGTTGTCGATATTGTCCACAGCAAGCAGGACAAGCTCATGTGGCGCGGCTATGCACAGGGTTATTACAGTGACTACGATTCGGCCAGCGACCGGAACGAGAGGATCAACACGGCCGTCCACGATATGCTGGAGCAATTCCCGCCTCACTAGCAGGCCCCTCCAGGACTCGCTTGTGCTGCTGCCAGCCTGCTGGTTTTACGGCGACGATCGGGTTTATCTCTTTCACTGCCTGATCATGCGCTGGCAACCCAATTGCCAGGGTCGGGGTGAAAGTCACAGACGATCAATCCACACTTGTTTACAATTCACGGTTGCCTGGTGGCGGGACGAAGTCGTAGCCTCAAACTGGACAAGTGTCTGATTTGATGTGTCTGATCCTGACCGACCCGCGGCGGTATGAGTGCGCCACAGCTGAGGATAGGGTCCAGTGAATCATACGCTTAGGAACAATTGGTCTTCGCCGTATGCCCTGACGTTCGTGCCAGGCCCGTGGCCGAGGGGTATTCCAGGACAGCAGAGACAGTGATGGAATAATGCCATTACCTGCTGGCCACTGATGAGGCGACAACGATACTTGGTATAATATTACCAAAGGTCATCGTATTAAGACTCGCACCGCTGCTCTTGCTGCTGTCGTTAAGGAGGTGAATCATCCGATTATGGCCTGGCAGAATCAGTAATAAATGTCATGAAAAGAAGCACTGCAACAGATCGGCCGGCCTCAGGCCGAACAGCCAAAACGGGTTGTTGGATCAACACGTCTGAATACCGTTACGTGATGCGGCGGCCACGCGCCAGTCTCTTCCGGCCTGGAAATAACCGGCAGAGACGCCTGCGATCCGCAGAAACATCGCGTCTTACACTGGCTGCAGCCCTGCTGGCGCTATGGCTTTGCCCCGCAACCGGGGTGTTGGCCGGTATTGTCAATACCCTGCATAACCTCACAGGCCTGGAATCCGCATCGTTTACAGACAAAGACAGTGAGGCGGTGTGTGTATTCTGCCATACACCCCAGGGCAATAGTGAATCTGTACCGCAATGGATCGGTTCCGATCCCGCCACGAAGACCGGATATCGTACCTATGACAGTTTCGGGTATGCCAGAGAGCCTGGAATCGATTCGGCGGGATCTGTTTCACTCTCCTGTCTGTCCTGTCACGATGGAACCCAGGCGCATAACATCGCCGGCCACGGGTATGTCGCCTCCGGTGATATTTACTCTACGCCACCGGAGGATACACTGACGTACGAGCCAATCAGCAAGCGTCTCGGGAAGAGAATTTGCGAGTCCGACAAAAGTGGCAACCACCCGGTGGGCATCCCCTACCGGGGCGCAGCGAATGAGAGTCAGGCGGGTGATGTGGGTACAGCCGTCAATCCCTATGTAAGCGAGAATCCGGCAGCGGCACACCCCCCCCTGACAGGATATAAACCCACCCAGAGTGCCATAATCGACCAGGTACAGGTATGGTGGCTGGAGACTGGTGAACCGGGTCGCCAGCGCAGTGATGTACATCTCTATACGCGCTATGGCGCAAACAATCAGCCGGCACCGTATATCGAGTGTTCGACCTGCCATGATCCCCACGCCGAAAACAGGATGTTCCTGCGCACTGCCGGGCTATCTGGTACCCGTGAGCCACTCTGCATGGCCTGCCACGATATCTAGAGATGTATTTTCCAAGGAGAGTCTGGAAAATTCGTCATCGGCGGGTTTATTAACTCACCATTGCGAGGAGCGACACGACTAAGCAATCTGCGAGTTATTGATTGGACTACCAAGGAGCTTGCTTCGCTGCACTCGCAAAGACGTGGCGCATCAATCCATCCATATGCAGGCAATGACTCGGCACATAATGCATCCTGCGCTTGCATTGACACTGCAGATCAATAAACCAGGGATTCCTGAGCTCCTGCCGGCGAACCCGGCTAGTCCAGGACATCGCTCCAGATATTCATCGCCCAGGCGCGGGCGTAATAGGCATCCAGCCGGGTCGCTTGTTCCGATACCATGTTGCCGTGTACCGACTGCATGCTGCGGCTGACGGGGTCATAACGGTAGACGTTGGAGATGTGGATGGCCTCGCTGGCGTTCACATGGCTGTAACAGGTATTGGCGAACACCGGTCCACCGACCAGCCGCTGGTCGGTGGCCATTGCCACAATCGCCGCGGCACACACCTTGGCCTCGGCATTGGCCATGTGCCCTGATTTCGGTAGGGTGGAGGCGATGGCATCGCCGATCACGTGGATGTTCTTGCGGGTGGTTGATTCGTAACTGAGGAAGTCCACATCGCACCAGCGTGCATCGACGTTGACGACGCCCGCGCTGTGAGCGATTGCGGCCGCCCGCTGTGGCGGTATGATGTTGATGACGTCGGCCCGGAACTTGCCCGCCGCCGTGGTGACCGTGCGGGTTGCCGAATCCACGGCGGTCACTTCCTGATTCGGATGGTATTCGATGATCCCAGGGTATTTTTCCTCCCAGGCCTCGAGGAACTGGTCCTGCTTGGCGACGATGCCGGGGTTTGCATCCAGGACCGTGATCCGGGCCTTCGGTTTACTGTAGCGCAGGAAGAACGCCACCTGGCAGGCCCGTTCATAGGGGCCGGGCGGGCAGCGATAGGGCATCCGGGGGATGCTCATCAGGAAGCGCCCGCCGTTCGGCATGGCCTCGAGCTGCTGGCGCAGGGCGATCGTCTGGGGTCCGGCCTTCCAGGCGTGCGGGATGGCTTCACGAACGGCCGGGTCTTCCAGTCCCGCGATGCCGTCGTAGACGAAATCGATCCCGGGCGCGATGACCAGGCGGTCATAGCTGATTTCTTTTTCGGACAGGGCGAGGGTCTGGCGCTGGGGATCGATGCCATTGACTTCATCATGAACCAGCTGTACCCCGTGTCGGGCGGTCAGCGTCTCGTAGCCCAGGGTCAGGTCCTTGAGGGTGCGGCTGCCGCCGAGCACCAGGTTGCTCTGCGGGCAGGAGATGAAATCCCGGTTGCGCTCGATCAGGATGACCTCGAGATCCGGCCCCCACAGGCGCAGGTACTTGGCCGCCGTGGCGCCGCCGAAACCGCCGCCGATGACGACAATACGCGTCCCCTTGGCGGCACGAACAGCGGGCAGCCCGAGCGTGGCCAGGCCCGCGCCGGCGGACAGGGCTTGCAGGAAACGGCGTCGCTTGATCGGCATGTCAGGTCTTCTGCAGCCAGGATACCCGGCTCACCGGTCGCAGCCCGTGCGCGGCAGTGCCGCGAAGAAGTCCGCCATGGCCGCGATTTCGGCCGGTGTGTAGGCGGAGGCATTGTGGTTCATGACGGTGCCCGGCCGCGCCCCGGAACGAAAATCGACCATCTGCTGGATGAAATAATCGCGCCCGAGTCCCGCCAGTACCGGTGTGATCCCCACGCTGTAGCCATTGGTGCCGTGACAGGCCGCGCAGGAGGCGGTCAGCAGCCGAACATTGGCCACCTTGTCCTCCGTTGATAGCGTTTCCTCGATACCATGGGTGGCCAGGTTGAAACGGGTGCTTGCCTCGCCGGTTTCAGCCCCGACAGCAGCCGGGCTGCCGAGTACTGCAAGCAGGCAACACCACCGGGACTGTCTTTGCCACCGTGGCCCGGGCGCGCCGGGGGTCTGGCCGGTATCTGCACCCATTACTTATTGGCGGCCTCTTTGGCATCGGGTGCACGGTACCAGACCCCGAGGTAGCCCTCCTCCTGTGCCAGCCCGGCCGGCCGGTAGATGTCCACCTTGCGGAAGAACTGGTCCACCATATAGATGCGGCCGTCTTCATCGACATGCAGGCCCGAAGGGAGCATGTACTTCGCGCGCCCCGGTTTGGTGCCGCGGCTGCCGACAAACAGCAGCAACTGGCCGTCGGGATTGAAGATCTGGTAGTTGCCAAAGGCGGCGTCGCTGACATAGATGTTGCCGGCGGGATCGATGCCGATCCCCTTGGGCCGCGAGAACAGCCCCGACTTGCGCCCGATGCCGCCAAAGCTGCTGACCGGCGTGCCGTCCTGTTCCAGGATCTGTACCCGGAAATTGGCGCCATCGACGACGTGGATACGGCCATCGGCATCCAGTTCGATATCGCGCGGCAGGTTAAACTGGCCGGCTTCCGATCCACGGGTGCCGATGTCGTAGAGGTGCTCGCCGCTGCCGGTATCGAAAACCCGGATGCGGTGGTTCTGGTTGTCCACGCTGCCGGTATCGACCACGAAGGCCCGGCTGCCGTCGGCCGTCACGGCGATGTGCGAGGGCCTGTCAAACCAGTCGCGCCCCCCGAAGGCCTTGAGGAACGTACCGTCCGCGCGGTAGACCTTGACTACCTTCAGGGTACTGTCGACGACATAGAGATTGCACTCGGCATCGACATTCAATCCAAGGGGCTTTGTTAGTTCGCCAGGCTCGGTGGTTCCGATCTGATTGAAGCGCCGGCCGGGCGCATCGAATACCATGACCATGCGCTTGACGGTATCCGTCACAAAGATTCGTCCCTTGCAGGCCACCACGTCGAAGGGCTTGCTGAAGACGACACTGGTCCGCCCGGCGCCGGTGGCCAGCCTGCGCAGCCGGCTGGTTTTATCATCTTCCTCGATGTCGGCCGAGCCCGTGAGTGTCCGCTCGAACACGAACCGCGCGGTTTCCGGGGGTGGAGGGAAGGTCAGCGGCGCCAGTTCAGGCCGTTCAGGGGGTGTGGCACAGGCGGCAAGGCCAAGTATCGGCAGGAGCAGCAGGTATCCTGACAGCCGTCTCACCGGTCTCGGGCTGGGAGTGTTTGATATGGTCATGTGTGTGTACTTGCATGGATGGAACGGAAGCCAATATAGTACACAAAATCACCGGACCGTTGCATCTTCTCGAACACGGGTTCGATGTACTCGACACCTACCCTGACAGCCTGCCTGTTACAATGGGGTATCCACTTCCACATTACCGGTTCTATCGGACGACTCTGTTAATGATGATGACGCAACATATGAATAAATTCCCGGCCCAATCCATACAGTGGCTGATCGGGTTGCTGTATGGCATGTCCTGGGCAGGCCTGCTGCAGGCCGAAGCCGCTGAAACCGTCCCGCTGGACGAGATCTATCATGACTACTGCTCCGTCTGTCACGGGGACCGGGGCGACGGCAGGAGCCGCGCCATGGGCAGCATGCAGCCGCCACCCGCCGATTTCACCCGGCCCGGGGCCGCGCTCGAACTGACCCGGGAACGCATGCTGGTCTCGATCCGTGAAGGTCGCCCGGGCACCGCGATGACCGCCTGGAAGACCCAGCTCAGCGATACGCAGATCGAGGCGGTGACCGACTTCATCCGGGAGCGGTTCATGCTGCCGGTAGCCGGCGAAGAGGGCAGTGAAGGGGCCCGGTTGTATGCAGAGAACTGCTCGGTGTGTCACGGAGACCAGGGGCGGACCGCGGTCTGGGCCGAGAACAACATGCAACCGGCACCGCGGGACTTTACGGCAGAGCTTGCCGCCAGTGAACTCACCCGCGAGCGCATGGTCCGATCGGTCACCTTTGGCCGGCCGGATACTGCCATGGCCGGTTTCCGTGACCAGCTTGCCCCTGCACAGATCGAGGCGGTGGTGGATTACATCCGCACGGCCTTTATGGGGCAGGGCGCTGATTCGTCCATGGTCGAGGCGGCGCCTGTTAGAATCGACATGGAGTTGCCATTTACCTCCGGCCTGGTCGGCGATCCCGTGCGCGGCCAGGCCTTCTACCTGCAGAATTGCGTGGCCTGCCACGGCGAGCGGGGTGACGGCCAGGGTCCGCGGGCCTATTTCATTCTGCCCAAGCCGCGTGACTTTACCCTGGAGGCCTCACGCGCCACCCTGAACCGCCCGGTACTCTACGAGGCCATTGCCAAGGGTCGCCGGGGCGCGGAAATGCCCGCCTGGGAGACGGTGCTGGATGCGCAGACCATGACAGACATCGCCGAGTACGTGTTCCAGACCTTCATCCGTTTGCAGAAGGCGGGTTCCTGAACCGCGCATGAACTCATTGCTTCACCGGGTGCTCGGCATGGCCCTGGCCGGTGCCGTGCTGTTGCCCGTTTTAGTCTCCATGGCGGGGAACGTGCCTGCCAACCCGGCGCCGGCTAATCCAGCAGCGTCCGATGATATAGCGGTGACACTGACCACCGGCCGGCAGCTCTACAACGCCCACTGCTACTACTGCCACGGCTATGCCGGCGATGCAAAGACACTGGCCAGCAGTTTCCTGAGCCCTTCGCCCCGGGACTTCACTGCCACTGCACTGGATGCCCTCGATGCAGAAGCCATGCAGCGTGCGGTCCGCAGCGGGCGGCCGGGCACCGCCATGAAGGGCTTTGCGGACCGGCTGACCGCGGCCGAGATCGAGGCCGTGGTGGCCTTCATCCGTCGGGCGTTCATGGCCGGTGAGGGCGGTAATATCCGCTATCACTCGCGCGAGAACGGCTGGGAAGGGGACCCGGCGGACTCGCCGGCCGCGCCCTTCGCGGCCGGCGAGATCGCCCTGGATACGCCCTGGGAGCAGTTGACGGCCAACCTGCAGGCCGGGAAGCGGTTGTTTTTGTCATCTTGCCTGTCGTGTCATGACCGGGGGCGCGTGCGCGACAGCGAATTACTGTGGGATGCCGAGGCCCTGTCTTACCCGCGTGGTGGCTACTCGCACAAGGACCCGCCGGACAGCGTCTCGGCAGCCTCCAGCTACGCCCTGCACGACGCGCTACCGGTGATCGACGTGCTTACGCAACAGGAGACCCGGGGCGGCCAGCTGTTCCTGGACAACTGTGCTTTCTGCCACGGTGGCGACGGCACGGGGCGCAACTGGATCGGCAGTTTCATGGAACCCCGCCCCCGCGACCTCACCAACCCGGAGGCGATGGCCGGGATGTCGCACCCGCACCTGGTCGGTGTCATCCGCGATGGGCTCCCCGGGACCTCCATGCCCGCCTGGAAGAGCGTGCTCAGTGAGCCCGAGATCCAGGACGTCGCGGCTTATATCCACCGCGCCTTCCATCCCCTCCAAGAATACCCGCAACCGTAGGCAATCCCCCCGTTCCGTGCATCCTGTCCTATAAGCGGGAGACGGATTCCCGAATGTGGGAACTACGTAGCCGGGTGTCAACAGTGAAACAATCAGTTAGCGGTGCTTAAGGGGCCGGAATCGGACCAAATTACATTGGCACACGGATTGCATATGAATAATTGCCTAATCAACAAAACGTTTATTAACCAGATCCTCGGGAGGGTCATCATGAACAGGCTATTAACACGCTTCACAATCATCGCCGGGCTGGCAGGGGCATTGGCCTTCAGCACCAGCGCCACCGCGGCAATCACCGGCTCCGAGCACGACCTCACTCCTACTGGTAACTCGCAGGTCAGCAATCCGACTGCCACCAACGAGATCTGCGTGTACTGTCATACCCCACACGCGGCCAGCACCGCCGCGGCGGCGCCGCTGTGGAACAAGACCCTGGCGGATCCCGCCGGATTCGACACCTATGACAACGGGAACAGCAGCACCATCGACGGTGAGGTGCTGGCGGTGGGCTCCGTCTCGCTGGCCTGCCTCTCCTGCCATGACGGCAGCCAGGCCATGGACGTTGTCATCAACGCACCCGGTTCCGGTCTCGCCGGGGTTGGTGGCACGGACCTCAACACTGGATCCACTGGACTCATGGGTGGTATTGCGGCGATCGGCGGTGGCACGGGTGACCTGACCAACGATCATCCCATTGGTATCGAGTATGCCGCAGGCGCCTGTAATACGGCCACCGCGCCGACCGGAGCGGGAACCTGCGCGGCGACCGCGGTTGACCCCGATTTCGCGACCGCGAACTTCGATGTCATCAACGGCGCCGCCGCCTACTGGGTCAATTCCACAGCGGGTGCTGGCACTAACCGCGAAAAGGTGGACATGATCCTCTACACGCGCAGCTTCTCGGGTGGTGCGCTCACAGGCCCGTCGGTGGAATGCGGCTCCTGCCATGATCCGCACGAGGGCGGCGGCACCGTGTCCTTCATGCGCATCAGCAACGAGCAGAGCAACGTCTGCCTGACTTGCCACACCAAGTAGTTAAGACCGCTTTATAGCGCAGTTAAACACTACAATTTGATGGGTCCTCCCAACTGCCAAGCGAGGTGTTACCTCGCTTGGCTTTTTATTTACTGCATGTTAGATTTTTGAGGCCATGGCGAGCCATTCAGGTATCAACGATAAGGAAGAAATGACCATGCAAACTTTCGCCATGATCCGGCACCTGGTTTGCATACCCCTGCTGTTGCTGGCGACGGGCCTGTCGGCCGCCGAGCCGGCCATGTCAGCCGACGAGGCCTCCGTCTTCGCCCGGGTGGGCGAACAGGCCATTACCCTGGAGGCCTACCAGGCGGCCCTGCAGGCTGGGATGCGGACGCGCTTCTATCACGGCAAGGTTCCGGAAGGGACGCTGGCCTCCTATCAGCGCGAGATCGGCGAGGACATTGTCCGACGTACCCTGCTGCTGCAGGAGGCGGCGCGCAGGAAACTGGAAGCCGATGGTGCCTGGGTGGAAGAGCGGCTGACGGCCTTCGACCGGCGCAAGGCCGACAACCCCGACTGGGTTGCACGGCGCGAGGAGTTGCTCCCCGAGCTGCGCCTCGAGGTGGAGAAACAGAGCCAGCTGCAGATCCTGGAACAACAGGTCCGCGACAGCGTGCCCGAGCCCAACCGGCAACAGACGCAGGACTATTACCGGGCGCATCCTGATCTGTTTACTGAACCGGAGCAGTACCGGGCCTCCATTCTGCTGCTCAAGGTCGATCCCTCGTCCCCGACCCAGGTCTGGGACCTGGCCCAGGGCGAGGCGGAAAACCTGTTTGGCCAGCTCCGCGAGGGCGCCGATTTCGTCGAGCTGGCCCGCCGGCATTCCGGTGACCGGACGGCCGAGCAGGGGGGGGACATGGGTTACCTGCACCAGGGCATGCTGGCCAGCGTCGCCGAGGAGGCCCTGGCCGCCCTGCAGCCAGGGGAGATCACCCCGCCGCTTCGGCTGCTGGAAGGGATCGCGATCTTCCGGCTCGAGGAGCGCCGGCAGGCGCGGCTGAACACCTTCGATGAGGTACAGGAAAGGGTGGGCCAGCTCTGGTTGCGGGAGCAGCGCGACCAGGCCTGGCAGAATCTGTACGAACAACTGCGCGCCACGACACCGATCGAGGTCAGGGAAGACCATTATCTACCCCTGCCGGCTCCATCGAGGGATCAACAGAGCGGTCCGATAGACAGTGACTCCAGTCCCGCCAACTAGCGGGGCGCGGAGCATGACCCCATGGTGCCTGATCCGTGTGCAGCGACACCATGATCCGGCCATGGGCACCCCGCGTCGTCATGCTGCTGCTTGCGGCCAGCATGCTGGCCTTACCGGGTAGGGCCCGGGCGGAGTTCCCGCCGGTGCGCTACTCCGGCTACCTGCAAGCGACGGCCAGCCAGGCGAGCCGCTCAGGGCAAGGGGACGACGTCGTATCGCAGCGCTACGACGCCAACCTCAACCTGTACACCTACATCTGGCAGCCCTGGTTCGCGACGACCGATGGAGGTTTCACCGTTTCGCAGGCGCAGACCGAGGGCGAGACCGATGCCACCAGCGAATTGCTGGCCGCTAATGCCCGGCTGCGGGTGTTTCCCACCAGTCGCTTTCCGTTCGAAGTCTATGGAAATGTCTCGGACACCCGCGCCGATGTCGACGATCCCTTCGGGATCACCCGGGACAGCGGTGACGTGCGCAGCACCCTTGTCCGTGTGCAGCAGCAATACAGGCCCACCACCGGCGACTCCCGGTATCTCGCCCGATACGAGCACGATAGCCAGGATACCGAACGATTGAGCGGTATCAACGAGGGTGATCGCCTCCAGCTGGAATCCTCTCACCAGGTCAGCAAGCATAGCTACGCATTCAATGCGTCGGTCGATGACCGCCGGCTTGGGGAAGGCGAGATCGATACCGAGTTGCAGACCCTGTTGCTGAACGCCAGGCACAGCTACCGGCCCACTTCCCATTTCTCCCTGCAGAATTATGCCAGTTTTGTCGATTTCGACCTCAGCAATGCACTGGCCGGCACCCAGCGCCAGGCGCTCGATCTGTCCAGCGCCGCCGCCTGGCGTTCACGGCAGCGTCCACTGCGTGTGACAGGGGACGCACGCTATTCCAGTGGCCGGACCGAGACAGGGACTGTGACGGAAGAGGTCCAAGATACCGACCTGTCCATGACCGCCTACTACGAGCTGACCCCGGAGCTGCGGGCATCGGGTCGGTTAAGATCCGCCTTCGTCAGGCGTGGCGAGAGCGACAGTGACACGCATTCCCAGTCCGGGACGCTCAGCTACTCGCCGGCTCCTTTCGATGTGCGCGGCTTCAGCTACAGCTGGTCTACGGCCGCCAGCGCGACCAACGCTTTTTCCTCGGAAGGGGATGACACGCGCACGGCGGGTCTCACACTCAGTCACGGCCTGAACCGGTCCATGCCCTTTGGCCCCAGCCCGACGGTGCTGAATCTCGCCCTCAGCCAGAGCGTGTCGGCCACTTATTCTGACCCGGGGGACAGCACGCAGGGTTTGACCACGTTTGGCTCGCTTGGCCTGGTGCGCGCCCTGGGTCAGAGCAGCTCGCAACTGGTTGTTACCGCGAGCGATAGCCGGAGCTTGGGGGGATCGGACGACACGGGCAGCTTGCAGAGTATCAACCTGAGCGCGCTGCATAATCGCCGGATCGGGCGGCATATCAACATGAGTGCGGGCCTGACACTGCAATCCATACACCGCGAAGACGGTTCCTTCGATTTTTCCAGCGCGGATCTGAGCTATCGCAACAGCCGCCTGTTCGGTGTCCGGCGCCTGCAGTTCCTGTCCGAGTTGAGTCTGAATTCCAGCAGCCTGAATCCCCTGCGCGAGGGGCGGGGCGATGTGTCGGGCCGCGACTTGTTGTCTGAAAAGGCGTGGGAAAATGAGCTGACCTACAACCTTGGCCGCCTCGGTTTCCGGCTCAGGGCGGTGGCCACCGAACGCGGCAGTGGTAACCGGAATTATTTTGTCCTGTTTTCCGTAGTGAGGAATATCGGGGGTATCTTTTGAAGATGGCCGCGACCGGGCGTGTTCGGGATGTGTCATTCCAGCCTGTTGTCCGGTTTTGTCATATATTCAATAAGATGAGCCGGTTGAACAGGAACCAAAGCCGATAAGGGATGTTCTAAGACACAGCAGGGCGCCGCATAATCAGGCGGGTGCGGGTATACACCTCTGATACACTATTTTCTTAGGAATTAACGAGGAATTAACACGATGGCAGATACAACAATCAAGAAACTCGCGATCGGTGGATTGTGGGGTTTGCTCGCAGGCTTGCTGCTTATGGCTACCGGCATCGAACCGGCCAAGGCCGAATACGGTGATGTCGTGATGAACAATTACTCCGACGAGGCCGGCATGCGCCCGGTCATCTTCCCGCACTGGTTCCACCGGGTACGTTTCCGCTGCAAGGTCTGCCACGCCGACCTCGGCTTCAAGTTCAAGGCCGGTGGCAACGAGATCAACATGCTGAAGATCATCGATGGGGAGTATTGCGGTGCCTGCCACAACGGCGACATCGCCTGGTCGGTGGAAAACTGTGACTTGTGCCATTCCGCCAAGCCCGGCACGCCCACCCAGGTGCACGAGAGCACCCTGCAGCAGCTGGTCGCCCCGGTGGCCGGCGCAGGTGGTGCCGGCGGTAACAACAACAAGTGAGGCCACTATGAAATCATCACGACTGTTATTTTCGATAATCGCACTGACTGTGCCAATCGTTTTGCATTTGGCCAGCGGTGTCGCAACGGCGCAAAATGCCAATACCTTCAACCGCCTGATGAAGCCACCGGAAGAGCGCAACCCGCCGCCGATGAAGGACGGTATCCACGATCCCGACAACAGCGGCACCCGGATACTGCAACCGCCGCGGGAGGCCTTCGAACCCATGCCCAAGGCCAACTCGGGCAACCGCATCGACTGGGTCAAGGCGCTCGAGGAGAACAAGATCAATCCGCGCTATGACCGCCTCGACCCGGCCAAGGAACCCATCATCATGGACCTCAATATCGTGCGCGAGGTCAAGGGTTCGATGCCGGATGTGGTCTACCCGCACAAGCAGCACACCGAGTGGCTCGACTGTTCCAACTGCCATCCCGCGATTTTCATTCCCCAGAAGGGAGCCAATCAAATCAGCATGGCCTCGATTCTGCTGGGCGAGAAGTGCGGGGTATGTCATGGCAAGGTCGCCTTCCCGGTGTCCGACTGCCGCAAATGCCACGCCAAGACGAAGACGGATACCGCCGCCAAGTGACGATGCGCCCCGGGCCCTCCTGTGTTGTCGTCCTGCTGGTCCTGCTTGAGACGGCCATGGCGCAGGATGCGCCGTTGTTGACCGGCGCAGCGGACGCTGGGGACCGGGAAGGCGCGCAGGTATCAAAGGGGCAACAGGAGCAGCAGTTGCTCGGACAGAAGATACGGCTGGTGGAAATGCTCTTGGCGCGCGCGGACAAAAGCGCAGCCGCTACCCGGCCCGCAAGCGGAGATACGATTATGCAGATACGCGGTTTACTCGAGCAGGCACGTATTGCCTCCGGGAACAATGAAATGGCCGCCGCCACCGTGTCGGTGAATACCGCGCTGGAGCAGGCCTCCGCGCTGGCGCGCGCCAGCAAGCAATCGCCGTCCGCGGCCGAACAGCGGTCCGCCTATCAAGAACGCCTGGCGGGAGTCATGGCATTCCGGAGCGCCTTTGCCGATGTAGTCGAGGAGAAGGGCGCCGTCGCACGGTCCGAACTGGATATCAACGCCGTCGACCAGGCCGTTACCCGGGCCGAGCGCGAGGTCTCCGAGGGTCGCTACCGGGAGGCCAATGATATCCTGCAGCTGGTCTACGACCAGGTCTCCGTCGCCCTGGCCCGGGTGCGCGCGAACGAGACCCTCGAGCACCGGCTGGTATTCGACACCCCCCAGGATGAATTCCGCTATGAGCAGGAGCGCTACCGCAGCCATCGCATGCTCTACGATATGGCCATGCTGGAACGCAACCCGGGCCCCGAGGCGCGCAACTACATGGAGGCGGAGTTGGGGCGTTCACGTGACCTTCTGCAAACTGCCGGCACACAATCAGCTGCCGGCCACTACCGTGCCGCCATCAAGACGCAGGAGGCCGCAACCCGGCACCTGGTCAATGCCCTGCGACGTGCAGGTCTGTTTTTACCGTAGTACCTTATGAGGACGATACCGTGACAACAAGACACCCTTTTACCCTGTCCCTGACCATCCTGGCCCTGGTGTTCGCGCTGCTGCCGGCAGCGGTTCCGGCGGCCGAGCCTTCCGCGGCATCCCGGGACCAGGACCCGCAGACACTGGCAAACCGCCTCGAGAATGTGGCGCGGCTGGTGACATCGTCATCCGGCGCGCAGCGGGTCGAGGCCAGCGGCAACCCGGCGGCCCAGTCGCGCCTCGAGGAGGCACGGGATCTCTATCGCCAGGCGCGCTCTGCATATGACGGCGGTGATGCCGCGCGCGCCTCCGAGCTGCTCCACGAGACCACGGTGGTGTTGTTCGATGCCGTGAAACTCGCGGGGACCGGCGGCCTGGCGGAGCAGAAGGAACGCCGCGACTTCGATGCCCGCGCGGAAAGCGTGGATGTGCTGTTGAAGGCCCTGGAGCGTATCGGCGATGAAAAGGGGACCCGGGATAGTACGGCACAGCAGATCGCGCTCACCCGCAGACTGGTGAACGAGGCCGACCTGCTGGCCGATGAGGGCCGTATCCAGGAAGGCCGGCGGGTGCTGGATGGCGCCTACGAAATGGCCAAGACCTCGATCGAGGAACAGCGCGGCGGCGACACCCTGGTGCGCTCGCTGCATTTCGAGAGCAAGCAGGAGGAGTACGACTACGAGGTGGATCGCAACGAGACCCACAAGATGCTGGTCATCGTCCTGTTGCGTGACAAGGGCAATACCGACCGCATGGTCCAGCGCTTCATCGACCAGGCCAGTGAGCTGCGCCAGGATGCTGACCACCAGGCCGCCAGTGGTGATTACGAAGCAGCGATCGAGACGCTCGAGGAATCCACCCAGAACCTGGTGCGCGCCATCCGCGCGGCCGGTGTTTACATACCGGGCTAGGCAATTCACTAACAGAGGAGCCCATCAAATGGTTCTGCACAAGCACACCGGCCGCCGGCTTGGTCTGAAGTATTCGATCTTGGGTATCTTGATGCTGTGGGCGACATCGGTTTTCGCTGCCGGTAGCTGGACCCCACTGGAGAAGGACGGCATCCACGACCCGGAAAGCCCGGCAGTGCGGGTCCTGCAGCAACCCCGCGAGGCCCTGTCCGTACTACCGGATGATACAGCAGGCAACATGGTGCATTGGGTACGAGCGCTGCAGGAAGGTTATATCAATCCGCGCACCAATATTATGCCGGAGACCAAGATCGAGGTGCTTGACCTGGATGTCATCATGCCAGAGACCAGTGAGATGCCGTTGGTCCTATTTCCCCACAGGCAGCACACTGAGTGGCTGGATTGCAGCAACTGTCATGACAAGATCTTCAAGCAAAAGGCCGGCGAGACGCCGGTCAACATGTTCGCGGTCCTGCAGGGCGAGTATTGCGGCCAGTGTCATGGTGCCGTTTCGTTCCCGCTGACCGAATGCAAACGTTGCCACAGCGTGCCCCGGAATAAAGTGCCACGCTGAGGTGACGCGTGAAGATTACAATGAAAATACTGCTCGGGATGATTGCAACCATACATCAGACAATTCAGGCAGCTGTGTTGACAGTTATAGTTGCCTTGTTGTTTGTCGAGGCACCTGTCGTGCAGGCTGAATACGCCGACGTCATCCTCAATAAGCGTTCGGAACGCGAGGGCATGCGGCCGGTTATCTTTCCGCACTGGTTTCACCGCATCCGGTTCCGCTGCAAGGTCTGTCATCATGAACTCGGGTTCGAGATGCGCGCCGGTGCAAATGACATGACCATGGAGCAGATCACCGAAGGTAAGTTCTGCGGTATGTGCCACGACGGCGAGGTGGCCTGGTCGGTGGAGAATTGCGATCTATGCCATTCAGGGCGCCGCGGGCTGGAGAGCCGCATTGTCGGCGGTCACGAGACGCTCGGGCCGGGGGCCTGGTAGCCGGGCAACTGGGTATGCGTATCCATACTACACTGCACTGGGGTACAGGATTCTGGTTGGTGCTGCTGCTCACCGCCTGTGCCGAGACACCTAAAAAGACCTTCGACATGGACCTTGAGGGGGTCCTCGAGCAGCGGGATACTCCATCCTGGCCCAGCAAGGAGCAGGCGGTTCCGCGCTACCTGTTTGCGGGCGAACTCACCGGCGAGGAGAACTTCACCCGTGAGCAATCCAAACGCAGCGGACTGGTCAAGGTGTTGGCCTGGGTGGCGGGCCTGGGTCTGGAACAAAAACAACCACGGGTTTTGCAGCGACCCCAGGGCGGGACCGTGGACGAGCAGGGCAGGGTCTATGTCACCGACGTGAGCCGGCAGGCGGTGTTCGTGTTCGACAAGGTCGCCGGCGAACTTCTGATCTGGGAGAACGCCCGCCCGGGTGTGCGATTCATCGCGCCCATCGGGATCACCCTCGATGCAAATGGCGAGGTACTGGTCGCCGATGCCGAACTCGCCGCCGTGCTGCGCCTGGGACCGGATGGCCGGCCGCTGGGCAGTTTCGGTGACGGGATCCTGGTGCGTCCCACCGGGATCGCGCGGGACCCCGCCACCGGTACCATCTACGTCGCCGATACCCGCGCCAACGACATCAAGGTCTTCGACGCCGAAGGTCAGCTGCTGGACACCATCGGATCGCGCGGAGACGGCCCGGGGGATCTCAATGCACCGACCTACATCAGCTTCGCGCATGACCGTCTCTATGTCACCGACACCCTGAACTCCCGTATCCAGATCTTCGATCGGGATGGCGCCATGCTCGAGATGTTCGGCCAGCGCGGGCTCTATGTGGGCAACCTCACCCGGCCCAAGGGCGTGGCGGTCGATGACGAGGGCAATATCTACGTGGTTGAGTCCTACTACGATTACGTGCTCATTTTTGATCAGCAGGGACGCTATCTGTTGCCCATTGGCGGGACAGGCCACCGGCCGGGCCAGTTCTACCTGCCGGCCGGGATCTGGACCGACCGTCACAACCGGGTCTACGTGGCGGACATGTTCAACGGCCGGGTGGTCATCCTGCAATACCTGGGAGGTGCCTGATGCGGTTTGCTGCCACCCGACTCATGTTTTTTGCCGCCTGGCTGCTCGGTGCTGCGTCGTCGGTAATTGCCGAGCCGGTCTCGGACGTGGCCAGTACCAAGCACAACCTCTCGGTGAGCGGTCCCGGTCCTGTCAGGGCCGAGAGCGAAAGCCAGATCTGCGTGTTTTGCCATACTCCGCATGGCGCCTCCAACCTGCCCGGTGCGCCACTCTGGAATCGCGCCGAATCCGGTGCCGAATACACCCCCTATCAGTCCGATTCCATCGACGCCACCGATATCACCGCCAACCCGGGTGGGACCTCAAAGCTGTGTCTCTCGTGCCATGACGGCACCCTGGCGCTGGGCGCCGTGAACGTCGCCAATGGCCAGGCCGGGGTCACCATCACCATGACCGGAACGGGTGCTCTGGGAGAGATGCCGGGTGGTCCGGACGGGGAACTGTCCGGCTACACCCGCAAGCTGGGCGTCGACCTGACCAACGATCACCCCATCTCGTTCACCTACGACAGCGCCCTGGCCATTGCCGACGGCGAGCTGCGCGATCCCGCGCTGGAGGCCCACATCGGCGAGCGCAGCCCGGGGGTGCGACCCGTCGTGCCGCTGGAGGGCGGCATGATGGAGTGCACCAGCTGCCATGACCCCCATATCCGCGACTCCAACCCGGATCTGAATATCAAGTTCCTGCGCCTGAACCGGTTCCAGGTCAGCTTGCCGGCCGGTGGGGCGTTCAGCGCGGCCGACGACATCGTCTGTCTCGCCTGCCACGACAAGCTCGGCCAGGCCTGGGCCCTCTCGGCCCACGCCGATCCCACCGTTGCCGATGAGATCTACCTGGATCTGGACGCGGAACAGCGGGATTTTCCCACCGGGATCCAGGTCTGGGAGGCGGCCTGCCTCAATTGCCACGACTCCCACACCGTGCAGGGCGCGCGCCGCCTGCTGCGCGAGGGCACCGATGACCTCGGCACCCCCAAGTCCGGTGGCAGCCCGGCGGGGGAGGAGACCTGCTACCAGTGCCACAGCGATGGGGCCAACAGCATCCTCAGCACCCTCGCCGAGGTGCCGAACATCCGCAGCGATTTCCTGCTCTCGCGACACATGCCCATTACCACCGCCGACCAGCTGGCCTCATCCGAGGTGCACAATGTCACCGATGCCGATCTGACCGAGCCGGCCACCCTGCTGGGTGCCGGGGGCACCGGCAACCTCGACAATCGCCATGCGGAATGCAGCGATTGCCACAACCCCCACCGGGTGATGAAGAACCGCCTGTTCAACGGCAGCGGTGACACCGCGGCGGGGACCCACAACCATGCCGCGGGGCACTCGAATATCGCTTCCGGGGTGCTGCGCGGCGCCTGGGGCGTGGAACCGGTGTACGGCTCCGCCAGTTTCCATGTCCTGCCGAGCAATTACAACGTCAAGCAGGGCGATGGCGGCACGGGTGCGACCACGGCTGTCACCAACACCTACGTGACCCGCGAGTACCAGATCTGCCTCAAGTGTCATTCCGATTACGGCTACGATGACAACAATGTCTATCCCATAGGCAATCGTCCGAACCTGCGCATCGGTGGCGGTGGCACCTCGCCCGGCACCAACGACCTGACCCAGTACACCAACCAGGCGCGCGAATTCCAGGCACCCATCGGGCATCAGGGCCAGCCGGGCGTCGATCCGGGGGACTCGGGCGCCGGCAGCGGATACATCGAAAACAATCACCGTTCCTGGCACCCGATCATCGACATTACCGATCGCGACACCGGCACCCGCGGCGGCATGAGCGCCGGGGCCTTCCTGGCGCCCTGGAACGCCGCCGTCGGCAGCCAGACCATGTACTGCTCAGACTGCCATGGTTCGACGACCGGCAACACCACGGTGGTGCCCAACGGGGGCGAGAACGGCAGCCCCTGGGGTCCGCACGGCTCCAACGATGATTTCATCCTCAAGGGGACCTGGGACGACCAGACGGGCGGTGAAAGCGACCGACCACCGGCTACCGATCCCGACAATGGCCTGTGTTTCAAATGCCACGATTACCATTCGTATGCGGAACGCGATGGTAACGGTAATGTCAGCGGTTTCAGCGGCGGCGGTGAGGACAACCTGCATGCCGTCCATGCCGACCGAATGGCAAGGATGCATTGCATGTGGTGCCACGTGGCCGTACCGCACGGCTGGAAGAACAAGGCCCTGCTGGTGAACCTCAACGACGTCGGCCCCGAGGCCGGCCAGCCTGCCGGTACCGAGGTGCCTATCGGCAGTGCCGGGCAGGTCTACAACCAGGAGCCCTACTATTTCAATGCCAAGCTGAAGGTGCTCACCTTCGCCCCGAGCGGTTCCTGGGCCGAGGGCAACTGCGGTTCGGCCAGCGGTTCCGGGGGAACCGGGCGGGACTGGATGCAGAACGTCTGCGAGGTTCCGCCGTGAGTGTGTTGCAACATCTGTCCTCGCTCCGGCTGGCGCTCGCCGGGATGGTGCTGCTGGGCGGCGGGGCACTGGTCAGCTACCGGGACCCGGATGCCACGGTCGCCTGGCTGGTCCTGCCGTTACTGCTGCTGGCGGTCAATCTCATCGCGGCCCTGCTGTTCAATCCCCGCTTCCGGCGCCAGCACGGCCTCCTGATTTTCCACCTGGGCCTGTTGGCGGTTGTGCTGCTGGCCGCCTATGGCCACATGACGGCCCTGAAGGCGCGGGTGGAGCTGACCGAGGGACAGACTTTTGACATCGACGCCGTCACGGTTGTCCGACAGGGGCCCTGGCATCCCTGGCGGCGGCTGGCGGCGGTGGACTTTGTGCAGGGACCACTGCAGGTCCACTACGCCGCCGGTCTCAGCCGCGGCCGGACCCACAGCCGAGTCCATTTCCCCGGTGCGGCAACCTACCCCGTGGAGATCGGGGACAATATCGCCCTCAAGGTCGCCGGCTACCGGTTCCATACCACCTCCAACAAGGGTTACTCGGCGGTCCTCACCCGGGCCGACCCTGATACAGGGGAGCACCGCGGCGCGGTCCACTTCCCCTCCTACCCGTTTCATGACTGGAAGCAGGTCAACCACTGGACGGGTCCCGGTGGGGTGAGCATCGATCTCGAATTGCAATTGCCGGTGCCGCCTCCCGAAACACGCGACTGGGTGCTCGAAAGCGCCCGCGCCAGCGGATCGTTGAAGCTGACTGCGGCTGATGAAACGGTCGTCCTGAAGCCGGGCGAACAACAGCCACTCGCAGGCGGTAGCGTGCGTTTCGAGGACATCCGGCTGTGGATGGGTTACGAGGTCACCTACAACCCGGTCCTGCCCTGGCTGTTCTCCGCCGCCCTGGTCGCTGTGCTGGGACTGGGCTGGCATTTCCAGGCCAAGTTCCGTGCCCCGGTCCCGGCCACACGCAGCGGGGAGGAGACCGGCAGCGGGGTTCTGTCGGCACATGTCTGAGATGCCCTGGGTCCTCGGCGGGATCGCCGGCTACTCGGCGGGGACGCTGGCGGCCTGGTACGGGGCCTGGCGGCAACGACCGAATGACCGGCTGGTGCTGGCCGCTCTGCTGGCCGCGGTGACGGTGCTGGCCATCGCCATTGGCATGCGCTGGTCGCGCGCGGGCTACGGGCCGTTCCTGACACTGTTCGAGGTCCTGCTCAGCAACCTGTTCAGCCTCGGTCTCATCTATGCGCTGGTGTTCTGGCGCATGCCCCTGGCCCGTCCCGGCGCCCTGGTCGTGTTGCCGGTGTTCTTGCTGCTGGGGGTTTGGATCACCACCGTCCCCGCGGAGCCGGGGCAACTCCCGGCCACCTACGAGACCGTCTGGTTGTGGATCCACGTCGGCGTCGGCAAGGTCTTTCTGGGGCTGTGCCTGGCCGCTACGGGGCTGGCCGCGATCCTGCTGCTGAACCGGCTGCTAAAAACCGGCAATCGGTTCACCGGACCGGCCTCCGTTGCCACACTCGATGCCTCGGTGTGGCGCCTGATGTCGGTCGCTTTCGTGTTCCAGAGCCTCATGCTCATCGCCGGTGCCGTCTGGGCACATGACGCCTGGGGCCATTACTGGACCTGGGACCCGCTGGAGACCTGGGCCTTCATCACCTGGCTGGTGCTGGGGCTCAGCCTGCATGCCCGGCTCACCTGGCAGCTCCCCCTGTGGGCCGGCTGGCTGCTGACCCTGGTGGTCTTCTGTCTGGCGTTCCTGACCTTCTTCGGTGTGCCCTTCAGCAGCCTGGGGCCGCACAAGGGGGTGCTGTGAGATGACATCCCTGGCAGGCTCGAGACTGGCGACCGTGTTGCTGGTGGTTGCGGCGATTGCGGGCCTGGGTTATCTGGTGCAGCGAATTCCCGGTTCCGGCGTCGAGATCCAGGTGAAGCGACCCGATGCCTCCACGACCACGGCTGCTGCCGGTGGCAGCAGTTATGAACACGCCCGACAGCCACTGCCGGCGGAGGTGGAGGAACGCTTTCACCAGGCGGTACTGATGCTGCATGCAAAGCAATACGATTACGCCGTGGCCGCCCTGCACCGGGTGCTGGAGCTGGCGCCGACCCTGCCCGAAGCCCATGTCAACATGGGCTTCGCGCTGCTCGGCCAGGAGGCGTTCAAGGCGGCGCATGATTTCTTCCAGTCGGCCCTGGCGCTCAGGCCGATGCAGGTCAATGCCTACTACGGACTGGGCGCAGCGCTCGAGGGGCTGTCTGATCGGGAAGGTGCCATCGGGGCCATGCGTACCTATCTCCACCTCGCCGCCGAGGACGACCCCTACCGGCGCAAGGCAGAGGCTGCCCTGTGGGAATGGGGGGGGAGTCCAGGGTTCCCTGAACACCCGTAAACAGGAATTCCGATGCACTTTTCCCGAATTCGGGAAAAGGTGCTGCCTCCTTTGCCGCCCGCGGCTACCCATCGTTCACGGAATCCTGCGTCGCCCGCTGGACAAGATGCCGCGCCCGTCCTTGCGGTATCCTTAGTAACTGAATGTAAATAAATGTAAAAAAATATAGTCTCCCCGGTAGCAGGTCCTTGCCGGGTCCCCGGCTGCGCCTGTCGCGACAGTGGTGGTCAATCGCCGCCAGAGAACTGGTGTGAATCTTGCAGCGATATAGCCAGTCAACAAGCACGGCCAGTGAGGCCGTAACCGCTATGTCCGAAACATCGATCCGCACCAAGGGTCTGCTGGCCTTCACGGTTCTCGTGTTCTACGCGATCGGCCTGGTTGCGTTTGTGTTGCATGAGAAGCAGCTCCTTATCGACAAGGTCGAACAGCTGCAGTCGAGTTACGACAGCGATGGCCTCTCGGAGCAAGTGAACCTGGCCACGCTGCGGGTGTTGCAGAACCTGCACACCCAGATCGCTGCGCACGACGACAGTCTCACCCCGGATTCGCTGCGCAACCAGCTCACGGTCCTGCGCGCGGTGTACTCCGGCGTGCCGGAGCGCTATCCCGTACCGGAACCCGCCCTGCATGCCCTGCAGACTGCACTGGATGATGTCTATGTCAAGCCCTCGATGGCGGGCTGGTGGACATTGCGTGACCGGCTCATGGACGCGCAAATGGTCATTGGTTCGCGTCTGAACGCCCTTGAACAGCGCCAGGACAAGATGGTTGACGGGTTCAGGTTACGTAGCAACACGGTAGCGATGGTGGCCCTGATGGCCGGCATCCTGGCGATCACCCTCATCGGCTACGGCGGCGGGCGTTTCCTGACGCGCATGAGCCGGGACCTCGAGCTGCTCAGTTCCAAGACCAGCGATATTGTAAACCGTGTCGGCAGGGCCGATATCCCCGTCAAGCGCTCGGATGAGCTGGGCCGGCTCTCCGATGCCATGCGCAACATGTCCCACGCCCTGAAGGAACGCGAAAAGGCCGAGGAGGTCGAGCGTCTGCGCTCCATGCACCAGGAAAAGGTGTCGGCAATCGGCACGCTGGCGAACGGGATCATGCATGAGATCGGTAATCCGGCCGCGGCAATTGGCTCCCTGGTGCACGATATGAAAGCAACGGACGGAGCCAGCGGATGCGCGCAGTGCCCCGACCAGCGCTGCGATCTGATACAGCAACAACTCGACCGTATTACGTCCATTCTGCGCGACGTGTCCGAATACACCACACCCCTGTCGCAGGAATCCGAGGTGCTGGATTTCAATCAGCTGGTGGACAGTGCCTGCCGGCTGTTGCGGTTTGACAAGCGCCTGGCCAAGACCGGGTGCCTGCGCGAGTTTGATCCTGATGTCCCGGCCATCAGGGGGCGAGCGGAGCAGCTGACCCAGCTCGTTATCAGCCTGCTGATGAATGCACTGGATGCGGTGGAGTCCGTCGATCGGGTGCCCTCCATCCGGGTCGATACACGCGCCGTGGACAACCAGGTGATATTGACCGTGCAGGACAATGGTTGCGGGATGGATGCCGAAACGCTGAACCTGGCATTTGATGCCTTCTACACGTCCAAGACCGAGGGCAAGGGCAGCGGCCTCGGGTTGAACCTTTGCCAGTCGATTGTCGCTGAACACGGAGGGGGCATCGAGCTGGAATCCACACCGGATGTGGGTACCACGGTCCATATCCTGCTGCCGGCGCTGAGCGAGAAAACCCTACAAGTTGCAGCTTTGACGTGATGCTGGGTAACTTGGTACGCTCATGGTACTGAGTTGCAACCAAAAACAGCTTCATGTCGACACCCCTGCGGCGTTTCTCCTTCATAGCTTTCCTTGGCACGGCAGTGGTCGCTTGCTTTCTGGCGTTTTTCTACCGCAGCATGGCCGTGCACGACCTCAAGCATTCCAGTGCAAAGCAGAACGAGGCCCTCGCGCGGGTGCTATCCAACTCCTTGTCGCACATGGTTTTCCCCTTGCTAAATCCCCAGCAGGGCGCCGATGCGGACACCTTGAGGGCGGTGCCTGGCGTGGCTGAACTACACGACGCCCTGGTTGGACAACTCAGCGGGCTTACGGTCGCCAAGATCAAGATCTATACGCCCGGTGGACTGACGGTGTTCTCCACCCAGCCTGATCAGGTGGGTGTCCAGCAGACGCGCAACAGCGGCGTCATCGGGGCGCGCTCTGGCCACTCGGTCAGCAGTATCGTGCACAAGGAGTCTTTCAACGCCTTTGACCACGTGATCGAAGATTCCGATCTGATCCAGAGTTACATTCCGATACGCGACATGGCCTCCGGCGGCATCGTCGGCGTATTCGAGGTCTACTCCGATGTGACGACCCTGCTGGGGAATATCAACGTTACGCAGCGACAGGTCGTACTGGGTGTAATCGCCATCCTGGGGCTCTTCTATATCATGCTGGTGCTGTATTTCAGACGCACGGATCTGCAACTGCAGGCCCAAGAAAGAGCGAACAAACGCTATGTGAAGAATGTCGAGAACGCAAACGAGATGCTGGAGCAGCGCGTCGATGAACGCACGGCGGAACTGGCAAAATCCAGCCGATTTCTGCAATCGGTCATCGACGGTGTGTACGACCCCATCATGGTGATCGACAAGGACCTGCATGTCACTGCGATGAACCAGTCTGCACGCAAGCTGCTGCCAGCCGGCCATGATCCCGCTGAACCGGTGTTCTGCTACGCGCTCTCACATAACCGCGATACCCCCTGCAATGGCCAGGAGCACCCGTGTACCATGGCCGAGGCGCTGGAATTACTGAAGCCCGTCACCATGATCCATACCCATTACAACACAGAGGGTGATCCTCGACTGGTCGAGGTCATGGCAACCCCGCTGCGTGACGAGGCAGGTGAAATCCAGGGGATCGTCGAGACCAACCACGATATAACCGAACACGTGCGCGCACTGGAAGCCCAGCAGGAAAGTGAAACCCGCTCCCTGACCATCATGAACAACGTCGTGGACAGCATTATCGTGAGTGACGAGGACGGTATTATCGAGAGCTGCAATCCGGCCACGGAAAAGCTGTTCGGCTATGTACATAACCAGTTGATTGGTCAGGACGTCAATGTGCTGGTGCCGGAACAATTGCGGGACCGGCACGACCAGGCCATGAAGCATTTTGTCAAGAGCGGCCAGCACAGGGTGCTCGGCATGCGGGGCCGGGAGTTCGAGGGAAAACGCAAGGACGGTTCGACCTTTCCGCTGGAGATCTGGGTCAACGAAATGCTGCTGGCGGGCAAGCGCAAGTTTCTTGCCGTCATCCGCGACCTGACCGAACAAAAACGCGCCGAGCGGGAACTGGAGGAGGCCTGGCAGAAATATTTTCACCGTGAAAAAATCGCCGATATCGGGCAGCTGGCCTCCGGGATCATTCATGAAGTCGGCAACCCGATTGCGGCCATCTCCGGTGCCGTGCGCGATATCAGGGACAGCTATGATCCCGGCACAGGTCCCCGTGATGCGGAGACGTTGAACAATCTGGACATGATCGCCGAGCAGACGGAAAGGCTGGCGAGCCTTACGCGCCAGATCAGTGAGTTTGCCTCCCCCAGACCCGGCCAGATGGAACTGCTCGATTTGAACGGTCTTATCCGCAGTACCTGCAACCTGGTCAGATTTGATTCGCGCTGGAAGGATATCGTCCTGAATCTCGAACTGGACCCGATGCTGCCTGCAGTGAAAGCCATCCCCGACCAGCTGACACAGGTGTTCATGAATCTGCTCAAGAATGCAGCGGATGCCTGCGAGGGGATCAAAGACCACAAGCCCGTCGTAACGGTGCTTACGGAGACTGTGAATGGCAGCCTGCATGCAAGTGTCACCGACAACGGCAAGGGCATGGATGAAAAAACCCGTAACCAGGCACTGGACCCGTTTTTCACCACCAAGGCAGCCGGCACAGGCAGCGGCCTCGGGTTGTCGCTGTGCAACTCGATGCTGGAGCGCATCGGCGGTCGCATGGGGATCGGTGTGGCTCCCGGAGAAGGCGTAACCATCGATATATACCTGCCGCTTGAGGCGGAGGTTGAATTACAGGTGAACTGATTATGGGATCACTGCAAGTACTGATTATTGACGACGAGCCGGCGATCCGGCAGGTGCTGGCGGCGCAGTTGCTCAAGGGCGGCCACCAGGTCGACCAGGCCGATGGCGGCACGGCGGCGCTGGCCCGACTCAAGCAGGGTGATGTCGACGTGGCCCTGTGCGACATCCGTATGCCTGGCATGACGGGTATCGAAGTGGTGGAAAAGACTCGTTCGGAGGGTATCGACACGGTCTTTGTCATGATCACCGCCTTTGCCTCTGTGGATACCGCCATCGAGGCCATGAAGGCCGGTGCATTCGAGTATCTCACCAAGCCGGTACGGCCTGAGGATGTCCTGCAGCGGCTGGAAAAGATCGAGAGCCTGATCCGGCTGCGGGATGAGAATGCCCGGCTGCGCGACCAGGTCGAGAACCAGCAGGGCGGCTTATGCTGTCAACTGCCTTCCCCGGCCATGCAGAAGGTCGAGAAACTGATTGCGAGGATCTCGGCCACCAAGGGTACGGTGCTGATAACCGGGAGCAGCGGTTCGGGCAAGGGGGTGGTTGCGCGCACCTTGCACCGGAGAAGCTCGCGCAGTGACCGCCCGTTCATCCAGGTGAACTGCGGCGCAATACCCGAGAACCTGCTGGAGAGTGAATTGTTCGGCCACTTGAAGGGGGCCTTCACCGGGGCTGATCGCACCAAGAAGGGCTTGTTTCGGGAAGCCGATGGGGGCACCCTGTTTCTTGACGAGATCGGCGAATTGCCAATGTCCATGCAGGTCAAGCTGTTGCATGCAATCGAAGAGCAGTCGATCAGAGCGGTCGGTAGCGAGCAGGCGCGCACGGTGGATGTGCGTATCATCGCGGCGACAAACCGCGATATCGAGGAGATGGTGAAACAAGGCGAGTTCCGGGAGGATCTCTACTACCGCATCAACGTGCTGCAGATTCATATCCCGTCATTGCATGAACGCAAGATGGATATCCCCCCCCTGTTGGAGTTCTTCATGGCCCACGAGGCCGCTCAGCTGGGGATGGACAAGGAGTTCGTGACGGATTCGGAATTCGAAGAGGCCTTCCTAGACTACGATTGGCCCGGCAATGTCAGGGAGTTGAAGAACGTGATCCAGCGTGTGCTCCTGCTTGCCGAAGGTGACGTGATCACGGTCGATGACCTGCCCTTCCGGTTCAGGGAGTATTCGAATCTGGACGGGACATCCGGCGACATGGCCGGGGTGGGTGATACCCTGCGCGAGCAGGTGCGCCGCTACGAACTCAAGGCCATCCACAAGGCCATCGATGACATGGGCGGGGACCGGCAAAAGGCCGCGAAAAGGCTGGGGATTGGTACCTCCACCCTGTACCGGAAACTCGAGGAAGAACAGGAAAAACAGACGGCAGAAACCGCCTGAACAGCAAGTGCTTAATGCAGCAAAAAAAACGGAGGTGATGGATATGCGAAAATTTCATCTGGCACGCACAACGATACTGGGTCTTGCACTGGTTCTTGGCATGCCCGCAGGGGTCTAGCCGGTCCGGCAAATTGATCCTGATAGGGAGATGCGGTAAGGTGCATGCCCTGACACAGGGTTCATTAATAGAATCAAGATAATATAGTCAATTTCTTATCGGGAACTAGCCCATGTATTTCACCTCAAGCCGTGATGTTGCCCGGCGGATGGCTGCCGGTCTGCCGCTAGTACTGCTCCTGTCCCTGACCGTGCTGGCAGGCTGTTCGGATTCCGATCTGCCGGTGCCTTCCGGTGATGCTGTTGTCCCTGCGGTCCAGGCACCCGCCCCGCAACCCGAGCAGCTGCTACAGCGGGTACAGGAAAACTTCGAAGTAGGAGAAAACGTCTATGTCCGGGCACTGACGGTGGAGCCGGCAACCAATACCCTGTGGGTGGGCACGTCGGTGGGCGTTAACGAAATCGACCTGGCCAGCCGCGAGGTGCGCAACACCTTTACCCGCGAGCATGGGCTTGCGAATGAATATGTCTTCGGGATCGGCATCGATCACGACGGTTACAAATGGTTCGGGACCAACGCCGGCGGGGTGTCGCGCTACAAGGATGGCGAGTGGAAGACCTTCTTTCCCATGCACGGTCTGGCCGATTACTGGGTCTACACCTTCACGACGCAGGAAGACGGTACCCTGTGGCTCGGGACCTGGGCCGGCGCCAACAGCTATAACTCGAAGACCGGTACCTTCTCGCTGTATCTCGAGGAACTGGTCAATGAGTGGGTCTACGGTCTGGACGTGGATTCCAGGGACCGTGTCTGGTTCGGGACCGAGGGCGGCATATCCATGTTCGATGGCGAGGCCTGGCATGAATGGACCCATGATGACGGCCTCGGTGGACCGAACGAACAGAACCTGCCGGCGAGCAAGAATACCGGTCTCGGCACCCGTTCGCGCCATGACCTGGGGATGATGCGCGGGGGCCTGCCGACCTACAATCCCAATTATGTCTTCTCGGTGCTGGTTGCGCAGGACGACACCGTTTGGGCCGGCACCTGGGGTGGGGGCGTTGGCCACTTCGACGGGAACAAGTGGACCAATTTCAGCCGCGCGGAAGGGCTGGCGAACAATATCGTCTACAGCATCGTGCAGGATGACGAGGGCGTGTTCTGGTTCGGCACCGCGGGGGGCGTCTCCCGCTATGACGGTCGGACCTGGCAGACTTATAACCGCAACCATGGCCTTTTGAACGAGCACGTCTACGCGCTTGCGGTTGCTCCCGACGGCGATATCTGGGCCGGCACCCGCGGGGGTGTCGCGCGTATCGGCCGCTAGCGGTCAGCGGCCTGTAGAAGGCAAGGCATTCAGTAATTCATCGGTATTCAGGACAGCAGGGGGAAAAAGGTGCAAATAGATTCCAAATCAATGGCTGCAATCGCAGTGATCGGTATCGCGCTGATTACCGGTGCCTACCTGCTGGGCAAGCAACAGGCCGGGCAACCAGAGACGGCACGGGCAGTACCCGAAGTGACCACTCCGGTCACCGCGCCGGCGGCGCCGGCGGCGCCGGTGGCCGGACCGCTGGCACCCGGGGCCGAGCTGCCGCCCGGCCACCGGCCGCTCACGCCGCCCGGCCAGCAACCCGCTACCAGCGTGCCGGCGGCGCAAGGCAAGATCAAGTTCAACCATTTCAGGGTGGGCAACAGCAACGTCAAGGCGATCCTCTCGGACGGCAAGCTCATGTGGGTGGGTACCTCCAACGGCGTCGTCCGCTACGACATCACCACGGACAAGCATGATGTGTTCGATGTGCGCAGTGGCCTGCTGTCCAATGGCATCTTCCACCTCAGCAAGCTGGACGACCGGCTGGTGGTCGGGACCTACGGCGGTGGTCTGTCGCTGCTGGATCTCGAGACCGAGAAGTGGGAGCACTTCAATATCCAGCACGGCCTGGGTGACGCCTTCATTTATGATTTCCTGAGTCTGCCGAACGGGGATATCTGGATTGCCACCTGGTCGGGTGCCAACCGGGTGCGCGGCGGTGACCTGAACGACCGTTCAAAATGGGACCTGTATACCGTCGCGAACACCGACGGCGGCCTGCCCAATGACTGGGTCTACGGACTTGCGGAAGGCAAGGACGGCGAAGTCTGGTTCGCCACCGAAGGTGGACTGGCACGCTTCAAGGACGAAAAGTGGCAAAGCTGGAAGCATGAGGACGGGCAGGGTGCCGCCTACGAGCTGGTGAAGGACCAGATCGAGTTCACCCGGGATCCGGCCAAGGAATCCAGCCACCATGCCCGGCAGAAGGTGGAAATGGGGCTCGGCGCCGTGGACATTGCCTATAACCCGAACTACATCGTGGCCCTGCATGTGGATGACGACGGTATCGTCTGGGTCGGGACCTGGGGCGGAGGGCTGGCCCGGTTCGACGGGACGTCCTACCGGAATTTCACCGTGGTCGATGGCCTGCCGGCCAACCACGTGTTCCTGCTGGAAGGGGCCGGTGATGGCAAGCTGTGGGTCGGCACCAGTAACGGCCTGTCGCGTTTCGATAGCAAGACCTTCGAGGTGCTGGAGACACTGACCACGGCCGATGGCCTGTTCGCCAACAATATCTTTTCTATGGACAGCGCCCGGGACGGCAGCCTGTGGGTGGGCAGTTTCGGGGGGGTTGCCCGTCTCAGCGGGCTGGGAGGGGCTGACGGCGGCTAGATGACCCGCGAGAAACGCTGGCTGCCGGTCTTCTCGCGCAGGTAGCGGTCGAACAGCATACAGATATTGCGCACCAGCAGGCGTCCGGCCGGCTGCACCACGATACGGGTGTCATCCAGCGTCAGCAGGCCATCGGCCTGCATGACCCGAAGTTCCTCCTGTTCCGCACCGAAGTACTGTGGAAAGCGGATGCCCCAATTTACCTCGAGTCCCTTGATGTCCAGGTTGAAATGGCACATCAGCTGGGTGATGATCTCGCGGCGCAACTTATCGTCGGGGTTGAGCTCGATGCCGCGGAATACCGGCAGTTCGCCGCGGTCGAGGCGGGCGTAGTAGTCATCCAGTCCCTTCTCATTCTGGCTGTAACTGTCGCCCACCTTGCTGATCGAAGTCGCACCCATGGCGACCAGGTCGCAGTCCGCGTGGGTGGAATAGCCCTGAAAATTGCGGTAGAGGGTCCCCTCCCGCTGGGCCTGCGCGAGTTCATCATCGGGGCGGGCGAAGTGGTCCATGCCGATATAGACATAGCCGGCCTCGCCCAGTTGTTCGAAGGTGTGTTGCAGGATCTCCAGCTTGGTTGCGGGCGCCGGCAGGTCGGCCTCGTCGATCTGCCGCTGGGTCTTGAACAGGCCCGGCAGGTGTGCGTAATTGAACACTGACAGGCGATCCGGGTCCGCGGCAATCACCTTGTCCAGCGTCCGCGCGAAGCTGTCGACATTCTGGAACGGCAGTCCGTAGATCAGGTCCATGCTGACGGACTTGAAGCCCTGCTGCCGGGCGGCTTCCAGTATAAGTAGCGTTTGCTCCTCGGACTGATTGCGATTGACGGCCTTCTGAACCGTGGGGTCAAAGTCCTGCACGCCCATGCTGAGTCGGTTGAAGCCGATTTCCCGCAGCAGCGCTATGGTCTGCTCGTCTGCCTCCCGGGGATCGACCTCGATTGAATATTCACCCAGGTCGTCATCGCGCAACTTGAAGTGTTCACCGGTGACCTTCATCAACTCACGCATCTGCCCCGGGTTGATGAAGGTGGGTGTGCCGCCCCCCCAGTGCAACTGTTCGACCTGTCTGTCCCGGTTGAACATCGCCCCCTGCATGGCTATCTCCTGGTGGAGGTGTTCCAGATAGGGTACGGCGCGGGAGCGGTTCTTGGTGATAATCTTGTTGCAGGCACAGTAATAGCAGACGGTGGCGCAGAACGGGATGTGAAAATACAGTGAGAGTGGCTGGGGTGCCGGTCCTGCGTTGGTCTTCTCTGCCCAGCTCCGGTAGTCGGTTTCGCCGAAACCTTCGTGGAACTGCACGGCGGTCGGGTACGAGGTATAACGAGGTCCTGCCTTGTCATAACGGCGGATCAGATCCGCATCGAAGGTGAGTGATTGATCCATGGGTCAGCTGCCTGGTAAGGAATCGCGGTCGCATCGAGCGCCTGGGTGAACGTGGCCGCGGACAGACGTGGGCTGTCTGCCGGGCAACTATTACTGACATTATAACCCCCTGCGCGCAGATTCCCAGCCATGCGGTATCCGTAAACCGGCTCGTGTCCAGGTTTCGGAATTGCGCCGGTCGAGGTACCGACAGCCCCGGGTGTTGGCAGGCCAGGTTCGCCGCTGACCGGGATATGCGCATAGCTGATTTGTTGCCGACATCAAGAAGATCGGCGTAAACACCACAGGCCATCAGGGGGTATACTTGAATTTGCTGAAGCTACCGATAAACAGGATTGATGAGCTTATGGTGAACACAGTCAGGTCACTCGCGATACCCTGGCGGCGGCGTTACCGTGTCCGGATACTGCTTGCCGTGCTTGCTGTTTCATTGAGTGCCTGGTTTGCCCCCGCAGAGTCCGACACACTTTCCCTGTCGGCGGCGATCAACAAGGCAGGACGGCAGCGCATGCTGACACAGCGCATGGTCAAGGCCTACTGCGCAGTTGGCCTGGATGTACGACAGGCACATGCCCGTAACGAGATGCGCGACGCCATGTCACTGTTCGAGTCGCAACTCGCCGAGTTACAGGAGAGCGCGTTCGGCGGAGATGTGGCCAAGGCGCTGGACGCAGTGGAATCGCAGTGGCAGGCAATGAAGCCAGCACTGATGCGCCCGCCCGGCCGCAGTGATGCCCTGCAGCTGTACGAACAGGGCAATACCCTGCTGAATTCGAGCGACGCAGTCGTCCAGTTGCTTGAGGGCATGTCAGATACCCGTTACGGTTTTATGGTCAACATTTCCGGCCGTCAGCGCATGCTTTCACAGCGGCTGGCCATGCTGTACATGCTGCATGCCTGGGGTTTCAACGAGGGACCGATACATGATGAGTACGAAATTGCGCAGAATGAATTCGAGCACGCACTTGCGATACTCAAGTCGGCGCCTGAAAATGATGCACGCTCCCTGCGTGATCTCGCCCGCGTGCAGGAACAATGGGGCTGGTTGAAGGCTACGCTCACGGTGGAACAGGGCACGTTCTTCCCGCTGATTGTTGAGGATGCGAGTGAAAAGGTGTTGCTGCTGATGGAGCGGCTGACAGACCAGTACCAGGAAATGGCGGTCGCCCGGGGGCTGGAGCATGCTGAAAACTGATCGGCCCTGGCCTGGCCTGTGCTGGCTGGCATGCGGCGCATGGCAAACAACTAGGCGGGAGACGGGGCTGGATAAACCCTTGCTGCCGGAAGTCCGGAAGCCATGAGTCTGACGGTCGAGAGAATCCTGCAGAACTACCCCTTTTATTCCCAGGCATCCGCGCCGATGCAGGAGAAGATTGCCGCGGCGGGGAATCTGGTGTCCGCCCCTGCCGGGCACTTCCTGTTCGGCAAGGGAGATGTCTGTCGGCAGGTCGTGCTGGTCGGCTCGGGTAATATCCGGATATTTTCCCTGGCCGACAGCGGGCGCGAGATCAGCCTGTATCACGTGACCCAGGGCGGGACCTGCCCGATCAACATTATGTGCGCGCTGCTGGGAACGACGACACCGGCCATGGCCGTTGTGGATGCACCACTGGAGGCAGTGACCCTGCCGGCCGAGCAATTCCGCAGCTGGGTCGAGTCCGAAGCCGTGGTACGGCAATTTACCATCGAGGCGATGGGTAAACGGCTTGTCGACGTTATCACGCTGGTCGAGGAACTGGTATTCAAGCGTGTTGACATCCGGCTGGCGGACTTTCTCGCTGCACGTTTCAAGGCGGCAGCCACCGAGCCGCCGACCATCGCCATGACCCATGAGGAGATCGCGATAGAAATCGGCACCGCCAGGGAGGTCGTCAGCCGCACCCTGCGTGATTTTCTTTCCCAGGGGGCCGTCGAGCTTAAACGTGGCAAGATCACCTTGCGGGACATATCCCGGCTCCACGCCATAATGCACGCTGACTAACGGGGCAGTGCGCTTATTCACGGGTTGTTGAATTCCCTTCTCGGGGCAGATGGGCAAGCAGCGCTGTCAGCTCAAGCTGCAGTTGACTCAAGGTAAGGCAGCAGACGGACCCGAAACTGGTCAAGGGCTCGGGAAGCGATACGCGTGTATGGCGACAGATTTGGTGCCGAGGAGAGGACTTGAACCTCCACGGGGTTACCCCCACTAGCACCTGAAGCTAGCGCGTCTACCAATT
>CAMYIX010000055.1 GCA_947258615.1 uncultured Ectothiorhodospiraceae bacterium | reverse complement strand
GGCTTCAACCGGTGACCGCGTGCGACCAGTCCCTCGATCTGCGCGCCGTCAAACGCACCCGGCTCGTACTGGATCACGTCCGGCAGGTACTGGTGATGGAAGCGCGGCAGGCCGACCCAGGATACCGGCAATTCCCCGGCCGCGTGGTCGAGCGCGGCCAGCAGGACCATGGTGATAATGCGACTGCCTCCGGGCGTCCCCAGGATCGCGACACCCTCCGTACTTTCGATAAAGGTCGGCGACATGCTCGACAGGGGCCGCTTGCCGGGCGCGATGGCATTGGCCTCGGCGCCGACCAGGCCGTAGACATTGGGCACACCGGGCTTGGCGGAGAAGTCATCCATTTCATCATTCAACAGCACCCCCGTACCGGGTGGTGTCAGGCAGGCACCGAAAGGGTAATTGATGCTCAGGGTGGCCGCGACCCGGTTGCCGTCACGGTCCAGGATGGAGAAGTGGGTGGTGTCCTGCCCTTCGATTGACGGGGTAGCGGCCGGCAGCGCCGAACTGGGTGTGGCCCGGTCCAGCCGGATCGAGGCGCGCAGCCCGTCCGCGTGGTCGCTGCCGGTCAGCTGCGCCACCGGGACCGCACCGAAGTCCGGGTCGCCCAGGTACTGGGCCCGGTCACGGTAAGCCCGGCGCATGGCCTCCACCGTGACATGGGTGCGTGTGACGGTGTCGAACGCCTCCAGCGGGAATTCCGCCAGGATGTTCAGCATGGTCACCAGCGCCGTGCCGCCGGAGGAAGGCGGCGCGGCGGACACGATGCGCAGGCCCCGGTATTGACCGCTGACCGGCTCGCGCTCGATCACCCGGTATTGCGCCAGGTCGTCGAGCGTCCAGATGCCACCGGCCCGGCGCACACCTTCGACCAGGCGACTGGCGATCGGACCCGCATAAAAACCGTCCCGGCCGGATTGTGCCAGCGCCTCCAGGGTATTCGCCAGGTCCGCCTGGACAATGCGTTTTCCCTCATCCGGGATCTCGCCGCGCTCGAGGAAGATCGTCGCCGACTCCGGGTCGTCCTGCAGCGCCGCCAGCCGGAAACCGGCCAGGCGCCGGTAGACCGCGTCCACCGGGAAGCCGTCCCGGGCCAGCCCGATGGCCGGTGCCAGGCTCTCGGCCAGCGGCAGGCGGCCATAGTGTTCGGCAATGTGCGCCAGCGCCGCAGGTTCACCCGGGATACCCGCCGCCAGCGCCCCGTTGATCGACAGAGGTCGCGCCCGGCGGCCAGGGGGGCACGTTCGCGCCCGTCGACCATGACCTGGCGGCCATCGCGTGCCCGGTGCAGCAACCAGAAGCCGCCGCCACCTATGCCGGAACCGTAGGGCTCGACCACGGCCAGCGCCGCGCTCACCGCCACCGCGGCATCGAAGGCATTGCCGCCCTGCGCCAGGATCTCCATGCCGGCCCGGGTGGCTGCAGGATGTGCGCTGGCGATCGCGGCCGCTGGCGGGCGATGCGCGCAGCCGGACAGGACAACCAGCAGCAGGGCGCACAGCAAAAAGGCCCCGAAACGGGGCCTTGTCGAGATGCTTTCAGGGCCGGCCGTCATACCGCTTGCTTCCCGGTGATCTTTTCATACTTGGCCATGAGCTGTTCGCGGGTCTCCTCGATATCGGGGTCCACCAGGATGCATTCGACCGGGCACACCTCCACGCACTGCGAGGTCTCGAAATGCCCGACGCATTCCGTGCACAGCTCCGGGTTGATCTCGTAGATCTCCACGCCCTGGTAGATGGCATCATTCGGGCACTCGGGCTCGCATACATCACAGTTGATGCATTCGTCGGTAATCAATAGCGACATGACTGCAACCGGTTGGAATAAAACACGCAATGCAGCCACAACTTTCTTGTGGACAAAGGGCGTGACGTCACCACCGAGGCTGGCGATCTCGCGCACCAGGCTGGAGGAGATATAGGCGTACTGTTCGGCCGGCGTCAGGAACAGGGTCTCGATCTCGGGCGCAAGGTGACGGTTCATGCCGGCCAGCTGGAACTCGTACTCGAAATCGGACACCGCGCGCAGCCCGCGCAGGATCACTCCGGCCTGTCTCTGGCGCAGGAAGGTCACCAGCAGGTTGTCGAAGCTGCAGATCTCGACATTGTCGATGTGGGCCAGCACGTCGCGCGCCAGGTTGACACGGGTCTCTATCGGGAAGGCCCCCTGCTTGTCCGGGTTGACGGCGATGGCCACGATGACCTTGTCAAACAGGCGCGAGGCCCGTTCGACCAGGTCGGAGTGTCCGTTGGTGATGGGGTCGAAGGTGCCCGGGTAAACGACGGTATCCATGGCCCGATTATGGCGGAAACCAGTTTGTGGGTACAGTTAATGGCCCCGGCGGACAGATACAGAAACGCCGCATCCCGGTCGCCGCCAGTCACACCACCGGATGACGCCGCACCAGGTGATAGGCTACCTGGCCGGCCGTTTTGCTGCGGTACAACTCCCAGTTCGGCGGCAACGGCAACTCCAGTTCCCGTTCCGCCTCCAGGTACACCCAGGCCTCAGCCGCCAGCCAGGCACCCGCCTCGAGTTGACGTATTGCTGCGGGCAGGCGCTGCTCACGAAACGGCGGATCGAGGAACACCACATCAAAGGGCTCCGCCGGGCCGCGCAGGAACGCCCCGCTATCGGCCTCCACCACCCGGACCTGGTCGGCACCCAGCATGCCCGACTGTTCCCGCAGGGTGCGCACGACCAGCGGGTCGCTGTCGACCAGCAGGACCTCGGCGGCACCACGCGAGGCGGCCTCCAGACCCAGGGCGCCACTGCCGGCGTAGAGGTCCAGGCAGCGCGCACCGAGGATCACCGGCGCCAGCCAGTTGAACAGGGTTTCCCGTACCCGGTCCGGCGTGGGGCGCACACCGGGCACCGCTGCGAAGCCCAGACTGCGGCCACGCCAGGTCCCGGCAATGATGCGCAACTGGTTGCGGGGCTGGTTCGATTTCATGTGACGGCATCATCCGGCCTTGCCGGCCGGCCGTCAAACGAACTGCACGGACCGATTGTGTTTCACTCCCCTCGGGCCGACAACTTCCTGCGCGCCACCACAGCCAGTCCGGCAATCCCTCACAGGAACAGTCCGAAGGCGGCAGGCACCGGCACCGGGCTCGTCGGCACCCTGCCCGGCGTCGGCAGATCGAGCACCAGGAAATCGGCCGGGTTGTCATCCGTATCCAGCAACGGATTACGGCGGGCCAGGCTGCTGCCGGCCGGCAAACACGCCGCCTGCAAAGTCACCATAGCCAAGCGCGTCCAGCACCCCGGAACTGCTGCGCAACACGATGGAATCCGGCCCGTTCTGGAAATCGACGTCCCTGACCAGATCGGCGTTGCCGACCAGGCTGGTGCCGGCACCGGCATTGGCAGTAAGAAACCTGCCGGCAAGGCCTGGCAGCCAGGCCGGCAGGTTGTACATAGGTGTCCGTTCCTTGGACATAAGCACCTCCCTGTTTAGGTAGACTTCAATCCCGATAAAGCGGGGCAGACCCGTTCGTTCCGATTCGGGACAGCCCGGGGAAAAGCCTAGCAGGGAGACAGGGGCGCAACTGCCGGCGATTGCCGCGCCGGCCTGTCAGGAAATTCCGGTTAACGTGTAGTCCCGGCAGTGGGGAAGGCTACTTTTCCCCGCCCACGATCATGGTCGCCATGTTGCCCACGGGCACCCGGCGCCGGAAGGCAGCGCGGATCTGTTCGCGGGTAACGGCCTCGACCCGGGTGTTGAAGGTCTCGAGATAGTCCAGCGGCAGGCCGTAAAAGCCAATCATGGCGAGGTATTCGACGATCTTGCTGTTGCTGTCGACCCGCAGGGCAAAGCCGCCGGTGATGTTTTTCCGGGCGGCCACCAGTTCCTCTTCCGTCGGCCCTTCCTCGTGGAAGGTCTTCAGGGTGTCACGCATGACCTCGAGGGCCTCGTCCAGCTGGTCATTGCGGGTCTGCAGCCCGAAGACATAGGGACCATCCTGGGCCATGGGCGAGAAATAACTGTAGACACTGTAGGACAGACCGCGCTTTTCACGGATCTCCTCGTTCAGGCGCGAGACCAGGCCACCGCCACCGAGGATGTGGTTGCCCACGTAGAGGGGAAAGTAGTCCGGGTCCCCGCGGCGCATGCCCGGCGCCCCCATGCGCACATGGGTCTGCTTAGAGGGATGAAAGACGCGCTCCTCGGAGGCCTCCCCCAGGGGGGCGACCACCGGCACGGCGGGGGCCGCTTCTCCGTCGCGCAGGGCAGCGGCAACCTGCTGCGCCAGGCGCTCGGCCGCCTTGCGGTCGGCATCGCCCACGATCGCAATCACCGCATTGCCGGCGACATAGTATTTCTCATAGAAGGCACGAATGTCCCCGGGCGTCATCCGCTGCAGGCTGGCCACGTCACCGACCGGGCGCGTGGCATAGGGGTGATCGCCAAACACCGCCCGGTAAAAACGGTATTCCGCGATCGTCGACGGCGACTGCTCGTCCTCGCGCAGCGAAACCAGTGTACGTTCGCGTTCGCGCACGAAATCACCTGCATTGAAATCCGGCTGGCCCAGCACCTGCAGCAACACCTCCATTGCCGGCTCCAGCCGTGCCGCGGCGCTCAGGCTGCGCAGCGACACCCAGGCCATATCGCGCAGGGCGCCGGAACCCAGCTGCGCACCCAGCCCCTCCAGCCGTGCCGCGAGATCGTTGGCCGTCAGCCCCGCGGCCCCCTTGTCCAGCAGGTGGTTGGTCATGCTGGCGAGTCCCGGCAGGTCGGCATCACGCGCGCTGCCAGCCGCGAACACCACGCGGATATCCAGCATGGGCAGCTCGGGTGCCGGCACGTAGTACACGCGTGCGCCGTTCGCGGTCTGCCAGTGCTGGATCGGCGGCATGGCCAGCGCCGTGCCCAGGGTGAACAGCCAGGCCGCGCAGATTACGGCGCCGGTGCGCATGGCCCGGCCCAGAAGATCAATGCCCATGGCTGCCTCCCTTTGGTGCCGGTCGCGGTTTCCCGCCCTTGTCCAGCGGCAGGGGATCGAGTACGGCCACAGTCTGCTGCTGCGCCACCAGGTACTTCCTGGCGACCGCCTGGACCTGCTTGGCGGTCACGGCATTGATCCGTTGGACGTACTCGTCCATCAGCGACCAGTCCAGCCCGACCGACTCCAGGCGGCCGATCTGCATGGCCTGGTAATAGATCGAGTCCTGCTCAAAGACATCGCTGGCGACCACCTGGGCCTTGACGCGCTCCAGTTCGCCGGCCTCGACCGGCTCTTCCTGCAGGCGCCTGATCTGCTCATGCAGCGCCTGCTCCACTGCCTCGATACTCTGGCCGTTGGCCGGGGTCCCGTCGATCAGGAACAGGCTGGCCTGGCGATCGTAGAGATCGTAGCCGGCACCGGCACTGGAGGCGATCTGGCTGCCACGCACCAGTTCCCGGGTCAGGCGCGCACTGTCACCGCCATCCAGGATGCCGGACAGCACCTCCAGGGCATAGACCTCGTGGGCATCCTCGGTGGTCCCCAGCACCGGCACCTTGAATCCCATCAACAAATAAGGCACCTCGGCCGGCACCGACACGGTGACACGCCGCTGACCGGGTTGCGGCGGCTCGATGCGCGGCTTGGGGGCCCGGATCTGCTCGGGCTTGAGTGGCCCGAAATGCTGCCTGGCCAGATCGAAGACCGCATCGGGCTGCACATCGCCGACCACCACGAGGACGGCGTTGTTCGGGGCATACCAGCGTTCATACCAGGCCTGCAGGTCGTCCAGCTGCAGGTTCTCGAGATCATCCATCCAGCCGATAGTGGGGTTGCGATAGGAACTGCTGGTGAAGGCCGCGGCCTGGAACTGTTCATAGGTCAGCGAGGTGGGCTTGTCCTCGGTACGCAGACGGCGCTCTTCCATCACCACCTTGCGTTCCTTGGCGAACTCGGCCTCATCCAGCTGCAGGTTGCGCATACGGTCGGCCTCCAGTTCGAAACTCACCGGCAGGCGGCCCTTCTCCAGACGCTGGAAATAGGCAGTATAGTCGCGGCTGGTAAAGGCATTCTCGCGCCCCCCGTTCTCGGCGATGATGCGGGAAAACTCACCCGCATCATGGTTTTTCGTGCCCTTGAACATCATGTGCTCGAGCACGTGGGAGATGCCGGTAATACCGTCGTGCTCGTAGCTGGCGCCGACCCTGTACCAGACCTGGGACACGACCACCGGGGCGCGATGGTCTTCCTTGACGATCAGTTTCATACCGTTATCCAGCTGGTACTCGTGCACCGCCCCGCGCGCCAGCAGCAGCTGGCTGCACAGGAGCAACACCATAATCAATACAACTCGCATGCAACCTCCAATATCTTGCCTGTTAACCCGAACGGCTATGGGATGATAGGATACTCAGCGCAGCAATTGCCATTACCGCGACCCTATCACAGACAATTTTTCACATGCTTGGTTTCCGGAAAAACAAGACCACCAGTGATTCAGACACCCCCGGGAAGAGCGGCCTGTTCTCCCGGCTCAAGTCCGGCCTGGCGCGTACCCGCCACAGCCTGACGGACGGCGTCGCCAGCCTGGTGCTTGGCAGCAAGGCCATCGACGAAGAGCTTCTGGAGGAAATCGAGACCACGCTGCTGGTTGCCGATCTCGGAGTGGAGGCCACGCGCGAGATCATCGACGACCTCGGCCGGCGCGTCTCACGCAAGGAACTGGGCGATGCCGATGCCCTGATGAATGCCCTGCGAGAGGACATGCAGGCCATCCTCGCGCCCTGCAGCCAGCCACTCGCCATTCCGGCGGGCACCCGGCCCTACGTGATCCTGATGGTTGGTATCAACGGCGCCGGCAAGACGACCACCATCGGCAAGCTCACCCACCGCCTTCAGCAGCAGGGCCACAAGGTCATGCTGGCCGCCGGTGACACCTTTCGCGCCGCGGCCGTGGAACAGCTGCAGACCTGGGGCGAGCGCAACGGCGTCCCTGTGGTGGCGCAGCAGCAGGGCTCCGACGCCGCCTCGGTCATCTTCGATGCCCTGCAGTCGGCGCAGGCCCGCGACATCGACGTGCTGATCGCCGATACTGCCGGCCGTCTGCACACCTGCCGGCACCGGCCAGAATGCCCTCAACCAGGCCCAGCAGTTCAACGAGGCCATGGGGCTCACCGGCATCACCCTGACCAAGCTCGACGGTACCGCCAAAGGCGGGATCATCTTCGCCATTGCCAGAAAACTCGGCATCCCCATCCGCTTCATCGGCGTCGGCGAGGGCATCGAGAACCTGCGCGAGTTCGACGCCGCGGAATTCGTGGATGCCCTGTTCGAGACGGAACAGCCGTGAAGGTTTGGAAACTAAGTCAATCCACATTATTCACCGCAAAGACGCTAAGGGCGCAAAGAAAGATTATTACCGCGGAGACGCGGAGGACGCAGAGTTAGAACATATGAAAAAACGATTAACCGGCCTAATCACCACATGAAAGGCAGATCCATGCTCGCTGTAAAAGACCGGGTTTTTTCATTAGCCGAATTATCGGATTCCGCTGCGCCAACCCGACCAACGAAATGTCTTTTCGTTTTTAACATTTATTCTTGTTTTCTTTGCGTCCTTAGCGTCTTTGCGGTGAATGTTTTTTGGTTTTCTCCGCGTCCTCCGCGACTCCGCGGTGAGAGCATGGTCTAGATCTTTATGATCCGTTTCGACAACGTCAGCAAGCGCTACCCGGGCGGTTTCGAGGCCCTTGGCAACGTCAGTTTCCAGCTCGAGCGCGGCGCGCAGGCCTTCCTGACCGGGCACTCCGGCGCCGGCAAGAGTACGCTGCTCAAGCTGGTCGCCATGATCGAGCGCCCGACCCGTGGCCAGGTCTTTGTCGATGGCCAGAATGTCTCGCGGCTCAGTCGGCGACGCATCCCGTTCCTGCGCCGCAAGATCGGCTTCATTTTCCAGAATCATCACCTGCTGTTCGACCGCACCGTGTTCGACAATGTCGCCCTGCCGCTGATCATCGCTGGCTACCGCCACCAGGAGATCGGGCGCCGGGCACGGGCAGCACTCGACAAGGTCGGGCTACTCAGCAAGGAACGTCTCTATCCCATCACCCTGTCAGGCGGTGAGCAGCAGCGCGTCGGCATCGCCCGCGCCGTGGTCAACAAGCCCCTGTTGCTGCTGGCCGATGAACCCACCGGCAATCTCGACCCCGAACTGTCGCGCGAAATCATGAACCTGTTCGCCCTGTTCAACCAGGTCGGGGTCACCGTACTCATCGCCAGCCATGACATCGCCCTGATCGAGCAGCTCAACCACCCGGTCATCACCCTGGACCACGGGCACCTGCTGAATCCTGCGGGACTCAGCGCATGAATCACGCGCGCAGCAACCGGCGCCGCTCGCCGCATCACTGGAGCCAGTCACTGCGGCGCCGGCTCTCCCTGCAGACCTGGCTGTTGCGCCATGCCCAGGTCGCCTTCGACAGCCTCGGACGACTCTACCGCAGCTGGGTATCCAGCCTGATGACGGCCGCCGTGCTCGGGATCGCCCTGGCCATGCCCGCGTCGATGTACCTGCTGCTCGACAACCTGGATCGGCTCAGCGGTTCCTGGGATGGACAGGCCAGTCTGTCGGTATTTCTGAAGGCCGGAGTATCAGAGGACGCGGCGCGTACACTGGCAAACAAGGTGGGTAACTGGCCGGAGATTGCCGCCGTCACCCTGATTACCCCGGCCGAGGCTCTGGAGGAATTCGGACAGCACTCGGGTTTCGCCGACGTGCTCGGCGCACTGGACAAAAACCCGCTGCCGGTGGTGCTGCTGGTGACACCGGGCCCGGGGTATAGCGACGCGCTGTCGGCCGGCAAACTCCAGGAAAAGTTCCGGGCGCTGGCGGAAACCGAACTGGCGCAACTGGACCTGGAATGGGTCCAGCGACTGGCTGCCATGCTGGACATCGCGCGGCGCGGCATCGAGGTGATCAGCGCCCTGCTGGCACTGGCGGTACTGCTGGTTGTTGGCAATACCATCCGCCTGGAGATCCAGAACCGGCGCGAGGAAATCGTAGTCACCAAGCTGATCGGCGCGACCAACAGCTTCATCCGGCGCCCGTTCCTCTACAGCGGGATCTGGTACGGGGTATTCGGCGCCGGCGTCGCCTGGCTGATGGTGGAAATCAGTTTCTGGCTACTGACCGGGCCGGTGCAGCAGCTTACCGGGCTTTACCAGAGCAATTTCACCCTGCAGACACTGCCCCTGCAGTTGCTGCTCATGCTGCTGGGCAGTGGCACCATACTCGGCCTGCTGGGTTCATGGCTGGCCGTAGGACGTCACCTCAGCGCCATCGAACCGACCTGAAATCAGCCACCCGCCGCCGAATCAGGCCCTCCGGCTATTCACTATTCACAATGGGCCACGCATACCCGCCGGGTCGACACCTTGCCCCCGCACGAGGTGTAGCAGCTGCGAAACCGGTCATCACAATAATCGCAGCTGCGCGTACAGCCGGAGCGGGCACGCTTCACTTCATCGTTTAGGCTGGGTGCCTGCGGCTTCACGGGCTCAGTGGGCTCATGCCGCTGCGACAACTCCGCATCCAGTTCTCTTGCCCGCTTGCAGGCATAACTGCCCTGGCCTTCACGGTGACACCGGTGATGGGCCTGGTCGAGCTGGTTCAGTAGCAATTGCTGCTTGGCTTGGAATAATTCCCGTTGCACCAGGTAGGCCTGGTGATCTGCATAATAGTCGTCCAACGCCTGGTTATGCAGGTCCAGTTTCGCCTGGTATTCCGCCTCCGCGATGTCCCGGCTTGCCGCCAGGCAGGCGTCATAACTGCCCGAGCAGTCCCGCTGACAGCTCTTCTGGTCCTGGTAACAGGCCTGTATGCAGGCCGCTCCCCCGGCGCCGAGCGGTGGCTCGAAATCGTGAACCACCTGGTAACGGGGTGTACTGCAGGCGCACAGAAACAGCGCTACGGCGATCAGACAGACATGTTTGAGCATTGGTTAGGACACCCCGGATTGCGATTGAGAGTAGACGTCGAAGGTTATCACTGTCGCAAGCTGCGCAGTCTAGCAAGACGCACAGTCCGCAAACCAACCCGCAACGGTACAGATCGGTGCACGTACATGCCCAAGCGCGTGCCACCCGCCCGGGGACTCAAGTCTTGCCCTGATATGCCGATTTTCCTGAAACTTTTCAGCCAATTGGCACTCTATATGCCAGAGTGCTAAAATGTGCGCCAGCAACACGGAGAACGACCCCCATGAGCAAGGATTTAGTCCTTAGAAACCAGACACTTGCATTGCCGCTGCCGACCGGCAACCTGGACCAGTATATCCAGGCGGCCTTCAGTGTCCCGGTGCTCAGCGCCGAGGAGGAACGGACACTGTCACTGCGCCTGCAGCAGGACAACGATATCGACGCGGCGCGCCGGCTGGTGATGTCGCACCTGCGCTTTGTGGTGCGGGTGGCGCGCGGCTACAGTGGCTACGGTCTGGCCCTGGGCGACCTGATCCAGGAAGGCAATATCGGCCTGATGAAGGCGGTCAAGCGCTTTGACCCCGACCGGGGGGTACGCCTGGTTTCCTTCGCCGTGCACTGGGTCCGCGCCGAGATCCATGAATACATCCTGCGCAACTGGCGTATCGTCAAGGTCGCCACCACCAAGGCCCAGCGCAAGCTGTTCTTCAACCTGCGCAGCGCCAAGAAGCGCCTCGGCTGGATGAACCGGGACGAGGTCAATGCCGTGGCAGAAGACCTCGGCGTCAAACCGGAAACGGTGCTGGAAATGGAATCACGCCTCAGTGGACAGGACATCGGTTTTGACCTGAGCGGCAGCGAGGATGACGAGAACGCCCGCCAGTTCGCCCCGGCGGCCTACCTGACGGACAGGTCCAACGACCCGGCTCTGGCCGTCGAACAGCAGGACTGGGAGCAGCAGAACACCAGCAATCTGTTTGCAGCCCTGGCGCAGCTGGACACACGCAGCCGCACCATCCTGGAGGAGCGCTGGCTGTCCGAGGACAAGACCACCCTGCAGGAATTGGCGGCGCGTTTCGAGGTCTCCGCGGAGCGCATCCGCCAGCTGGAGAAAAACGCCATCAACAAACTCAAAAAGACCCTGGTGAGCTGAACGGCTTTCAGCACCGACATAAAAAACGGCCCGTGAGGCCGTTTTTTATTGCCCGGAGAAATGAGACACAGGATTAATTACCGCAGAGACGCGGAGAACACAGAGAAAACTACTAACACTAACAAGAAAAAAACACCTCGATAATTTAGCTATAAAGTCACTGCTGTCCCATATTCTCCCTCCCCCTCCGGGGGAGGGTTGGGGAGAGGGGATCAAATATAGCTAACTGCCTGATTGAAGCACCCTCTCCCTGGCCCCCGGGGGGAGAGGGAATTTTCTGGGTCTTCCCCTGATTGAGTGGGTAACACATCAATTCAGACGAGACGCATTCCTTCTGATGGCGAGGTTGTTGGCCGAATGAATTC
>CAMYIX010000054.1 GCA_947258615.1 uncultured Ectothiorhodospiraceae bacterium | reverse complement strand
GCAAGAGCGAACCCCTGCCGAACGCCGCGCCTCGATGAGCTGGGCGCAACGCCTGAAGCGCGTCTTCAATATCGACATCGAGACCTGCCGGGAATGCGGCGGCGCGCTCAAGGTTGTCGCCTGCATCGAAGACCCGGCGGTGATGCCCAAAGCACTCGCTGCGCTCGCGGGGCAGGCTCTCAAACAGATCCTCGATCACCTGAAGCACAAAGCCGAGGCCAGCGAGTCCAGGGCGTTACCCGAAAGCCGGGCGCCCCCGGCTGGGCTGCACCAGGGGCTGTTCGACTGACGAGCCCGAAAACCAACGGTTCAATTCAAATGCGGCGCTCACACCGCCGCGGCAGGGATTCGTCGTGGCGGATAGCGGGAATGGAGCCGAGTGTGGAGAAAAAGTGGGCGTGTTTACAGCGACGTGAGTGGAATACAGGCCCATTCGGGGCTATCGAACGGTTGCCGGGCGGGTCATTCGCGGTCGGAGCTGCTGCTGGACCTGGGTGGAAAGGGTGTTTATTCTTCTTATACGCACCGACGACCGACTTTCCGTTTTTCTCGAGCCAGACACCCAGATTGAAGGCAACGGTGCTCTTGCCGGATCCGCCTTTCAGATTCGCGATGACCGTGATCATGTGCTGTCCCGCCCCATCAGGACCCGAACATAATTGAATTACAGGGAGACTGCAAAATGAGCAAACGATGACGCTAGCGATGCGGAACGGGCATTCTCAACGGTAGCTGCCTTCCCCCTGGAATGTTGTTTCGGAAGCAGAGATTTCCTCGTGTCCTGCCGGTACGGAGAAAAGTTCGGCTGGCTGCGGGCCGATGATGATGTTGCTCAATTCACGCTTGTAGCCGCCGGCCTGTTCATCGCGCAGGATGGTGTTGAGCTCGGGGTCGAACCACTGGTGTGAGACCCTGCTCTGACGGCCAATCCGCTGTATGCTGATTTCCCATTTTTCAGTAGCACGCCCGTTGATTTTTTCCTTGCCCACGAGGCGCATTTCGATGTTTGTCCCGTCCGGCATCATCTGTTTCAGCGGGATCAGGCGCTCGCGGTCCAGCCAGTAGAGCATCTTTGCGGATTGGCCCTCGGCGGTGCTCTCGAATTCCCACTTGTCTGCCATCCGGCCATTGAACTCCTCGGACCCCAGTTTCTTGCAGGTGGTCCCGGGCATGCCGGCGCAGGGGTTATCGGCCTGAATGGTGCCGCTGCCCCGGGGGTTATCGCCGGGTCCCGTCTTGCGCTTCATATAACCTCGATCCGCGCTGTTGAGCATAAAGGCCAATTGCTTCTCGGTATCGACGATCTGGATCATGGTCCGGCCATCGATCTTGAATTCGGTACGCATCCTGTCCTTGCCGACAAAGATCTTGCCATGCATGTCGGGCTGCTCCGGTATGGTCTGCAGCACGTCGGCGGAAAACTCCACGACTGCACCGGCGGGTGCATTCGCCGGCAGCAGCAAAAAAACGGACAGATATAGCGGAAAAAGCCGCTGAATTCGCATCATCTGGATTTCACCTGAGCGTTGAAGTGAAAAAACCCGGCGTATAAACCAGGACGAGCCGGAACACATTGTCTGCCAGAGCGGTGTCAAACCCTTGCCGCGGAGGATCCCGGAGAAAAACTCCTGCACCGGACAGGCGGGGATTGCCCCCGAAGGTTCCGGTGCAGGAGGTATGCGTGCTATGGCAGTTTATGGCTATTCGTCGCAGAGCCCCTCGGTCTGGAGATCGGATTCGTCATCCTCAGTAGAGGGATCATCGTCGCATCGGCTGACGTAGGTCAGGCCATCGATCACCACGGTGACCTCGGCATTGACAGCCGTACCATTGAAACCTGCGGCACAGAGATTGAACATTTCTGTATTCGGATTTTCTGTGCTCGATTCCGATCCAGATCCAAAGGAATACCAGCGGTTGCCCTTGAACTTAATCATCGGTTGCACCGTGATGGAATCCACAACCAGGGGAATAACGGTATCACCGCTGTCGTCAGTTACCGTGGTCTCAACGGTCAACATTCCGGACGATTCGAGAGTGCAGGCATTCTCGACAAAACCCACCGACAGCTCTTTTTTCGGCCCCTTGCCCGGACCGGCATAGGCACTGCCCGCTGCCAGCAACAGCGCAAGGGAGGCGATGGCCGTACCGGTAATCAGTTCTTTCATAGTCAAGTGCTTCATCTGGTATTCTACTGTAATTATCGTATGTACAAAAAAACACAACGCGTACGCGATCGTGTGCTGCATGACCGGATCCGGTACGGGTTGCAGAGAACGGTTCGCCCGCGCGGGTCCGGACACGCGGGAATATAGCAGCATCCGACGGTTTGCTATTTGACATAAGTCAAATTCGTAATCCTTGCTTACAGGGCCCGATCTCTGATACCAGAAGTCCAGCCAGCGCCCTGCCTGCCCAGTATTTTACAGATATATCAATTAGATAAAGCGATTCCGGGTGCTTTTGGCGACACACTGCCACAGGCGGGATCCGCACCCCGCCCTCGTACATCAAGAGGCGCGGGACGGACCAGGCATCCTGAATAAGGGCAGCTGGCCTGGGCGGCGCGGATGTCATACGTACCCCTGTGGACTTCCCTTACAGTCAGAAATATGACAATATGATTACGTCAATAATATGACTATCTATAAAAACAATTACACATAAAATTCATTAGCTTCAGTTTTTTATACAAAAAAAGGAGTTTGAGGCAGGTTGCCTCATCCCCAATACATCAGTAATCCGTGAAGTACTTAAAAGAGAACAACAAGAAATGAGTGCCCACCTAAAAGAATTTGCCACCTCCATTCGTCGCACCGGCGTGCAGCAGCGCGAATTCCTGCGTTTCGAGTTCAAGTACATCCTGCGCCAGTCGTTGCGGGAACAGATCGAGTCGCAGCTCGCTCACTTCCTGCAGCCGGACCCGGTCGTGGCGGACAAGCCTCACCAGAAATACGTGGTGCGCAGTCTCTACTTCGACGACCCGGCCTTTTCCTGTTACTACGACAAGATCGACGGCCTGGCGCATCGCGCCAAGTTTCGCCTGCGCACCTACACCAACGACCCGGGCGAGCCCTGCGACACCTTCCTGGAGATCAAGGGGCGACACGACCAGAAGGTGTTCAAGAAACGCGTGCCGCTGGTCAACGGGAACAGCGCCCTGTTTGCCGGTCACGACAGGGACATCGGCGGGACGATCCTGCGCCATATCGAAGGCGGTCATGTGAAGGACCGCTTCCAGTTCGATTGCCTGCGCAAGTCCATCCGCCCGGTGATGCTGGTCGACTACCTGCGGCGCCCCTATGTCAGCCGCTTCAGCCCCGATTTTCGCCTCACCTTCGACGACCACCTGTATGGCACCTCGACGGATTGCCTGTATCCCGACGACCGCAGAAGGCGCCGGGCCTTGCTGCGCGGGTACACCGTCATGGAGGTCAAGTTCACCGCGCACATCCCGCGCTGGTTCCACCGCATCATCCGCAGCTACCAGCTGACCCGGGTTTCGGTATCCAAGGTCTGCAGGGGCATCGAGGCCTGGAAGCTCGCTCCGCGGCTTGAATAACTTGCACCTCGCCGATATATTCACGCCGGTACTCAGCTAACCGGGACAACCGATGGAAGATCTTTTTTCGCTTTCTGCAGGCGCCGGTACCTATGAACCGGTCGAGATACTGCTCAACATGGCACTGGCGCTCGTGCTCGGCATGGTCGTCGCCTATGTCTACCGCTATACCCACAAGGGTCTTTCCTATTCGCAGTCATTCACCCTGACCCTGGTGTTCGTTGCAACCATTGTCGCGGTGGTGATGATGGTAATCGGCTCCAGCCTGGCCCGCGCCTTCGCCATGGTGGGGGCCCTGTCCATTATCCGGTTCAGGACCGTGGTGAAAGACACCAAGGACACCGCCTTCGTGTTCGCGGCACTGGCGGAAGGCATGGCCGCCGGCACCAGCAGTTATTTCCTGGCCATCAGCAGCTGTATCTTCATCACCCTGATCGCGCTGGTCCTCTACAAGACCAATTTCGGCTCGACCTACAAGAGCGAGTTCGTGCTGCGCTTCCTGTTCGACCAGGAACACGATTCAGGATCCTACCTCGAGAAGATCAGCGATTTCGCAAAGCGCTCCAGCCTGCTGCACCTGGAACCCTCGGGGGATGGCAGGTACCTCTCCCTGACGTTCGACATCTCGCTGAAGCGCAACGTCGACACGGGGCAGTTCGTCACCGCGGTCAGCGGGGCGGACGGCGTCTCGGATGTGACCCTGATCGCCTCGAAACAAGATGTCGATTATTGACCGATGGCCCCTGCAAAGCGGTAACCGACCCGGGTCTCCCCGCTCCCGCCCGCCCACCACAAGGCGGGATCTTGCCCCACTCCTGCTGGCCTGCCTGTGGCTCCCGGCCGCCGGCGCGGACCCCGTGGCGCAAGGCAAGGCCTGCTCGACTCAGCCGCATATCGAGGTGCGCGCCACCCGGAAGACGGCGGATGGCGCGACCCGCACCATCAACGAGGTCTCGGGACTGGCGCGCGCCGCCATCCAGGACGGCAGCGGATACCCGCTGCTGTGGGCGCACGAGGAAGACAAGCCGCGCCTGTCGCTGCTGACGACCCGGCCCGGCGAGACCCTCCTGCGGGCCGACATCTCGCTGCACGGACGGCGGCCGCGCGATGCCGAGGATATGGCTTCGGCAACGGATGGCGACGGTGGGCAGATCCTGTATCTCGCCGATACCGGGATGAACCTGAAACAGCGCAATGCCTGTGTGCGTTTCGAACGCTACGACGCGGCAGGCTCGCGCTGCCGCGTCGTGGAGGGCCGCCTCGTTGAGGTCACGGCGAAGCGCCCGCCCCGCGAGAACCGCCGCACCTGCCTCGCCCACGGCGGTCACTGGCTCTGGCTGGACCAGGTCTCCGATCCGGACCCGGCGCGCCTGCCGGCGATCTGGCGCATTCCCGAACCGGCCTCCCTGGGCGAGGCCCTGAAGCGCGGCCTGACCGGCAGCGCCATACTCCGCTTCCGCTACCCCGGGCGTTGCGGCGACAGGCCCTGCGGGGAGCTGGCCGTCCCCGGGCTGGAGGCGCTGCTGGGCCGCCATGACACCGAGGCGCTGGCGGTCATCACCGAACCGGATGGCAGCCACAGCGCCTACCTTTTCACCAAGGCGCACAAGAACCTGGCCAACCTGCTGAAGACGCAACATCCGGAGGCCGCCGCCTGCCAATTCGACAGCGACGGGGTGAGCGAGGTGTTCCGCCTGGATGATGTCGATCGACGCACTGCGGATGCCATTCACACGGCCGTCCACGTTGCATCGCTGGACTTCTCCCCCGACGGGACCTTCCCCGGCGACCGCAAAATGCGGGTGACCGCGGCCGATTACCTCCCGCTGTCCGCGTCCTCCGGCCAGCTGCTGGTCAAGACCAAGTCCTTTGGCTACCGCTGGTCCGTCGCGGCGGAGGACATTTCGGCACCAGACGCCGCCGGCAGGCGTCGTTTCGACCTGGCCGGCGTCTTTGCCAGCCGTATACCTTGCCGGATCACCGCACCCGAGAGTCTTCGCGAGGCCGGCCCAGGCGGGGAGCAGGGAGGACTGCGCTACACCCGCGAGAAACACGAGGCGGTGACCCAGATGGCGGACGGGGGCGCCTTCCACATGGGCGAATGCAACGGGCTCTCGGTCTGCCGGCTGATCTACATCCGCGATGATCCCAGTTCCACAAGCGGGGAAGGCAAGCGCCCCGACCGC
>CAMYIX010000053.1 GCA_947258615.1 uncultured Ectothiorhodospiraceae bacterium | reverse complement strand
CGATTGTAAAAGAGCGTGCGCTGGCGGGGATCATTACCCGTAGCGATGTGCTGGGTGCAGTCATGCGTCACTATACGCTGGAACTATGGGCATAGTAATAGACGCATGTTCGTGCAATCCGGTGTCACAGCCGTGCGTGTAACGCCTCGACCAATGGACAATGATCGACCGGGCAGGCGGCACATATCGTGTGCAGACCCGACGAATGCGGGTGCCGCTGACGGCCATACCCACTTTGCATGCACTGAAATATCCATCCTTAAAATTACCATGGGGTCAACATGAAAAAGAAAAGTAACGAACACAGTTTCAGGGACCCGGTTTGTGGTATGGAAGTCAGCCGCAAGACCGCAATTGATGAGTTCACGTACCAGGGCAAGACCTACTACTTCTGTGCGGGGGCTTGCAGGGAGGCCTTCGAGGCTGAGCCCGGGAAATACATCGTGCATCACCGCCAGCATGGAATGAAGCCGGGGTAAGCCTGTGAAGAAATCGCTGCTCGGCTGTCCTGGACATGACCATGGCGGATGTGCAATGCGACGGCTACGCCGGGTCAGGCGGCAACATTCACTTTGTTGTGTGCAGGGTCGCAATGTAAAAAGGAAGTAACTTCATGAGTCTGAGCCGTCGCAATTTCCTTCACCTGACCATCGCCGCCACTGCGGTCGTTGCGTCCGCTCCCGGTCTGCGCCTGATCGAGCTCGCCCGGGCGCGCGCACCCGGGGAGGCAGCCTCCAGCTTGCAGCGCTGGGGATTACTGATCGATGTCGATCGGTGCGCCGACGGCTGCACTGCCTGCGTCGAGGCGTGCTTTGTGGAGAACGGCGTCAACGGTCATGGGCGGCGAGCAGGAAAAGCTCGAACCCATGACCATAGCCGGGACAGTTACCTATGGTAACTATTTTAATATGTCCGCCAACAACACCTATCACATTAAAGTGCAGATTCGTCGTCCCGGGATGCCTGACGTTGATGCGACATTCACGCATCAGCATTTCGGCAACTGAGTCAGGCGCCCCATGTGGCAGGGCTTATGACACCGACGTGAATGTGGCGACCGACTGCACCAGGTAGACCGGGATCCTCCCGCTGCGGATCTGATGTGATCCGGCACGGGTATGAAACAGGTGCAGCTGGCGATTGTATTTGTCGCACCTGAATGTGTAGACAGAGGCTAACCACGCCCATCGCCTGCGGTACGGGTGGAGATCTTGTGCTGCACAAAGAATATTATCAAGGGGAGTGAACAATGAAGACCAGTATTATTGAAGTGGGAGGCCTACTCTCGGCTCTGAGCGCACGCGGTGTGGAGAAGCAGATCACGAAACTGCCCGGCGTAAAAAAAGCCGCGGTCAATTATGTCGCCGGCAGCGCGACGGTGGTCTATGACGAAACGCTCGTTGATCTCAAGACCATCAAGACCCGGGTGCATGAGTGTGGATACCACTGTGCCGGTGAGCAGCTTCCCGGACACCTGTGCCTGCCCGAAGACCCGCCCGCGGCAGCGGCAACAATGGTCATGCCGGGTCACGCAACCCACGAACCCGGCGCTGAACACGCAGAGCACGCGGCCCGCGAACCGTCCGCGGCAGACAGCAGTGCACACGAAATGGGTCACGGGGCGGGTATGGACATGCAGGCCATGGTGCGCGACATGCGTAACCGCTTCTGGGTCTGCCTGATCTTCACCATTCCGATTTTTATCTATTCACCCATGGGCGGGCTGTTCACACCACCGGCGCCGCCCTTCGGCCTGGACCTCAACCCGTGGCTGTTCATCCTGGCGACGATTGCCGTGATCTGGCCCAGCTGGCCGTTCTTCGTCGCTGCCTGGCGCGCACTGAAAAACGGTGTACTCAACATGGCGGTACTGGTGGTGCTGTCGGTGGGGACCGGCTACCTGTTCAGCCTCGGTGCAACCTTCCTGTTTCCGGGGGTACAGTTCTTTGAGGCCGTCGCCGTGCTGCTGGTGTTCATCCTGCTCGGCCACTGGCTGGAGATGCGCGCCCGTGCCGGTGCTTCGGACGCCATTCGCTCGCTGATGGACCTGGCCCCGCCCAAGGCCATGGTGCTGCGCGATGGTGCCGAGGTGGAGGTTCCAACCGCCGAGGTGCTGAAAGATGACGTGGTGGTGATCCGCCCCGGCAATAAAATCCCGGTAGACGGCGAGGTGCTGGAGGGCGAATCCCAGGTGGACGAGTCCATGCTCACCGGTGAGTCCATGCCGGTGGCGAAAAAACCGGGTGATACGGTCATTGGCGCGACCATCAACAAGAGCGGCAGCTTCAGGTACCGTGCCACCAAGGTGGGCGCCGACACGGCGCTGGCGCAAATCGTCAAGCTGGTGCAGGAGGCACAGAACTCCAAGGCCCCGGCGCAACTGCTGGCGGACAAGGCCTCTCAATGGCTGGTGGTGATTGCCATCGTCATCGGCCTGGCCACTTTCGCGGTATGGTTCTGGGGACTCAGCTCAACGGTGCTGTTCGCGATAACCCTCACCATCACTGTGTTCGTCATCGCCTGCCCGGATGCACTGGGGCTGGCCACACCCATGGCGGTGATGGTGGGCACCGGCCTGGGTGCCAGGAACGGCATCCTGTTCAAGAATGCCTCGGCGCTGGAAGATGCCACCAAACTCGATATCGTCGTCTTCGACAAGACCGGCACCCTGACCATGGGCGAGCCCCAGGTGGTGGAGGTAGTGGCAGCGCCGGATTCGGATCAGGACGCTGTCCTGGGCCTGGCGGCCACGGTGGAGCAGGGTTCTGACCATCCCCTGGCCCAGGCCATCCTGCGACGTGCTGAAGGATTGAAGCTGGAACCTTTGACCGGCTTTACCAACATCGAGGGCAAGGGCGCCCGCGCCGAAGTGACCGGAAAAACCCTGTTGCTGGGTAATCGCCGTTTGATGGACGAAGAGCAGGTCGACATGGCGGGCCTGGCGGATGAGGCCGCCCGCCTGCAGGGGTCGGGCCAGACCGTGGTGCATGTTGCCCATGGCGGTCAGTTGACGGGCCTGATCGCCATTGCCGATGCGCCACGACCGACGGCCGCAACAATGGTCAAGAAGATGCAGGAGCGTGGCGTCGAGGTGGCGATGCTCACCGGCGACAACCAGGCCACCGCCGAACGCATCGCCGGGGAACTCGGTATCAGTACCGTGATCGCCGATGTACTGCCGGGGCAGAAGGCAGACAAGATCAGGGAGCTTCAGGGACAGGGCAAAAAGGTCGGCATGGTGGGGGATGGCGTCAATGATGCCCCGGCGCTGACACAGGCGGAGGTTGGCTTTGCCATCGGCGCCGGTACGGATGTGGCCATTGAAAGCGCCGATGTGGTGCTCATGAAAAGCGACCCTTACGATGTTCTGGGCTCCATCGAACTGTCACGCGCCACACTGCGCAAAATGCACCAGAACCTGTTCTGGGCAGTGGCTTATAATGTCATTGCCTTTCCTGCCGCCGCCGGTGTTTTTTATCCGCTGGTGATCAGCCCGGAGGTGGCGGCACTGGCCATGTCCGGCAGTTCGGCACTGGTGGCCGTCAATGCCCTGTTGCTCAAGCGCACACGACTGGAGGGTATTCACGCGTCGCGCGCCTCATCCGGGCCATCCGTAGTTGCATCAGCACCCACGTAATGCTGCGTGGCAGGCCGATGATATGCCGTAGGCACCACAGCCGCTTGCGACATCGGCAAGCACATGACGAACTGGAGGATGGATACTAATCATGGGTATCAAATATCTGTCACGCTCGCAGAAGGTGGCTGGCCTGACCACCCTGGCCGCCATGCTGCTGGCGTTCGTCCTGGCCAATTCGCCGGCGCAGGACTGGTACCAGATGATCCACCACCTGCCTGTCAACGCACAGGTGGGCACTTTCGCCATCGACAAGCCGCTCATTCTCTGGATCAACGACGGACTGATGACATTTTTCTTTCTGCTAATCGCACTGGAACTGAAGCGCGAGGTTCTGGAAGGGCGGTTGTCCACGTACAAGTCTATTGCGACGCCGGTTTTCGCCGCGTTGGGCGGCATGGCGGCACCAGCACTGATCTACACTGCATTTAACCTCGGCGATCCGATGGCCATGCGTGGCTGGGCAATCCCCACGGCGACGGATACGGTGCTGGCCCTGACGGTGCTCGTGCTACTCGGCGCGCGGGCGCCGAGTTCGCTAAAGGTATTTCTGATAGCGCTGGCGATTTTCGATGATCTGGGAGCGATCCTGATTATCGCGCTATTTTATACCGAGCAGCTCGCCACGCCGTCCCTGGTGATGGCGGCATTCGGGATCGCTGCGCTGATCGGACTCAACGTATTCAGCGTCACCCGCAATGCAGCCTATGCGATCGTCGGCCTGTTGCTCTGGGTCGCCGTGCTCAAGTCCGGTGTGCATGCGACGCTCGCCGGGGTGGCCATCGGCCTCGCGATTCCGATGAAGGCAAGGAAAAACGGAAAATTTTTCTCGCCGCTGCGGGAGGCTGAACACCAGCTTTACCCCTGGGTTGCGCTTGGCGTGGTGCCGGCGTTTGCATTCTTCAATTCCGGCATCGTCCTCTCAGCGTCCACCGTCACCGCACTGGTTTCACCAGCTTCGCTGGGCATCGTGCTGGGACTTTTTGTCGGTAAACAACTTGGAATTTTCGGTGCTGTGTGGCTTGCCGTGCGTTCCGGCGTGGCCAAGCTACCGGATGGGGCCGGTTGGTGGCAGGTTTACGGGGTGGCTCTGTTGGCAGGGATCGGGTTCACAATGAGCCTGTTCATCGCCGGCCTTGCGTTCGCGGATCCGGATGTTTTTCGCAGCGCGCGGCTAAGTGTTGTGGTCGGTTCGTTACTATCGGCCGTCGGCGGGGCGGCTGTATTGTGGTTGGCGGGACACCGACAGCCCGGGACGGCGGGGAAACGGGTGGAGCCGATTCCATGATGGCCGTATCATTGCTGTGGGTGCGGACGCTGGTCAGCAAGCCGGCGGTCGTATACGGCCGGTTACCCGTGCTGATCGGCCGGATGTACGCAATACGCCATTCGCCGCGACTGCGGGCGCATGACGGCAAGTCTGGTGGAGGTATGCCGTGAGCCTCAAAAAAACCTGTCGCGCTTGCAGCAAACAGCCATTCTTGTCAACCAGCTGCCGGCGTTTGTCCTGTCCAGCTCGACCGCGCCGGACAAGTACCCGGTGGCCAGCCACCTGTCTGTGGAATTGAAAAATAAAGTGTGACCAAATGATGCAGAAAACAGGACTGATGCTGTGCTCGATTGTGTTATTGCTGTCTGTATCCGGTCTTTCGCATGCCGGTCTGGCCGAGTTTGAGCGTCTTTATGGAGAGGTCCTTGAGTCCTATTGGCGTCCTGCGGTAACGATTCGGGGTGTCGAGACCACGGTATTCGACTATGCGTTAATGACGCGCGATGCACGCAAGCCGGGGTCGCTGTTCGAGCAGGCCCTGAAGGCGATCGAAGGTGTCGATTCCACGCGACTGCAGAACCCGAATGAGGCCAAGGCATTCTGGATAAATGCTTACAATTTTGCTGCCATGCGGCTGATTGTCGATCATTACCCGGTGGATTCCATTCGCAGCCTGAGCATAAGCCTGATTAAGTATCCCTGGTCGAAGAAAGCGATTCGTATCGGAAATACCCGCTATTCGTTAAAGGAGATCGAAAAGGATATCCTGCTCGGGCAGTTTAATGATCCACGCATTGTATTCACTGTAAGCTGTGCCGCGGTCAGTTGTCCGGACCGCACCGCAAAACCTTTCTCTGCACAAATGCTGGAAAATCCAGGCAAAGGCTTGAGTCTGGACAGAAGTACGCGAACTCTCACACTCTCATGGATTTTGAACAAGGACAGGCAACTGTTCCAGAGCCGGGAGAAGGGCGTGCTGGATTTTATACTGCCTTATCTGGACAAGGACACCCGTGAGTGGCTTGAAGTGAATCCGGTGGAGATAAGCTACTTTGAGCACGACTGGACCCTGAACGACCTGGCGCAGGCGAATTGATATTCCGGCACATGCCACCTCCATAAATACCCGGGTGACAGCATGGAGTGCTTCTTTTGATACAATGGTTTTCCTGTATTTCTCAGCGTAATGCGGGAAATGGCGATGGACAAGAGCACTCTTGATGCAGTGATCATCCTGCTCGCGGGATCGGTGATTGCCGTCGCGGTGTTTCGCCGTCTGCAGCTGCCCACCATTCTGGCTTATCTGCTGATCGGCGTGATCATCGGTCCGCACGGGCTGGCCTGGATCCCGCACACCGAGGACACCCATTTTCTCGCCGAATTCGGTGTTGTCTTTTTGTTATTTACCATCGGTCTCGAGTTTTCCCTGGCGCGACTGAACACCATGAAAAAAGTGGTCCTGGGGCTGGGTAGCACGCAGGTCCTGCTGAGCACAATACTGGCAGGCGCGATCGCCTGGTTATTCAGTCTCCCTTTGCCAGGCGCTGTTGTCGTGGGCGGTGTGCTGGCAATGTCATCCACGGCAATTGTTATCAAGCAACTCAATGACCAGCAGGAGCTGGGACAGCCGCATGGCAAGCTGTCAGTGGGCATTCTTCTTTTCCAGGATATCGCGGTGGTGCCATTTCTTATCCTGATCCCGGTATTGTCTGAAAATCCCGGGACCGCACTCGCATGGGAACTGCTATTGGCGTTCGGCAAGGGCCTGTTGGTGATCGCAGCCATGCTGGCCGTCGGCTGGTGGTTGCTGCGGCCGCTGTTCCGAATCATTGTAACTTACCATTCGACAGAACTGTTCACGTTGACGGCTTTACTGTTTGCGATGGCATCCGCATGGCTAAGCCACTTTGCGGGCCTGTCTTTCGCGCTGGGCGCCTTTCTGGCAGGCATGGTTCTTGGCGAAACCGAATTCCGGCATCAGATTGAAGCCGATATCCGTCCCTTCCGCGACGTGTTGCTGGGCTTGTTCTTCATCACTATCGGGATGATGTTTGACGTTCATGTATTGCCTGACATGACACACTGGAT
>CAMYIX010000052.1 GCA_947258615.1 uncultured Ectothiorhodospiraceae bacterium | reverse complement strand
CCCCTCAGGCTGCCGCTACCGAAAGCAAGTAAGTAACCCTTACTCGCCAGAAAAGCCAAACGGGGGCGACTCTTTCGAGTCACCCCCGTTTTTTTTGGCTCCAGTAAGCCGCCCCGCTATTCCGGGGACATATCATCCAGGTTCACATGGCATAGCACGGAACGCATTGTGCCAATCAACTCCAGCAGCTGGTCGTTGCGCACCCGGTAATAGATGCGGTTTGCGTCACGCCGCGAGGTAACGATGTTCTTGTTGCGCAGCTGATCGAGGTGCTGCGACACATTACTCTGGGAGGTACCAATCTTCTCGACGATCTCACCGACGGACATTTCGTTGTTGCCCAGGGTACAGAGGATCTTCCAGCGCAGGGGGTGCCCCATCGCCTTGAGTGCATCCGCGGTTAATGTGATGTCCTCTTCAGGTGTCTTGTCCGGTACTGAATCTTCCATTTAACACTCCACAAATAGTCTGCCACGAAGTTTACCGGGCAGCGCCCGGCTTGCAACTATTCTGCACCGACACGTGCATAGCCGGTCATGTCCTTGGCAATGCATATGATATCAGTAATTTCATCGCTATCATTCTTGATGGCCGTCCTCGAAAACAGGATGGGCACCCGGCGCTGATCCCTGGCGATAAAACTGGCCTCGATACTGCTGATCGTACCCGTCCTGATCAGCGCCTCCAGCCAGGTCCCCATGAAGGCATTGGCCTGTTCCTGCTCTTCTTCCTCGAAGACATCCCCGATGGACATACCGATGAGGTCGGCCTGCTCATAACCCAGCATACTGCAGGCAGCCGGATTGGCGGCCTTTATCTTGCCCGATGGTTCCAGCAGCAACAGTGCCTCGCCCATATTGCCGATGACATTTTCCAGGTAGTTCTTGGCCTGCTGCAGCTCCCGGGTGCGCTCCGCCACCAGCGCCGCCAGTTGCCGATTCATGTCACGCTCTTTTTCTATGAGCCTGAGATAGGTGCTGATCTTGTTAATCAGCTGGTTGTCATCGATAGGTTTGAGCAGATAGTCTGCCGCACCCACCTCATAGCCCTTCTTCTGGAATTCATCGGTTTTATAGGCGGCGGTCAAAAAGATGATCGGTATGTCCCGGGTCCTTTTCCTGACCTTGAGCATGGAGGCGGTCTGGAAACCGTCCATTTCCGGCATCTGGATGTCGAGCACAATCAAATCGATACGCGGGTCATTCAGGGCGATATCGAGAGCCGCCTGACCCGAGTTGGCCTCGAGTACCTCCACGTCCATGTACTTGCTTATCAGGGCATGCAGCGTGTACAGGTTATTCTCATTGTCATCGACAATCAGGATCCGGAATCCGGTATAGCGGTTCACAGCCCGCCTCCGCTATGCTCTCCTGGCTCGGCCTGCCCGCCAGTCCCCGTCAGGTATTTATCCAGCAATGTCTTCAGCTCCACAAGCCCGATGGGCTTGACCAGGTAATCATCAGCGCCCGCTGCGAGGCAGTCACTCAGTTCTTCCTGCCCGGCCCGCGCCGTCAGCGCAATCACCGGCAGGTCGGCATGGGCGGGCCTGTTGCGGATCTCCTGCGCCACTTCCAAGCCATTCAGTTCAGGCATCATTATATCCAACAGCAGGATGTCGAAGTGACCCTCTGTTTCCAGTGTCTCCAGCGCCTCCCGACCGTCACCGGCTGCCATAACCTGCATTCCCCAGCGTTCCAGCACCGGGGTCAGGGCCAGCAGGTTGCGCACATCGTCATCCACCAGCAGCACCCGTGCCCCCGCGTAATCCGCCTCGGGAATGGTTGCCTGCTGTTCCGCGGCCCCGGCCTCCGCCGCCGACGCTGCCCTGTCGCTTCCCCCGGCAACCTGCGGTACGTGTTCCGGCAGCAGCAGGGAGAAGGTCGCCCCCTGCCCTGGCTGGCTATCGAGGCGGATATCAGCCCCCATGAGGTGGGCGAGGTCGCGGCTGATGGTCAGCCCGAGCCCGGTACCACCGAAGCGGCGACTGGTTGACCCGTCCGCCTGCTTGAAGGCCTCGAATATCACTCGCTGCTTGTCGTCGGGGATGCCGATCCCGGTATCGGTCACGCTGATGCAGACGGCGTAATCCCCGCCAGACTCGCCGGCATAATTCCGCAGATGCATCTCCGCCCCCCCATGGGCAGTGAACTTGACTGCATTGGAGAGAAAATTGATCAGGATCTGGCGCAGTTTTTCCTTGTCAGTCTCAATGAACTCCGGCGCGTCCCTGTCGATATCGACCTTCAAGCTGAGGCCCTTTTCATCGTACTGCGGCTTGAGCAGCTGCCGGATATCGTCCAGCAGCTGGTACAGGCTGATGCGTTCCGGGTGCAGGGACATCTGACGCGCCTCGATACGCGACAGGTCGAGAATGTTGTCGATCAGCGCCTTGAGGTCATTGCCGGCCGCATGAATCACCTGCGCCTGCTTGAGGTCCTCATGAGGCTTCCGCTCCCTGCTGTCGTCGGCCAGCATCTTTGAGAGCAGCAGTATCGAGTTGAGCGGGGTACGCAGCTCATGACTGACATTGGCGAGAAATTCCGACTTGTAGCGGTTTGACTCTTCCAGTTCCCGGGCGTAATCACGCAGGGCCTTGCTATGCTGAGTATGGGTGATGGACAGACGAGTAAGGTTGTCGCCCAGCGCATGAAGTTCCTCCGGTCGCCGCCAGGTAAAACTGACCGGCTCGTCGTGCTCTATCACCCGGGAGATCCCGTCTGTCAGTTCACGCCCCAGGCGTTCGGTACGCAATGCAATAAGGCGCGCGACGATAAATACGACCATCAGCAGACCGAGTACGATGGTCACCACGCGGACCTCGATCGCATGGCGCAGCTTGGCGATTGGCGAAGGGTCGACACTGCGCCCTACCCACAAGGGTCCGGAATCCTCGGTAATTAACAGCGGCACCCAGAGCACCTGCTGTTCATCCTTCTCCCACAGCGCCAGCTCGCCCTTGCTGAATATGTCCGCCAGCCCCGGAAAGTCGTCAAAGGCAGAGAAGGCCGTCGACTCGGGATCATCCTGTGCCAGGTAGCTGCCATCGTCTTGCACCCAGAAAACGCCCCGGTAGGCATTGGCCAGACCACCGATATCCAGGTAGGCAATAACAACGCCCAGCTTGCTGCCCACACTACCCGCTTCGGTGGCCGGCACACTGTAGACCGGACTGACGAGGCCCAGTTGCATGAACTTGTGGGGTGAGTCCTCGCCTGCCTCGCGATTGAAGACAATTGGTCCGGTCAAGACACCTCCCGGCTGCAACTGTAAACCGGCCTCGATGAACTGGGGGTTGCTGTAAGCGGCCGTGTCATTGCGTGGCAGCACGCCACCGGAAACATCGCCCTTTTCCAGCCAGTACCGGACCTGACCGTTTCCATCCAGAAACAGGATGCGGACAACATCGAGCTGATCCAGCAGCAACTGGTTGAGCCACTCGACGTAACGCGAGCGCGCCACTTCCAGGTCGCTGTCTCTTGGCCGACCCTTGCCGACCGGCAGCATACCGGGCTCCGGAAACTTGGCAAGCAGCCGGACCGTCTCATGGCGCCGCGCGATATGCTGGTCCAGGTCGCTGAACCCCTCCCGCAGGTTCTGCAAATAGGCCTTGTGATAGAGCTGCTCGATACGGTCGAAAATCAGCGGTACGTTGATCAGAATGGCCGCGAACAGGGGAACCAGCCCGAAGAGAAACAGGAACAGGGATATCTGTGTGCGCAGCTTCATTGATTTTCAGCAACAGGCTTGCCGGGAAATGCAGAACACTACTCTATCATGGCTTGCCGTATCCCGCCCGCCCACCGGGCGACAGAACAGTACAATCAGGCATCCATCAGAAAAGATCCGATATTTTCTTCAGTGCGGGGAGCGTAGCGATGAAGCAATCTGTAACTGATTGATCATACTGCCGGGGGATTGCTTCGCTACGCTCGCGACGAGGTGAGACATCAAAAACACCAGAGACCCATTCAGGGCAATGCGGCCTGCAGGCTCAGTCGAGGTAGCGCGCCTGCCATTCCAGGTACTTGCCGTGAACGTATTCCGTGTAAGCCGCCTTGTCGGCAAAAGCGTCCGGGTCGATTGCGTCATAGACATAGTAATTCGCCCGGTTATTCTGGGTCGTCATCATATGCCAGAGCTTGTGCAACAAGGTCTGGGGCTCGCGCCATTCGAAGTCATCCTGCGCCTCGTAATGCAGGAACACGGGAAGGATGGGCAAACCGGTGCGCAGCGAAATATCAAAGGCACCATAACGGAACGATTCAAAGATACGGCGTCCCTTGCATCCCCCCTCGGGATAGAGGGCGATGTTCTTTCCATCCAGCAAGGCCTGCTCGATTTCTTCGGCAGCCTGGTTGCGTGACTCGCGCGACTCCCGATGCACATACAGGGAGTCCGCAGCCCAGCTGATACGCCCGACAATCCACCAGTCCTTCACCTCTACCTTTGCCAGGGAGTGGACCGGGAACAGCGCCGGAATACCGATGTCCTCTAATGCCGAGGGGTGGTTCGCCACCAGGATGTACTGCGACGGCAGGGGACGGGTATTTTTCTGGTGCAGTCTCAGGTCGACGCCCAGGGCGCGCACGAAGCTGCGACACCAGTATCGAAACAGGGGATAGTAAAAGGGCCGCAGCACCCCGGGCAGATAAGACAACACATACAGGGTGACGGTAAAGATCGCCAGTTCCACCCAGTTAATCACCCGCCAGAGCAGCCCGGCAACAAATCGAATCACGCCTCACCCCCGTTTCGGACCGCTGCAATCACTCTGCGCAGGCCCTGCTGTCAGCTTATTTAATTTATAACTCAGTTAATTAGCATAATCCAACAGAAAACTGCGGCGATGCCGGCTGCGGGACCGGCCATGAGGACACGCCGCTGCCGTCCGGGAACTTGTCCTCCCGACCGGCCATCCAATTCCGTATGATCGCTCAAACCCGGCAGGCGGTGAGCGCCAGGGAACGTGACAGTACAGGAGGACACTTGAATGAAGGCCGTCTGGAATGGAGTGGTGATTGCAGAGAGTGCGGCCACCCTCACTGTCGAGGGCAACCAATACTTCCCGCCTGACTCGCTCCGGCGTGAATATCTCGAAGCCAGCGGGACACGCACCAGCTGCCCCTGGAAAGGCGTGGCCTCCTACCTGAACATCGTCGTCGCGGACCGTACCAACCCGGACGCGGCCTGGTATTACCCGGAACCGAAACCGGCGGCCCGCGACATCAGGGATTATGTGGCCTTCTGGAAGGACGTCGAAATCATTCCAGACTAGCTGAGATTGACTACCAGATTGATGATCAGGTTCCCGTCGAGTACGTCCAGGCCATGCTGCCTGGGAATCAATATGCGTGATGACTTGCCGCGCAACATCGGCACATTGTTCATGTCCTGGCTGTAACCTGGTACGACATAGTCACCCGACAGGACCGCGTCCTTGCCACGCACAATGGAGAAGTACTGGATGTCGGGATGCGGCTCATTATTCAGCCAGAACAGCAGGCTGCCCGGCCGCGGGCGCACCAGGTCAACGTACAGGCTGCGTGAGCGCATGGCCGTATCATAGGTCTCTCCGCCCAGCACATCGGTCACTATTGAAAAGGGGAACGGGATATCGGTCGCATCCAGGGCCTGCTCGGCACGATGTGTGCCGAGGTGCGGCGTGGCGATAGTAATCAATGCCTTGACGTTTCGGGCCTGGCCCCGCACCAGCGCCGCGCGCGCCACCACACCACCGGCCGAATGCCCCACCACAATAATCGATTCATTCTTATGTGCCTGGCTGACTGCCAGCAGGACCTGGCGCAGTTGGAAGGCCTGGACCAGTACGGGCGCCTCGGAGGGCAGGTCAACCATATAGAACGAGTTTTCCGCGCGGGCACTTTTTACCGGGATATGCTGGATACCCGCCGGGCCGGCCGCATAGACACCCGCACGCTGCCAGCCATTACGTCCCAGCACAGCAGTGATTCCGCTGGCATCCCAGGACTGTGCACCGCTCAGGTAACCGTGCACCAGTAGCAGCACATCGGCGCGCGCAGCCGGATTGAACAGGCCCGCGACGATTATCAACGCCGTGATCATTCCCTTTTTCATGGTGTACCCCGCTCGATTCGATGGATTCAGTGTCCGCCAAAAAAAACGGGGGTGACTCGAAAGAGTCGCCCCCGTTTGGCTTTTCTGGCGAGTAAGGGTTACTTACTTGCTTTCGGTAGCGGCAGCCTGAGGGG
>CAMYIX010000051.1 GCA_947258615.1 uncultured Ectothiorhodospiraceae bacterium | reverse complement strand
TTCCTCACCAACAGGCCGGATATATGAGAGCAATCCTGTCCCTGTCACCGCCCAGGCAAAATCTTGCAAAACGGGAGGAGACCATATATGGGCAAAGCGTAGCGTGCCCAACACACGGGGTTTGATGGGCACGGCCATACGGCCTTTGCCCATCCTACGGGAGGCCGAACCTTGATCCGCGTACAGACAGAGGATTTTGATCCGGGCAGCGAACTGGAGCGGGTGCGGGGAAGCTGCGCCGGCCGCGCCGGCGCGGTGGTCAGCTTCGTCGGCCTGGTGCGGGACCTGAACGAAGGCGAGACCATCAGCGAGATGACGCTGGAACACTACCCCGGCATGACCGAGAAGGCGCTGGCCGACATCGAGCAGGAGGCACGCCGGCGCTGGGAACTGACCGATGCCCTCATTATCCACCGGGTCGGTCCGCTGGCACCGAATGAGCGTATCGTGTTCGTCGCCGCCGCCAGCCCCCACCGCGAGGCCGCCTTTAGGGCCTGCGAATACCTGATCGACACCCTGAAGACCCGGGCCCCGTTCTGGAAAAAAGAGACCACGCCAGGCGGGGCCCGCTGGGTCAAGGGCGATTGACCGGCCCCTGACCGGCCCGCGTTGGGCCGGTAGCCTTCGAAAACCCGGCTTATTAAAGGTAAGCCTGATCAAACCGTCATTCCCGGCCCGGCATGGCAGAGACCCGGAATCGCGCAGTTTATAATCACTCACTAACCGGGTTCCGGCCTTCACCGTAAGTCAGAAATATATGTTAATCAGTTAGATAACCCCCCCTTCCCTCTCGATCGTGGCCGGCCCGTCAGGCGGCTGATGGCTTTTTTGTCGCGCGTGCCGAACCTGCCGCCACAGCCACGTTTTTCGCTCCTGCTCACCCTCAGGGAAATCACCTGTCCCTGCTCAAGAGCCGCCACGGGATGCCGATAGATCTGGCATCTATCCGTGAATTCAACCTTAGCATTAAAGGACTGCACTAATGAGCAACATGAACGCTGTGTCAGAGGACAGGGATGACGGAAAACACCTTGCATCGACAAAACGTATCAGCACCGTCAATCTGATGGAGGGAATGTACGTCCAGGAACTCGATCGTCCCTGGGTGGAAACGCCGTTCATGTTCCAGGGTTTCACAGTGGAAAGACAGCGTGAGATCGATATTCTTCAGGAGCTGTGCGAATTCGTATACATCAATGTGGATCTCGGTGTCGATGCCCCGGATGTCTACCACCAGCATGACCCCAGCCGCAAGGTGACCATGCAGCAACTGGTCCAGGTTTCCAAGCTGCCGCGCCCCCAGGCCAAGTATGACGACATCACTGACGTGGAACATGAACTGGAACCGGCCAAGGAAACCTACAAGAAATCGCAGCGCCTGGTTGACGACCTCTTCAATGACATCCGCAACAAGGGAAAACTCAACGTGCCGGCCATTAATGAGGCCGTTGACGAAATCACCGACAGTGTCCTGCGTAACCCGGATGCGTTCATGCTGCTGCGCCAACTGAAGACAAAGGACGCCTACAGTTATTCCCACGCCATAGACTCCTGCGCACTGGCCGCCTCGTTCTGCCGTCATCTCGGCTTTCCCAAGAACGAGTTGAAAGACGTGGCCATGGGCACATTGCTGCTGGATGTCGGCAAGCTCAAGGTCCCCGCTGAAATCCTGGAGAAACAGGGCAGGCTGACAGAAGAGGAATTCAGTATGATGCAGCGCCACGTCACATTCGGCGTTGAAATGCTGGTAGGCGCAGGCAATATCCCCAAGACCACCATCGAGATGGTTGCCACCCACCATGAGCGCCTCAACGGCAAGGGGTACCCGCAGAAACTCAAGGGCGAGACCATTCCCGTGAGCGGACGCATCGCTGCCATCGTTGACTGTTACGATGCCATGACCAGTGAACGGCCCTACAAGAAATCCGCCTCCGCGCATGATGCGATCCGTGAACTCTACAAGTGGCGCGGCACCGATTTCCAGGAAGAACTGGTAGAGCAGTTTATCCAGTGCCTCGGTATCTATCCGACCGGCACCCTGGTGGAACTGAACTCGGGACAGGTTGCCATTGTGCTGTCCCAGAACCGTGTTCGGCGACTCAGCCCCAAACTGCTACTGATACTGAATGCCGACAAGGTACCCTATGAAAAGCCCCATGTCCTTGACCTGATGAAATATGAAGAGGAGACCCTGAGCGAACGGCTGACCATCTCCCAGGCACTGGATCCCGAAGATTTCGATATCGACCCAAGCGACTACTATATCTAGGATGCGTGACCGCGCCTCATGCCACTGGAAAAAAGCGGGAACAGCAGACCCATGGATACAGTTACAGGCATGGCGAAACGTGCGGACTTTTTCGCCGCCCTTGACAGCGCGCTCCACGAACATGAACAGAAGGATTCCACCCTCGCTGTCGTCCTGCTGAACATAAAAGGATTCAGGTCGATCAATTCGGTTTACGGTTACAGTGTCGCCGACCGGGTCCTGAAGCAGGTGGCTGAACGCATACATTCCATCAAGCGGAAGCAGGACCTTGCCGGACATATCGGTGTCGACGAGTTTGCGCTGGCATTGCTGAACCTGAAGAGCCCGCACCTTGCGGAGCTGGCCGCCAACAAAATGATCGAGTCACTGGGAGAGGTTTGCCTGGATGACGGTCGCACCATTGACATCAAGATCAATGCGGGTATTGCAGAATACCCCCATCACGGTGACACCATCGACGCACTGCTGCAACAGGCGGACAGGGCCATGCACACGGCACGGGAGACTTACCAACCATACCAGGTGGCCAACAACAGTGAACAACCGGACAGTACAACGAGTGGACTGGTCCGCGAACTCGAACATGCAATCACAAAAAGTGAACTCGAGCTCTACTATCAACCCAAGGTCGACCTGAAGCAACAGCGCCTTTACGGTGCCGAGGCTTTGATCCGCTGGAACAACGCCGAGCGTGGATTCATCGGTCCGGACGATTTCATTCCGCTGGCAGAGGACAACGGCCTGATCTTTCCCCTGACATTGTGGAGCCTGAACACGGCATTGCGCCAGGGCGTCGAAATCAGGCGCCTGTGGCCGGATTTCAGGATGGCAGTCAATCTGTCCGCCAGTACCCTGGCTGAATTTGAGCTGGTCGAGCTGGTAATACGCGCATTGCGTACCTGGGATACCACGCCCGACAAGCTGATGATCGAGGTAACCGAAAGCGCGGTTATGAAAAATCCCGAAGCGAGTATCGAGACCCTCAACGGCCTGCGCGAAATCGGCGTTCACCTGTCCATCGATGATTTCGGGACCGGTTATTCCTCGTTCGGCTACCTGAAGCAGCTTCCGGTCCATGAGCTGAAAATCGACCAATCATTCGTCAGGGGCATGGCAACGGATGTCAACGACGGTCGTATCGTCCAGACCATGATCAACCTCGGGGAAAACTTCGAACTCAGTGTCATTGCAGAAGGAATCGAGGACGAAGAAACCCTGTACCAGCTATTGAGCATGGGCTGCCATCATGGCCAGGGGTATTACATCAGCAAGCCGATGGCCCACGAGAAGTTTATGGACTGGATCCGCGATTCTGAATGGACCCGGCGCAAGCTGACCGAGCCTTCATTGGCTCTTCCCCAAATCGAGTGGGTAGATTACCGTTGTAGGGCCGAATTCATTCGGCCAACAGCTATCCTTACCATTGGAGACAAGGAGGTCACCATGCCCTGCGACGCATTGCGCAGGGGGCATCATTCCCTGCAGCATCAGGTCTATTGCATCACAACGGTTACCCGTATTGGCGATTACCACCATTGGGATTGCATCTGGATAACAGATGACGATGAAACACCATTGGTCGAAAACACCGTTGGCCGAATGAATTCGGCCCTACAGTAGGAACGAATTCATTCTACCGTTGTAGGGCCGAATTCATTCGGCCAACAACCTTGTCATCAGAAGGAATGCGTCTCGTCTGAATTGATGTGTTACCCACTCAATCAGGGGAAGACCCCTTAAAGATTGCTTCGTCGCTTCGCTCCTCGCAGTGACGAACTGATCACACCTTCCGTAGGTTAACAGTTCCGAAAACTAGAACGCCTTCTTTTTCAGGATGACTTCTTGTTGACGATATGGATGGCCCTGCGGTCGACATACAAGGCGGCTTCGTGCAGTGCCTCGGATAATGTCGGGTGTGCAAACACGGTACGGGCGATATCCTCGCTGCTGCCCTCGAATTCCATTGCAATGACGGCCTGGCCGATCAGTTCGGAGGCATGCGCGCCGAGTATGTGCACGCCAAGCACCGTGTCGGTATCAGCATCACTGAGCACCTTCACCATGCCCTCCGTCTGTTGCATGGCGCGGGCACGCCCGCTGGCAGTCAAAGGAAACACACCACTGCGATAGGCGATACCGGCCTTCCTCAGGGCCTCCTCTGTCTTGCCTACCCAGGCAATCTCGGGGTGGGTGTAGATCACCGAGGGAATGGTGTCGTAATTGATCGTCGTCTCCTGACCGGCAATGCGCTCGGCAACGGAAACTCCCTCCTCCGATCCCTTGTGCGCCAGCATGGGTCCGCGCACCACATCACCGATCGCGTAGACACCGGGCAGGTTGGTACAGCAGTTCTCATCGACATGGATGAAACAACCCTCATCGTAAAGCAGGTCTGTTTCCGGAGCGGCGATCCCCTCCGTGTACGGGCGCCGGCCCACGGCAACAATCAGGCGATCGACGCTCAGTGTATGTGTCTCCTGCGGGTCTTCGTATTCGAGCTCCACCACGTCGTCGCTTACCCGGGTCGATTTCACACAGGCATCAAGCCGGATATCCAGCCCCTGTTTGCCGAACAGTTTCAGTGCGTTCCTGGCAAGCTGCTGGTCGGCCATGGACAGGAAAACATCCTGCGCCTCCAGCAGGATGACTTCGGACCCCAGGCGCCGCCAGACGCTGCCCAGCTCCAGCCCGATGACGCCGGCACCGATGATACCCAGGCGCTGAGGGACCTCAGTCCAGTTGAGCGCGCCGGCGGAGTCCACGATGCGTTCGCCCTCCAGTGGTGCAGCATCAATCGCCACCGGTGCCGATCCGGTAGCCAGAATGACATTGTCGGCCGACAAGGTCTGCTCCCCGGCATCATGCGTGCTGACCCGCACCCGGCGATCCGGCAGCAACTGTCCATGTCCCTGTATCCACTCGATGCCGTTGGCACTAAATAGGGTCTCGATTCCACCGGTCAGATCCCGGACGATCTTGTCCTTGCGATCGATCATGGCACCGACATCGAGCGCAACATCTCCGGCAACGATACCGTGCGCCACACCGCCCTGATGAACCCGATCGTATAACTCCGAGCTCTCCAGCAGCGCCTTGGAAGGAATGCAGCCCGCATTCAGGCAGGTGCCGCCCAGCGCCGGTCCACCGTGCTTGCCGATCCATTCGTCCACGCAAGCGGTCTTCAGCCCCAGTTGCGCACAACGGATGGCACTCACATAACCGGCAGGTCCCGCCCCGATCACAACGACATCATAGTTTTTTGTCATGGATACTCACTATGGAAATGAATCCGTTTCAATTAAAAAATCATTTACCGCAGAGGCGCAAAGAACGCAGAGCAATTACCTTGTTCATCGCGCCTGCGAGGCGCTCCTGCCACTTCATTTTTCCCGCTCATGGTAGACCGCTGGATGGGCAAAGGCCGCGTGGCCGTGCCCATCAAATGCTGCTTGTCGGGCACGCTGCGCTTTGCCCAACCTACTGCTTTTATGTCCTGTTTTTCCCTTCTCCCCTTCAAGGGGAGAAGGTTAGGATGAGGGGTGAAAAACGAGGTTTCTAATTGACCTGATTTTTCAACCCTCTCCCTGGCCCTCTCGGCAACTGCTCCCTGCGTTGCTCTAATGCCTACATCCATGTAGACGTCCCACTTATGGGAGAGGGGATTATGTTATGACGGTGTTCTCTGCGTTCTCCGCGTCTTCGCGGTGAATAATCCTGTTTTTTTGCGCCCTTTGCGCCTTTGCGGTGAGATTTCCCGGGTCCTGATCATAGAAGAGGGGGTCCCGTTTTGATATTGTTTCTCTGCGTACTCAGCGTCTCTGTGGTAAAAATATTTTCTATATATCCAGCAGCATGCTGGCCGGCTCCTCCAGCAGTTCCTTGATGGTGGCAAGGAAGGTGACCGCGCTCTGTCCGTCCACGATGCGATGGTCGTAGGTCAGTGCCAGGTACATAATCGGACGTATGACGATTTCACCATTTTCCACCACCGGGCGGTCCTGGATCCTGTGCATGCCGAGTATGGCGCTTTGCGGTGGGTTCAGAATCGGCGTCGACAGCATCGACCCGAACACCCCGCCGTTGGAGATAGTGAAGGTACCGCCGGTGATGTCCTCCATCTCGAGCTTGGCGTTACGCGCCTTTTCGGAGAACTCCACGATATAGGTCTCGATCTCGGCCAGGGTCATATACTCGGCATTGCGCAGGATGGGCACGACCAGCCCACGCTCGGTACCGATGGCGATGCCGATATCGCAATAGCCGTGATAGACGATATCATCACCATCGATCGAGGCATTGATGTCCGGATGCCGTTTGAGTGCCTCCGCCGAGGCCTTCACGAAAAACGACATAAACCCCAGCTTTACGCCGTGGCTCTTCTCGAACGCCTCCTTGTGCTTGGCGCGCAGCTCCATGACCGGCTGCATATTGACCTCATTGAAAGTGGTCAGCATTGCGGTTGTCTGCGTCGCCTGCAGCAGGCGCTCGGCGATGCGCGCCCGCAGGCGGGACATCGGTACCCGCTTCTGTGGCCGGTCCTCGTCAAACTCGGGCAGGCCGGGCGTCAGCCGGGGCCCGGCACTCACCTCTTCCGGGACGGGAGCCGGTTCGGCCGCCTGTCGGTTGACGAAGTCGACAACGTCCGCCTTGGTGATGCGTCCATCCTTGCCGCTGCCACTGATCCGCCCGGGATCAATGTGATGCTCGGCCACCAGCCTGCGTGCCGCCGGCCCCATGGACGCGTTCTTCCGCGGGCTGACGCTCGTCGGGGTCTTGGGCGCCGCTGCAGCGACCGGCTGCGGCTCCGGCGCACCCGACTTGCCTGCGCTGATAATGCCGATGACCTGGTCAGCGGTTACCGTGTCACCGTCATTCATCAGGATCCGCTCCAGTACGCCGTCTTCCGGGGCGGGCACCTCCAGTACCACCTTGTCGGTCTCGATGTCGACCAACGCCTCGTCGCGGGTGATGAGTTCGCCGGGTTGCTTGTGCCAGCCAACCACTACACCGTCACTGACAGATTCCGGTAGCGCAGGCACCTTGACTTCGATAGTCATCAGCTTGTCCTTTTGGATTTTCCTTGTGTGTCAGTGCCGAGCATCAGGCGTCTTCTTCAGTCAGTCCCAGGGCATCGGCCACCAGCACAGTTTGTTGCCGCGTATGCAGGCCAGGGTAACCGACAGCCGGCGCGGGCAAGGCCTCGCGGCCAGTATAGTGGAGCCTGTTATGCTCGCCAATCACCTCCTGGAGCTTGTGGCGAGTGGCATACCAGGCACCCTGGTTCTTCGGTTCTTCCTGGCACCAGTAATACTCGGATATGTTCGGGTAGCGCGCGAGTTCATGGCGCAGCAGCCGCCACGGGAACGGGTACAGCTGCTCGATCCGGACGATCGCGATGTAATCGAGCCCGGCCTCACGGCGACGCTCCAGCAGGTCATAATAGACCTTGCCGCTGCACATGATCACCCGGCTTATCTTGTTAACGTCCTGCGTATCGACATCGCCGATCACCGGCCTGAACTCGCCGCCTGAAAGCTCATCCAGGCTGGAGGTCGCAAGCTTGTGGCGCAACAGGCTTTTCGGTGACATGACGATTAGCGGCCTGCGGAACGGGCGCAGCATCTGGCGCCGTAGCATGTGAAAGGCCTGTGCCGGCGTGGTCGGCACGCAGACCTGGATATTGTGGCCGGAGCACATCTGCAGAAACCGCTCCAGGCGTGCCGAGGAATGCTCGGCCCCCTGGCCTTCATAGCCATGCGGCAGCAGCATGGTGAGGCCGCAGAGCCGCCCCCACTTGGCCTCGCCCGAGGTAATGAACTGGTCAATGACCACCTGTGCCACGTTGGCGAAATCGCCATACTGGGCTTCCCAGATCGCCATACAACCCGGATCGGCGGTGGCATAGCCGTACTCGAAGGCCAGCACGGCCTCTTCCGACAGCAGCGAATCGATCACGATGAAGTTGGGCTGCTGTTCGGACAGGTGCTGCAGGGGAGTGAGCATGCTGCCGTCGATCTGGTTGTGCAGCACGGCGTGACGATGAAAGAAGGTACCCCGCTCGCTGTCCTCGCCGGACAGGCGAATGGGATAACCATCATGCAGCAGGGTGGCAAAGGCCAGCGCCTCGGCACATCCCCAGTCGACCGGCAGGGCACCCGCGACCATCTTGCGCCGGTCATCCATGATCTTGGCAACCCGGCTGTTGAGTTCGAAACCCTCCGGCAGCTGCTGCAGACGGACAGAGAGCTCGCGCAAGGTTTCCAGGCTGACGGTTGTGTCGACGGCTTCGTCCCACGCATGCCCGATGTATGGTGTCCAGTCCACGCCGATGGTATTGCCGTTATGGTTATTTGCCTGCACACCTGGCGTCACGCTTTCACCTGCGTCCAGCTTGTCCCGGTATTGCATGACCATCTCGTCCGGCTCGGACGGCTTGACAATATTCATTGCAATCAGCTTGCTGGCATACAGCTCGCGCGTGGTCGGTAATGATTTGATCTCGCGGTACATCAGCGGCTGGGTCGCCGCCGGCTCGTCAGCCTCGTTGTGCCCGTGCCGGCGATAGCACACCAGGTCGATGACCACGTCCTTTTTGAAACGCATGCGGTAGTCCAGCGCCACCTGGGTCACGAAGTGGACGGCCTCCGGATCATCGCCGTTGACATGAAATATCGGCGCATTCACCATCTTTGCGACATCCGTGCAGTAGAGCGTCGAACGCGCATCCTTGATATGACTGGTGGTGAAACCGATCTGGTTGTTGACCACGATGTGCACCGTACCCTGGGTCGAAAACCCGCGCAGGTCGGACATATTGAAGGTCTCCATCACCACGCCCTGGCCCGCGAAGGATGAATCGCCATGGAGCACGACGGGAATGACATTGCAGCATTTCTTGTCATGGTAGCGCTGCTGGCGCGCCCGTACGGAGCCCTGAACAACCGGTGAGACAATCTCCAGGTGCGATGGATTGAACGCCAGCGCCAGGTGCACGCGCCCGCCCGGCGTCCTGATATCCGATGAGAAGCCCTGGTGATACTTGACGTCACCGGTAGCAAGCAGTTCGTGATGCCGACCCTCGAACTCGGAGAACAGCTCGGCCGGCGACTTGCCGAGGATATTCACCAGCACGTTCAGACGTCCGCGATGGGACATGCCGATGACGATTTCCCGGACACCCTGCGAACCTGCACGCAGGATGAGCTCGCCCACCAGGGGAATCACTGACTCGCCGCCTTCCAGCGAAAAGCGTTTCTGGCCGACATATTTTGCATGCAGGTAGCGTTCGATACCCTCCGCCGCCGTCAGCCGGTCGAGCAGCCAGCGCCGCGTTTCGTGGCTATAGCCCGGATGGCACTGGACGCCTTCCAGCTGCTGCTGTATCCAGCGTTTTTCCGTAGTATCGGATATGTGCATGTATTCCGCACCGACGGTCTCGCAATAGGTGCGGTTCAGCGAAAACAGGATCTCCTTGAGGGTCGCTTCCTCCGGGCCGACCAGGGAACCGGTCTGGAATACCGTGTCAAAATCGGCTTCCGACAGTTCATGGTATGCCAGTTCCAGCTCAGGAATCGGGCTCGGGTCGTGACGCTGCAGGGGATCGGTGCGGGCGTGGCGGTGACCCAGGATGCGGTAGGCATTTATCAGCTGCAGTACCCGTACCTGCTTCTGCTCCTGCGCCAGCCGCATGCCGGTCTGGCTGGCGATACGGTGACCGCGCAGGCGGCCGGTGAGGCGGCTGAACTCTTCGCGGATGGCCGAATGGGGCAGGTCCCCGGTATCGTGTCCGTTGACCTGCGGGAGGTTTTCGAAATAGTTGCGCCACTGCGGCGCTACACCCCCGGGATCATGGAGCCAGGCCTCGTACAGGGCCTCGAGGTAGGCCGCATTGCCGCCAGCCAGCAGGGAGGAACGCTGCAACCGCTTCATCAGCTGATTGCTCATTGATAAATGCCCCTGGTATTTATCATCGGCCTTTTTCGTGCTCGCCCACGTTGCAAACCATATATAAAGATTAACGTTAGCGCCAGCCAAACCTTGAGGCGCGGCGTTACCGGCGTCGCCCGGAGGCATCGCCGTGTGCACCGTGCCAAGGGTGAGCCCTCGTTTATCACCCCTCATCCC